>CAIYUC010000228.1 GCA_903929315.1 uncultured Bacteroidales bacterium
CGGGTTCCGGTAAGCTTTGTAGGCTCCATCGCATATTATTATAAGGAAATCCTGATGGAATCAGCGAAAGAGCATGAGATCAATGTGGGAACCATTCTCCAGTCCCCATTGGAAGGGTTGATAAAGTTTCATTGCAGATAGTATTGCAAAAGATTTACCAAGATCTAATTTGCCAGAAGTTTTGGTAAAAAAATAATGATCCCGACAGCCAAAGCCATGATCGAAGCTAACAAAACGCTCCCCGCAGCCAGGTCCTTTATTCTTCCGGCTTTTTCATTTTTTTCAGGAGAGAGGAGATCCACCATGGTTTCGATAGCCGTATTGATGATTTCCGCCATTAATACTAATCCGGTGGCAATAATGATAAACAACCATTCCACCCGGCTGATGTCAAGATAAAAGCCAAGGACTATTGCAATCACTGCTATTCCGGTTTGAATCCATGAATTATGCTGCGTTTTCAACATATATGCTATCCCTTTAAATGCGAAATGAAAACTTTTCAGGCGCATTTTCCAGGAAAAGGCAGGCTTATTTTCTGTTTCCATAAGATATTGATAACATCAATTGGCAAATAGTAATTCATATTTCATAACACATTATTCGTAATTCTTAAAGGTATCTCCGCACCTGCTTCCGGTATTCTTCCCATTGTGAGCCAAACCTTGCGGCAAGAAATTTTTCTTCCCCGAGAATGATCTTATGATGAACATAAATTCCATAGGCTGCCAGGACAAGGTTCACCTGGTTAGGATAATACATAAGAGAGGCTATACAAACCAGGTAACCGCTAAGATAGAGTGGATTTCTGCTAAATTGAAAGATCCCTTTAGTTTTTAAAACGGTTTCCTGCCCAGGAAGTCCCACTCTTAATGATGTTCCGAGATTTGCAAAAGAAATAATGAAGAAAATGACGGCCATACATAAAAGTAATGCGGCAACCCATGATAACGGAGGAGGAACACGGATTAACCCCATCCCGGGAAAAATGGCTTTACATATAAATAAAGTCCAGGAGGCGAACAAACTGAGTTTTCCTGAATAAAAGAAGAATTCGTCTATGGTGGGCTTCCCGAGAAATTTGATGCCTTTCCGGCTGATTGTTGCACCAAGGATGATCATCGATAACCCCAGAAATATAAAGGCGGAAATTACGATAAAACCATGTGTTTCCATATTTTTTTTGTAAAAATAAAGAAAATATTTCAGGAAGGTAAAACCTGTTACAACTTCCGCGATATCGTCCGGGAAGTTGGCACTCCTCGTCAATGGATAGCATTGTTCATAATTTTTTTTGTTTTTAATCAGTTCGTGAAAATGTTTACTATCTTTGCATTAATTTAATCTAAATAAATACAGATATGAAAACATTGAAGCTTATTATTGCAATCGTTTTGATTTGCAGCGTCAGCAGTATTATGGCACAGACGGCCAAACCTGCCGCTACAAAGATGAATTACTATTTTGTAATGGCAACTCATACACCTGAACAATGCGCGAATAATCTGACAGAACTGAAGGATAAGGGAGATGCGTTTGTTTCAAAATTTTATTTTGGATGTCACCATGGCGATCATACCTGTTATGCAATTTTGCAGGGAACTTCCGAAGAGGCAGTAAGGAAATCACTCCCGAAAGTCGAGCAGGATGTCGCCAAAATTATGCCGGTGGATAAAATGACGGTGGCTGAACTTCAAAAGATGCACAAGGTTATGAAGTAAACCACTTTTATGTTATCAATACCGGATTCATAACAAAAACGGGCTGTATCGGAAAGCATAGCCCGTTTTTTTTGATCGCTTGATATTTAATACGTTGACCTGTCCTTGAAAGATAGACAGTTGTTTCAAACAGGGAATATTTATTTTAAAATCTTTTGGAAATAGAAAAATACCTAAATTCGAAGTGTCAAACCCTAATATTTGTATAACCTTAAAAATTTAATACTATGGAAAAGAAAAAATTAACCAATCGCTATTTAACATTTTTAACCGGAACAATTTTCGGCGGACTACTCTTCGGCGTTTTTCTGCTGATCAGCGGAAGCAAACCACCGGATTCTCCGGCTCAACCAAATAGTTCTCCAGGAATCAGTGCCCGGATTTATTATCATAAATATCTTAGCAACAAACCACTCAGTATCGACACCTTAAAAGCAATTGCCATTGATCAGAATCAGTTGATTGCTATGAACAGCATCCATAAAAATCCAAAGTATATAGGTTACAGAATCTACTCCGGACTAGATAATGGAGCCAACAAGATCAGTATAGTCGTGGGCTTCGATAATTTGAACCATGATGATACTACGAGTATCCTTATAACATCACGCACCTATGACCCTTGCCCACCGATTTGTGATAAAACCAGCCCGATCAATTAATAATTAATCTTGAAGGACGAGGAGGAGTATTATTATGATGTACGAAGTACGAAGTACGATGTACGATTGAAATGTCAGATTGACGATTAATTCTTAGCTTTGCACACTCACACTTCCTCCACACACAAACTCACACTCTATCGCGGAAGTAGCTCAGTTGGTAGAGCATCAGCTTCCCAAGCTGAGGGTCGCGGGTCCGAATCCCGTTTTCCGCTCAAACCTCATATTCTGAATCCCTGCATTCTGCTCCCGATAGCTATCGGGACTGAATTCCTGCATTCCTTCAAACTTTAAATTATGTTAAAACATGCAATTGTCAGAAAACCTTGCCGGGAAATGGTCAAAGGGCTGACAACAGCGAACCTGGGTCCCCCGGATTATCAGAAAGCATTGGATCAACATAGGAAATATGTTCAAATTTTAGAAGAATGCGGGTTACAGGTTTGTGTGCTCGATGCCGATAACCGGTATCCGGATTCGACTTTCGTCGAAGATATTGCACTTTGTACCTCACAATGTGCGATAATCACTAATCCCGGAGCTTTGTCGAGAAAAGGAGAAACCCTTGAAATGAAACGAATTCTTGAGGGATTTTATCATGATATTGAGGAAATTAAGTCACCCGGAACGTTGGATGCCGGTGATGTCATGATGGTTAATGAACATTATTTTATCGGTATATCACAAAGAACGAATCACGAAGGTGCAGATCAATTAATAGAAATTCTGCAAGGATATCAAATGACAGGTTCAAAGGTTCAATTAATAAACTTTTTACACCTGAAAACCGGAGTTTCTTACCTGGAGCAGAATAATCTGTTAATAAGTGGAGAGTTTATTAATAACCCGGAATTTGACCGGTTTAATAAAATTATGGTCCATAAGAATGAAGGATATGCGGCAAATTCATTATGGATTAATGGCAAGGTGCTTGTTCCCCAAGGATTCCCTGAAACAAAAAAGAATATAGAAAACGCAGGATATACAACAATAACAGTTGATGTCTTCGAGTTTCAGAAATTAGACGGCGGATTAAGTTGTCTTTCCCTGAGATTCTGATGAAACAGGATGACATTTACAGCAAAATAATTAAAAAAAGCAGCAGTATAAAACGTATTAAATGTCAAATCGGGTAGGCTATTTGGTCTCGCCAGCCTTAAAGGTAGTCCAGGGCTGTGATGGCCGATCTTTTATTATTCCGGTCATCCAGTCGTACTGCGGATGTGCTTTCAAAAAAGCTTTAGCGTTGAATGGCATTCCGCACGAGGAGCCCCATCTTGCAACGAACGACATTTGTTTTGCCATCTTCGAATCAAGAACTTTCCCATCAAGGGCACCATCCGGGGTAAATGGAAGATATGGACCTGATCGCTCTTCATCAAGATCGCAATGCTGACATAATGTACGGCAGTCCGGGAGTTCCTTATTAAGATAAGTATCAAAATGATCTGCCTCGAATTTTTCAGCAAGTTCAAGGTTAATCCTACCGGCATATTCTTTCATCAGAGTTTTCCACCTGACGCGCCTCGCAACACTGCTGAACCGGATGTCTGTTTCAGACCTTTTGACTTCGAATCTCAGAATCCTTAGATCTTCGGGAACATTTGACCCGGTGAAAAATCCATCTTTTTTCTTCTCAAAACCGATGTATTTCAGACCCAGCTCCAGCCTGGCAATTTCATTTGTATTAACATCACCCAGGAGCCATGCGTTTGCATATCCGCCGTTATTGCCTTTTTTCATTATGTTGCACCATTCATCTATCGATGAAGCATATTGTGTAGCAGTGCGCATCCTTGAAAATTCCGGAACTCCATTCTTGTCAAAGGGGAAAAAATCTGCAATTGTTGTTTCGGAACCCACAAGACCTGCATCAGTTACAAAGAAATCCGTACCGCTATGAATAAATCCCACTATAGCCTGCATCAGCATGTGATGACCTTTCTCAGGTACGATATCCAGAATAAGGTTACAGGGAGGGGAAAAATATTCAGCATGGGTATTGTGTCCGAGTACTATCCCGCCATCAGAGGTCATGCTTCCGGTTGCAATAAAAGAACTGCAGGATTGTTTTACTGTTTCGGGTGAATTTATTTTCATGGAGTCCTTTACTGACGGAAACCAATAATCAATGAGTTCCATAAATCCGTTAAGAGCAATGAGTTCATCCTGGCTGGTTGATATGTTTGCAGCCTTCATGCCTGTGACCATTCCATTTATTTCCCTGAGATTCTCAGGATCAACTTTTTTACTTAATATCTCACCTGCTTTCTGAACGAGCCAGCTCCACTTAAGTGCACTCTGGTATTCCCATGAAACACTCAGTATACGAATTGACTCGTTGATTTCATTTGCCAGCAGGTATCCATATTGGAAACCCCTTTCTTCAGGATTCCCTTCAATGTGAAGATAGATCCATCCGGCTTTTTCGTGGCGGTTTGCTTGAGACAGCCATTCTTTCTGCTCATTTGTAAGCTGATTGTAGGTTTGACTAAGGACCCATGAGGAGCAGAAGAAAACCGTTAAAATGAGAACTACCATCCTTTTTTTCATAATATTCTTACTTTTAAGTTCCCGGAAGCGACATGCGCCACTGGTGACCACACGACGGTTGCTTTATAATTCAAGTGGCAACTTTCCTTGCCTGTCAATGAAACGTAAAACTTGCTAAAGTTGAAGTAATTGTCAATTGTTTTTATGCTTAATGCTGTACGAGTAGCTTTCTGCATGAAACACGGTTACCGGACCTCATTTCAACAAAATAAAAACCTGCATTCCAGTTATCTGTTACCAGTTGATACGTGTTATGTCCGCTCTTTATGGTTTGCCCGAATACTGTTTTGCCTGACAAATCAAATACCTTTAGCCGCACTTCTTCATTCCCACCGGATTGATATTTTATTATCACATAATTATCTGCCGGATCAGGATAAAGCGAAAAATCAACCGAATGTACTGTCTCGTTTATACCCGCTACAAAACCGCTATAATTATAACGGGATAACCATGTAAGGGATTGTTGGGTTGACCCTGCCAGCAATATTTTGTTTCCGGCCAGTAGGATCATAGGGCCGACATTCGTATATTGGCTTCCGGCAGAATTGGGATCATATTGAAAATAAATAAATGGCATACGACTTGCAAATACCGAATCGGATTTGCCTGATGTGTTCAACACCGTTAATTGACCCGCATAAGTTTGAAAAGTACCCGTACTGATACTTTGGCCGGAAATCAGCACCTCTCCATTGTCAAGCGCCATACCCCCCGTCATTATTGTACTCCAGAATAAGTTTACAGCTGCAAGTCCATTCATGCCATAACTCATATCCTGTGTGCCATCGGTTTTTACATGAATGGCAAATGAAAACCGACTACCCGCGACATAATTTAATAAGATAACTGCACTATTATCGGGCAAGGCTACACCAATGGCTGACCTTACCCCGAGTTGTGTTGTTTGCGTGGAATCGGGGCGGATATAATTGTAACCACTACTCCCAAATGAATTATCAATGCTGCCATTTGGCAAAATGCGTGTTACGAGAACATAACCGGAAGGGGTTGGGGTTGACATTACAATCCTGTCATTATGATCGAGGATGAAACTACAGGCTGCCCAAACAGTTTGGTTGATGATTACCCTGCCAGCCGTGCCAAAGGCGTTGTCCACAATACCATCGCTATTCATTTTAATGATCATAGCGGTGTCATTCTGAAGCCCGAAATTAGTAAATACCAACCGGATAGTGTTGTCAGACAGAACCTTTATATCAGGATTCATAACCGCACCTCCCCAATCCGGATGTACCTCATTCCCAAACGTAGTATATCCGGATGTACCGAACGTTGAATCGAGGGCTCCCTCAGATGTCAATCTCGCTATATAGCATCCGAAATTCGAAACAGGACCGAAACAGGCCAGGATTTTTCCATTGGGTAGTACTTTGACAGAGGGCCCCTGAATAGCATAAGGAAGGACTGCATATCCATTAACGCCAAATGTAGTGTCAAGCGTGCCGTTGGCAAAAAACCGCCTCACCGCTGGGTATTGAATACCTTTTACTCCCTGCACTATCTTGCCATCGGTCTGCACATCCATTCCGTATGGGGTTCCGGTGTAAGTAGCATTAAAGCTATTGAGGAGCACTCCGCCGATACCAAAACTGCTGTCGGGCAGTATCGACTTCATTTGTGCAAAAACATTTGTGGTAATTAATAATACTGCTAAAATTGTGATTATTTTTTTCATTTATGTTTTGTTAAAATTAGGTTGTTTGTTTTAAATTTTTTGTAAAGGTAATATTTATTTTGTTAATGTAAGTTCGGTCTTCGGCATTACAGCTAAAGGTTTGCGAGTTTAGGGCTACTATAACATTAGTAATTAGTCATATATGATAATTTATAAATATATAACAAAATTCAATTTACATCATATTCATATTAAAATCGGGTAACTTTTAAACCATTTATTTTACAGCGGGTTAAGAAATGAAGCTTAAACTTTTCGTTATCGAAGTTCACGGGAATTTTCACACGGTTTACAATAATAGTCAGTTATTACAAATGATCCATACTTTTGTACCCAGAAATCCCGTTTACAGGGATCGGGTGAAGGAATGGCCGGAATGTGGACAAACGGACACAAGCAGTCAGGCGGACGGGCGGACAAGCGGACAAAATCAATTACTGATTAAATAGTTAATTTTTTTCGCTATTTCGCCATCTCGCTATTTCGCTACTTTACCAGTAATTTAATAGGAACCATGAATGAATAATATCATAGAAGCAGTAGGTCTTACAAAGGTATTTCCTGGCGGTCTGATTGCAGTCAATGACATCAGCTTTTCGGTGGAAGAGGGGGAAATATTCGGTTTCCTGGGACCCAATGGAGCCGGGAAATCAACTACTATTGCAATGCTTACCACCCTGATAAAGCCTACCAGGGGAATGGCAAAGGTAACGGGGATAGATATTATAAAACAACCCTACCAGGCACGGCTTGCCATTGGATATGTATCGCAGGATCTTGCTGTGGAAGATGCTCTTACAGGTTACGAAAACCTGAAACTCCAGGCCGGTTTTTATCATATCCCCAAAGCCGAAGCGGTAAAACGGATCGCGGAGGTGCTCACAATGGTTGAGCTGACCGACAGGGCAAAAGATAAGGTTGAGACCTATTCAGGAGGTATGCGGAAAAGGCTGGATATTGCCTGCGGACTGATACACCGTCCGAAGCTGTTGTTCCTCGATGAACCTACACTGGGTCTTGACATCCAGACAAGGCGTGAGATCTGGAAATATATAAATCATCTCAGGGAGGAGATCCGTATGACTATCTTCATGACAACGCATTATATGGATGAAGCTGATTCATTGTGCGACAGGATCGCAATTATTGACAAAGGGATCATTAAAACCCTCGACACTCCTGCTACCTTGAAAGGATCACTTGGAAATGAAATTGTAGAATTCACTTTTTCCAGGGGAAGCTCATCTGACATAGAGACTGCCATTGGTCATATTAAACACCTTGATTTCATCGAAGATATAAAATTTACAGAAGAAAGAGGATATATGGCTTCTGTCACCAATGGTGAATCTTCGGTTCCCGCTATCTTTGAAGCAATCCATGATTTCCCGGTGACCATTGGCTCCATTTCCCATACCCAGCCTTCCCTTGACGATGTATTTCTTCATTATACAGGTCATGAGATCAGGGAAGAAAAAGTAGATAAAGAATCCGGATTCAGAAACAGAATGATCATGAGGAGGACAAGAAAATGACAAGAGCAGTTATTTTCCAGGATATATATTGGGTTTTCTGGCGTGAATTTAAGAAGTTCACCCAGCAGCGGGCCAGGATACTTATGATTGTTATACAACCATTGGTGTGGCTGGTTCTGATGGGGAATTCCATGTCGGGCCTCACCCGTAACCCGGCGGCAATGAAGATGTTAGGAACGGGTAACTATCTTGAATTCATGACCCCCGGAATTATGATCATGACCGCCCTTTTTGGCGGTGTTTTTGGCGGAACTACCATATTATGGGACAGGCGCCTTGGTTTTCTTCATAAAATGCTGTCGGCCCCCATCCACAGGGCCGCCATACCCCTCGGGAAACTGATGTCCATTGGTTTGCAAACCATGCTCCAGGCACTTGTCATCGTCATTATTTCCCTCTTTCTCGGAGTTCATTTCATCACAGGTATACCCGGGGTCTTTTGCTTGTTATTGATCTCGGGCTTATTTGGAATAATCATGGGTAGCATTTCCTTATCCCTTGCCGCGAATCTGAAATCCATAGAAACATTGATGGCTATTTCGAACTTTCTTACCATGCCGCTAATGCTGACCAGCAACGCCATGTTCCCGGTCAACGCCATGCCGGTCTGGCTGAGAGCAATAGCAAATGTGAATCCGCTTTCGTATGCAGTAAGCGCCATGAGAACCATAGCAACCCAGGGTTGGTTTTTCCACCAGATCTGGCTTCCGGTTGTGGCACTTTTGGGTATCGCAATGATAACGATCGGTGTTTCTGTGAAGATGTTCTACCGGTCGGTATCTTAAAAAAGGATTATCCAATCTCCAACTGTTAGCCAAAGCCTACCGGTTATCAAATAATTACTACTAACTTATCCTCTTTGGGATTCATTGTGTAACTTTTTTATTACACAGAGGTCCACAGAGTAACACAGAGGGTGAGAGGGAGATACCCCATAATGAGTAATTTTACAAAAAAATTCCTTCTGAAAAATCACTCCATGAAGAAATTTCTTTGTCTACTGATTATCATTGTTTCTTCCCAATTTGTCACAGGAAGGATCCTCATGAAGCCATACCTGCAGGCAGTTTCTGCCAACTCAATATATATTATGGTTGAATGTAACAGTCCTGATGCTGTAACAGTGAATTTCGGACTTACACCGTACTATGGATATACAGCAAGAACGCAAATTATTGCCGCTACCACGGCATCACCGGTCACTTATATCCATAAAGTGAAGCTGGACGGTTTAACAGCGGATACCAAATATTTTTATGAAGCGATCCAGGGCAATTCGATCCTGAGTGGTTTTAGTTTTCATACTGCTGTAAATCCTGGTACAAGCTTCAGGTTTACGTGGATGGCTGATTGCAGAACCGGTAACACCGTCCACGATAGGATTTCGGATTTGATAATTGCTGCTAACCCTTTGTTTTCCTTGTATGGAGGCGATCTTTGTTTTAATTCCTCCTACCATGCATGGAAAAGGGAATTTTTCAGAAGTAATGAACTTAAACTTATCTCGGTTGTCCCATTTTTTAACGCCACCGGGAACCATGAAGGGATTGGTCAAAACACTGATGTATTCCTCCAAAATCCTTCATCGGCTTCTAATACTCAGGATTATTATTCATTTGATTACGGGGATATTCATTTTTTATGCATTAATACCGAACTGTCATGTGCTGAAGGCAGTCCTCAATTTAAATTTGCTGAAAAAGATCTGGCATCTGCAAAGCAACTATGGAAGATAGTTTTTTCCCACATTCCCGGTTATGGCTCCGGTGGTCATGGTGAAGATTCGGTTATCATCAATATGATTAAAAAAATATTTGAACCCAATCATGTGAATCTTTTGTTTGCTGGACATTCCCACTTTTATCAGCACAATCTTGTAAACGGAATACACCACCTGATCATCGGTTCTGCCGGAGCACCTCTTTACAACCCTACGAATGCTTCCTATACGATCAAATCTGTAAAAGATTATAATTTCGCCGTTATTGATGTGACAACTGACTCTCTGACCATCAATGTGTACAATGATAAAAATTTCAAACTTGATTCCCTTAAATTGACCAGAAATACGGGTAAATGAATGTGATACACCACCGGTTCTCGGTTCCATCACATAATCCGCCTCTTCCAAAAATAATCTATGAAACCCGATATTTGCACGTTAATCCTGTAATCGTGACGTGTCACGTGTCACGCGTCACGTTCTATTGCCTGGTGCCTATTGCCTTTAATCAGACCTTTGTATATATCAAAATTGTCTTGGTCAAAACAAACGAATATCACCACCTCGGGAACTTTGTTCTTTTCAAGAAACAACGTAATTTCACGAACAGCAATTTTTGCGGCCAGATCTTTAGGAAAGTGATATACTCCCGTACTGATATTCGGGAAAGCGACTATTTTACAGTCATTCTCTGCAGCTAATTGCAGGCTGTTTTTGTAACAATTTGCCAGCAATTGTTCCTCATCCTGTGTACCCTCTCTCCAGACCGGGCCGACCGTGTGAATGATGAATTTTGCAGCCAATTTAAAAGCTTTCGTAACTTTCGCTTCACCGGTCTCACAACCACCCAGAAGCTGGCATACAGCAAGCAATTCAGGCCCTGCTGCTCGATGTATGGCACCATCAACACCACCACCTCCGAGTAATGAAGTATTTGCTGCATTTACAATAGCATCAACCTGAAGTTTTGTAATATCCCCCTGAATTAATTCAATACGATTTGTCATTGTATTCATCATCCGTCATTCTTGAATTCATAATTGGTTAAATAACTCACCATTTCACCAGTTCATTGGCCGATTGACAACTAAGTTTGCCTGAATTTCTCCTTAAAAGCTTGTATAAAATTATTAAAAACGTTCTTGTTAGTAGCAATAATTTCCTTCCCGAATATATAATCATCTCCCAACCGGAAATCACAGATTTTACCCCCTGCATTCTCCACTAACAGGCATCCGGCAGCCACATCCCATGGATTCAGCCCGTATTCATAGAATCCATCGAATCGTCCACAGGCAACATAGGCAAGATCCGCAGCGGCTGAACCCAACCGCCGGATGCCATGGGTAGTTCCCATAAAATACCGGAAGACCGAAAGATAAGCATCAAGCCGGTCGAAATCGTAATAGGGAAATCCCGTGGCTAAAAGGCAATCGCAGAGTAAAGCCGCTTCCGATACTTTTATGACCTTCCCATTTAAAAAAGAAGGAGAATCTTTCCAGGTATAAAAGCATTCATTCCTGTTAATTTCAAAAACGACCCCTGCGAGCACTTCCTTATTTTCCATCAGCCCGACACTGATGGAGAAAACAGGAATACCATGGATGAAGTTAGTCGTCCCGTCGAGAGGATCGATCACCCAGTTTATCTCACCGGTTTTAAGAGCAGGGCTCTCTTCAGCGATAAAGCCTGTACCGGGCAATATGGATGCGAGACCCGAGATCAACCGTTCTTCGGATTGTTTATCGACATAGGTAACAAAATTATTATAGCTCTTGCGCTCTATATCGGAGGTATGAAAAGTAGCTGTTTCTTCCCGGATATATGCACCGGTCTTGACCACCAGATCACAAACCCTTCCGGTAATATTCTTCAGGTCCATAAATTAATTTAACCTTTGCTTCTCCAACCATTTGAAATACCAAAACCCGGCTGATCCTAAAACTATCAGGACCAATGCAATGATTTCCGCTTGTGTAAAATGCATTCCTAAAACAGGATAAATTCTGTTCATCCTTATTTTTTCTATGAAATACCTTTCTGTACCGTTTAATATAAGATAGAGGCAAAATAAATAGCCCGGAATTTTGAGTTTCTTTCTTATACTCCAAAGGGTAACGAAAATCAGTAACCCTAAAACTGTCTCATAAAATGAAGTAGGAAAAACCGCATATTGCAAGGTAAAACAGTGGTCACCACTACAACCTGGTATAAGGATCCCTTCATTAATTACGTTATGGGGAAATTTGAATGCCCACATCCAGTCGGGCAGGAAACCAAGCCAGGAAGGCTTTGGAGCAATATTAATTACACCCCAGCACCCGTCTCCTGAAAGTTGACAACCAATACGACCGACAGCATATGCAAGAATAAGCCCGGGTGCAACGGCATCAGTAATGTAAGGGAAACGAATTTTATTCCGGTGGGCATAATAAACCAAAGCAAATCCGGCAAAGATCAATCCTCCATAAAAACTCAGTCCTGAAAGAGAGAAAATCGTTCCGAACGGGTCCCTGAACAGATCCTCAATATGTTCGATCATATCAAAGACCTTTGACCCGGCTATTCCGGTAACTGCCGCTATTATAGTAAAGTTTATTGTTAGCTGAGATGGATGAACCGTTGTCATGATAATAACCGGTTCTTTAAGACGCTTTTTCTTCTTCTGATAATACGTTAAAAAAATGAAAAACCCGGTGAGGATAAAAGCTCCGATCAGGTTTCCTTTAGCCGAAAAGATATATTCCTGTGGATTTGAACTGAAAGCAGGATAATCAATTAGTAAACCAATAGCTTTCCATCCTATAATAAAACCTGATATCCCTGAGAATAGCATTTCTGTGAAACCGGCAGGTGCTCCGCTCAAACTCTTCCTTTGTTGTGCCGGGATCTTGTTTTCTTTCTCCAGGCGTTTCAATTCATGATGAAGGATCATAGCTGCGATGATAAAAGCAGAAGCCAGCATGAATCCATAACTCTGGACAGGCAGTGTTAAATGCGTACCGAAAAGATAATTGATCAGATCGCTGATATGAGGAAACATCTTTCTGGTTTAATATAAATAATTCCCGTCCTCATCAAGCTGTTCCAGCTTAACCCGGATGATCCGGTTTATATATTCAGATTTATACGGGGTTTTGACTTTGATGTAATTTTCGGTAAACCCATGCATAAAACCATTGGTATTACCGGATTCGAATAGAACATTTACCTCCGCTCCCTGATTCATCCGGTAGAAATAGTGCTTTTTATTTTCAGAAAGCCGGTGGAGCTTTTCACTGCGTTCTTTCTTTACTTTATCCTGCACTATTTCTTTCATCGTTATTGCGAGGGTATTTTCTCTCGGTGAATATGTGAAAACGTGCATATAGGAAATATTCAGATTTTCAAGAAAAGAAAAGGTATCGGCAAAATCCTCATCGGTTTCACCCGGAAACCCGACAATGACATCTGTAGCGATACAAGCAGCAGGGAGCTTCCAGTTGAGGGTTTGAATTCTTGATTTAAATAATGATGTATCATATTTTCTTTTCATTTTCCCGAGGATCTTATCAGAACCCGATTGAAGAGGTATATGAAAATGAGGCATGAATCTGTCTGACCGGGAGATAAAATCAATGATCTCATCCGTCAATAGATCCGGTTCAATAGAAGAAAGACGGATCCTTTGGATTTCCCTGATCTTATCCAATTCCCGGATGAGCCAAAGAAGGTTTTCATGATTGTGTTTTCCGAAATCACCTATATTGACACCGGTGAGAATGATTTCCTTTACTCCGGCAACTGCAATTTTCCTGGCATTTTTTACTGCATTTTCGATGGTATCGCTTCTGCTGTGTCCACGTGCCAGGGGTATTGTGCAATAAGCACAGTAATAATCGCACCCATCCTGGATCTTTAAAAATGACCGGGTACGATCACCATAGGAATAGGAGGGAATGAACCGGTTCTCCGGGAGGGCAGGTTTATCAGGTACGAGTATTTCCCGTGCAGAGTCAAAGTACTCAATTTGTTCGAGAAGATTGAATTTTCCCTGATGACCCAATATCAGATCCACACCTTCGATTTTCGCTATTTCCTTGGGTTTAAGCTCAGAAAAACATCCGATCACAGCAATTTTTGCCTGTGGATTGATCTTGTGTGCCTGCCGGATAGCAGCGCGACATTTTTTCTCAGCAACACCTGTTACAATACAACTGCTGATGACATAAATATCTGCTTTGTCTTTAAAATTCATGATTTCATAACCTTTGTCTTTGAATTGACGCGATAAAGCAGAGGTTTCAGCGAAGTTGACCTTGCAACCAAAATGATGAAATGCGATGGTTTTACGATTCACGTTGTAAAGATACGATAAGAGATGAAACGCTGCCGGATTTGGGTATTAACTGACTTTCTGCTGCATAAAGATCCCGCTTACAATAAAAATCAGCCCTTTTATCGTAGAAATGAAAATTGTTTCACTCACAATGAAATGAATCAAAACGAGTGAAATAAATGGAGAAAGGTAAATTAAATTCGATACTATGGCGGTTGTTTTGGATAGTTTTAATGGATTGATATTTTAAAGGCAGAGCCTATGGTTGACCAGCAAAGAATTGCAAGTAAAGCATATAGATAAGCCTGGTTTTGTTTTTTCATGGCCCAAAGTTGAATATTTTTTTCTAATTTTGATGTTTGTTAATGGTTTTAATACACCTCACCCCCTTTCTCCCCCTCTCCTTCAGGAGAGGGGCCGGGGGGTGAGGCTAATAAAAATCCAACCGAACGATGAAAAAACTTGCTGTTGTTGCACTCGGAGGTAATGCTCTGTTACAAAGTAATCAGACAGGAACGATTGACGAACAGGAAGCCAATGCATATGCTACGGCCGAATGTCTGGTCAAACTGTTACAAAGGGATTACAACATTGTTATAACGCACGGGAACGGACCTCAGGTAGGTAATATTATGCTGGCCAATACAGCAGGTAATAAGCTTTATGGACTTCCCGAAATGCCAATGGATATCTGCGTTGCATATTCACAGGGTTTTATTGGTTATATCATAGAGCAACAGTTGAAAAACGTACTGGAGGCCTGCGATATGGACAGGGATATTATTACCATTGCCACCCAGGTGCTGGTTAACAAGGATGACCGTGCATTTCAGAAACCGTCGAAACCCGTTGGCCCATTTTATGTGAAAGAAGATGCTGACAAGATTAAAACCGAGACCGGCGCTTTATTCATGGAAGATTCCAGGGGAAGAGGATGGAGAAAAGTGGTAGCTTCACCGCGTCCTTTGGTTATTATTAATAAAAAGACAATTGAAAAAATTGCGCGTGAAGGACATATCGTAATTGCAGTGGGAGGAGGAGGGATACCTGTTTTTTACGTTAAACCTCATAAATTACAAGGTATAGATGCTGTAATTGATAAAGATCTTGCATCCGCATTGCTTGCTTCACAGATCAATGCTGATAAATTCTTTATCCTGACGGATGTGCCAAAAGTTTGTCTTAATTACAATACTCCCGAGGAAAAAGCAATCGATAGGATGACGATCGCAGAAGCGCAAGATTATCTTGACGAAGGCCAGTTCCCCGACGGAAGTATGGGACCCAAAATCAAGGCTGCAATACACTTCGTCGAACACTCAGGAAAGGATACCATTATCACAAAAACAACCTTATTGGGCATCGATAATGGTGGAACGAGAATCACCTTGGTTTAATTACTGATTACGAATTACGGATTATGTATTCGTCATCCGTCATTCTCGAATTCGTCATTGGTTAAAATAACTCACCAGTTCTTATTGCCTTAAGCCTGCTAGACATTTAGGTTTTGGAATGAGATATGAAAACTTGTTCCTTTATTTTTTTCGATCTCCAATTTTGCCCCGAGTTGTTCAATCAATAGTTTAACAATGAACATTCCTGTAGAAGCTGGCTTCTCAAATGAAAAATCAACAGGAAGTCCTACACCATTATCTTCAATCGTCAGCCTGTAATATCCGCCGTTATTGATCTCCGGTTTAAGAATAATATGAACTTCACCCTCCTGGTGATCGGGGAATGCATATTTGATCGCATTTGTAATGAGTTCGTTGGTGATCAATCCTAAAGGTAATGCTGTTTTAATAGATATGTTAATGGGTGCTATATCTGTTGCCAGTTGGATGTTACCTTCTCCTAGAGTACCTAAGATGACAGATGCTAAGGAATAAAGATAATTTGACAAGGGTATGCGGTCAAGAATATCAGAACGGTAAAGATATTCGTGGATCAGGGCCATCGAACGGATCCGCATTTCAATATCTTTCATGGGTTTCCTGAGTTCCGGGTTCGGGTAATTACGAATTTGGATGCTTATTAGACTAATTACAATGGCAAGATTGTTTTTCACCCGGTGGTGAATTTCCCTGAGCATGATTTCCTTCTGTTCCGCGCTCCTCAGTTTAAGCTCCTCCACCTCCTTTTTCCTGGAAACGTCCCTGAAGATCATCATTACCTGAACTATTTTTTTATTGCTGATAATCGGTATTTTGCGAATTTCGATATAGAACGTTTCCTCGTTGATGTTATATTTTATTTCACAAATATGAGTATTGCCGGTAGAAAGAACAAAATCCATCTTCTCAAAAAAAGAATCAACTAATTCCGGATAAAGTTCAGAAAATTGCTTTCCTTTCAATTCATAATGCTTTCTGTAACCCGCATCCCATTCCATAAATGCAGCATTCACAAGAACAATTCGCATATCCATGTCAACAACAAAAACCATATCTGGAATCGCATCGATCGCATCGTGATATTTTTGCTTGGATTGAATCAACGCAGTTTCTGCAAATTCCTTTTTTTCCATTTCATTTTTCAGTACTGCGTAATTTCCTGTAAGTTCATTCTGCTGCATAAAATCTTTCCTGTTCTTCTTCTCAAAGATGTAAGCAATAAAAAAGCCTACCGAAGTCATAGAGATTACAAACAGAAGCTGACTAAGGAAAACTTCAGGGTCATCCTGGTAACTTTTGTTATAGATAATTGCAAGAATGTAAGATAATAGACATATTGTGCCAATTATCAAAAGGTTTCTTAACCGGATCCGGTAAAAAGTAAAAACCCCGACGATAACAAGGCCAACCCAGGTATAGTAAAAACTGTATCCTTTCTGATGAACATCCGTAAATGCACCGATCGAAAAAATAGCAATAGCCACGAGAAGGTTAACAATGGTTAATGAAGTATTCAGCCCTTTTTGGAGCGCTTTTATGGATATTATGGCAATTGAAATTAGTAAGTAGGGAAAAATGACACCAAATCGAAGAAAAAATATGTCAAAATCGGAACCGGGGAAAAGGGCTTCATTTATTAAGGCATTGAGGAAAAAAAGACAGAGTGTAAGGATCAGTCCAATCCTCATTATCGGGATTGAACCTTGTAAATGATAGTCAAGAAACTCTTTTTCAAAATTATTTTTTGACTTTGCATCCATCGGATGGCTACGATTTTGATGCAATATAATAAAAAAATTAATGGAACAGCAAGAAATTCGATAAAACTATTAAATTTCATTTTTAATTAAACTAAAAATAAAGATCGCGCTTCCCTTCTTTTATTAATTGAATCTTTTGAATAAGCTTATTTTTAAGGGCACCCGGGCCCATTTCAGCCAGTTTTTCTTCCAGTAACTGATTTCCTTTAATTTTTGTTTCGGGTGGCGCATAATCTTCAAGGTATTCTGCCATGGTGAGTAAAGCATTCGGTTGACAGTATCTTTTAATGAATCCGGGAACAGAGAATTCCATAAAATGTTCCCCGGTTCTTCCCAGCCGGTAACATGCCGTACAAAATGAAGGGATATATTTATGATCGATCAGCTCTTCCATTATTTCGTTCAGAGAACGGTTGTCATTGATCTGGAATTGTTCAAAGTCGATATCCTGTCTTTCACCGTCAATATGTTTCGAATAACCGCCCATCTCAATATTGGTTCCCCCATCGATCTGTGAAACCCCGAATTGAAGAATTTCATCACGGATGGCCGATGATTCACGCGCTGTAAGTATCAACCCGGTGTATGGAACGGATAAACGAAGGATTGCCACCAGTCTAGTAAAATCGTAATCGCTGACGATATAACCCTGATCGATAGTAAGCTGGGATGCATTTTGCAGTCTTGGAAACGAAATGGTATGCGGACCTACGTTATAAACAGCCTCAAAATGATTCGTATGCCTGACTAATCCCATGACGTCGAAACGCCAGTCGTACAATCCGAATAAAGTTCCGATGCCGACATCATCAATTCCCGCTTCCTGTGCCCTGTCCAGCGAAGTAACCCTCCATTCATAGTTGTGTTTTATCCCTCCCTGATGAACTTTACTATAGATTTCCTGGTGATAAGTTTCCTGGAATATCTGGTAAGTACCGATCTTTGCATTCTTTACGATCCTGAATCCGTCAATATCAAGTGGTGCCGCATTGATATTGACCCTCCTTATTTCGCCGTGTCCGCTTTTAACTCCATAAACAATACCTACTGTCTCAGCGATGAATTCAGCATTGTATCTGGGATGTTCCCCATAAACCAGGATCAATCGCTTATGACCGGAGTCTTCAAGGGCTTTTACCTGTTCGATAAGCTCCTCCCTGCTGAGAGTAATCCTTTTAATAATTTTATTGGATGTTTTAAATCCGCAATATTCACAATTGTTGATACAATAATTTCCGATATAGAGCGGTGCAAATAATACGATTCTCTCTCCGTAAACTTTTTGTTTAAGCGTTTTTGCACCCTCCTTGATCTCCTCCACCAGTTCCGGATCGCCGGCATTGATAAGAATAGCGGTTTCTTCCAGGGTGAGACGGTTTTTATCCAAGGATTTGGCAATGATCTCCCGTACCCTTTCCTTTGTGGGAATGGCAGAATGTATGATTTCCCATATTTCATCAACGTCAATGAAAGGTTTCATCCGTTCATCCCTAATCTTTAATATTTCTGGACTGAATAACATTTCCGGAGTTTTCGGTTTCCCGTGCAAAGGTACAAAAACCAGGAAAACAGCAGTTAAAACCTTATGAAAATCAATTTTTATTGGCGTCTTAGCTTCTTTTCGGAAATAAAAACACCGGCAATTACCATGAGAATACCGGCGATTTTTCCTGCTGTAAATAATTCTGAAATGATAAAATAAGAAAAGACAGTTGTAAAAACCGGGATAAGATTTGTATATATGTTGGCTTTGCTGATACCAATAGACCTTAGCGTGATAGTATAAAAAATATAAGAAACAGAGGAAGCAAGAATCGCAAGCAGAAAGAGTGAAGAGAGAATTTCAAAATTCATCCGGACCTTCATAAAATGCTGAAAATTAAAGACCAGGAAAAGAGGTAAAAAAAGGAATACCCCGATCAGATTTTGCAAGGAAATGATGGTAAGGGGGGAATAACGATACGTGAGCTTTTTCAGGAGGACTGAATAAATCAGTGCAGCCAGAACAGCTCCTGACAGGAAATAAAGTCCCCTTGGATCTACCATCAATGAATATTGCTTATTGATCAGCATGATAATGATCCCGGAAAAGCAGAGCACGATACCTGCGATATGCGGAAATGATATTTTTTCACGGAAATAGACATAAGCAACAACTGGTGAAAAAACAGGGATCGTCGCAATGATCGCCGATGTTATGGCAGGTGTGGTAAACTTTAAACCGTTATTTTCACCCAGAAAATATAAAAAAGGATTAAATACAGCACTGAGAAGTAATAATCCAAAATCTTTTTTTTGGATATGTTCATATTTCCTGAAAAACAAAATAATCAGAAAAAGAAAACAGGATGAAATGACCAGACGCAGAAAAATAATGGTGACCGGTTGGTAATAACGCAGGAGGATAGTAGTCCAGATGAATGACATTCCCCAGAAAAGCATGGCCGTGAAACCATAGAAATAAACCGGTAGATTCAGTTTTTTCATACTGCAGTAAAATTACTTTTTTTCCGTATCTTTAAAAAAAGTTGTAACATTCGAAAATTCATCAAGTCTTTCGATAAAAGTTCAGGGATTTTGAGACCACTTTATAAAGACATCCACCTTGATCTGATAAATGAGTGCAAGACGGGAAGTCGTACCGCCCAGTACAAAATATATAAATTATATTATAAAGCCATGTTCAACACCAGTCTGAGAATCGTCAACGATATAGCCGAAGCACAAGATGTCATGCAGGAATCCTTCCTCGATGCTTTTCAGAAGATTGACACCTATTCCGGAGAAGGCAGTTTCGGTTCCTGGTTAAAACGGATCGTGGTCAATAACTCGTTGGATGTACTTCGAAAGTCGAAAGATATTATTTCTCTTGAAGACAATGAAATCGACCTTATCGCTGAAGAAGATCAGGTTGACGAAACAGAGATCCAATTCCAGGTGGACGAAATTAAAAAAGCAATCATGTTGCTGCCTGATGAATACCGTGTCGTCATCTCATTGTTTTTGCTTGAAGGATATGACCATGAGGAAATCAGTACTATATTGAATATTTCCAACAATTCATCCAGAACAAGGTATTCGAGGGCAAGGCAGAAAGTTTTACAGATATTAAAAGCGGAGAAAGTCAAAAAAAGCTTTAGCAGGAATTAATCATCATCATTAAACAGGAATCAATAAATAGCATGCAGTAAATGTTAATCATATAAAATCCTATGAAAGATCTTGAAAAATATGTAAAAGACAACCTGGAACTTTTCAATGATGCCGAACCGGAGCCGGATCACTTTGAGAAGTTCAGGAATAAGCTTGAACTGCAGGGAAACGGAGGTTACAATATTCAAAGATCGGGAATGATGCTTAAAATTGCCGCTGCCATTTTGATATTTCTAATGACTGCAGTTTTTATTTTCGATTACTCCATCCATGGGTTGAGAAACATGCTTGCCCCGCAAACTGCAGCAGTTGTTTTTCCTGCTGATGTCAGTGACGCTATGCAATACTATTCCCAGGAAGCCTCACAAGGGATGAATGAAATAAATCAATTGGCCGGATCAGGTGAAGAAGCCCAACAGTTAAAGGCTATGGCATCAAAAGACCTGAGATCATTGGATGCCAATACATCAGAACTGACCAGGGCCTACCGGGACAATCCGGATGATGAACGTATCACTGCCGCAATAATAAGGAATCAACAAATGAAAGAAACCATTATCAAAAATATAATTCAGGAGATGAACCAAACAAAAAAATGAATTCAGAATTTAAAAAGCAAAAATCAAAAAGCAAAAAGCAAAATGCAAAATGCAAAATGCAAAATTAAAAAATCATTATCAGTCTCAATTACAATTAATTACTATATTGACCATAATAACAACGAATAACTATGAATAACAACGAATAATAACGAATAACAAAAAATAACAACAATGACCAATCCCATGAAAGCAATACTTAAATATTCAGCAGCAATCGTAATTCTTTTTTTCACGGGAATTAATACGCTGACTGCCCATGATGATTTTTTGAAGGTCATCAAAAAGGAGTATACAATCAACCCGGATGCTAAACTTATCATTGATAACAAATTTGGCGAAGTTCATTGCGACAATTGGGAAAAGAACAGTATATCGATCGAAGTAATAATAACGGTCGAGGCTTTAAATGAAAGTGCTGCAGCCAGGATACTGGACAAAATTTCTATAGTTATTAATGGATCTTTATCGCAGGTTGAAGCCAGAACGGTTTTTGCAGAGGGTGATTTTCATGGAAAAAACAGGATCCACATCGATTATAAGATCCACATGCCAGTGAGCATCAACCTTGACCTTACCAATAAATTCGGGGATATTTACATCAATGAATTGGGAGGTACAGGAAAAATCGATCTTTCTTATGGTAATATGGAGGTGAATAAATTAACCAATTCCGATAACCTTCTTAACATCAAATTCAGTAAAGCCAATATAGCATCCATCCGGGGCGCTGTTTTAACTTTAAAGTATTCTGATATACAGATTGAATATGCCGGAAGCCTGAGGATGGATTCAAAATATTCTACTATTGATGCGGCACAGGTCATATCCATTACAGGTTCCTATGAAGGGGGAAAATTGAATATGGAAAGTTCCACTGCGGTCGACAGCAAATCAAAATTCTCAGATTTAAATATCACCCGGATAAGCAAATCACTAACTCTGGATCTTCAATATGGAAACTGTGATGTTCATGAGATGCCTGCAGATTTTACAAATATCAGCATCCTGAATAAATATGGGAATGTTTCGATAGGGATCAGTAAAGAAGCCAGTTATAACCTTGATGCGGACCTCAAATTCTGTGACCTGGATTTCCCTGAAGACAAAGCGAATCTGACCCGGAAAGTCGTTACCAACACTACGAAATCCTATAAGGCAACCGTCGGAAAAGACGTAAATCCATCTGCCAGGGTGACCATCCAAAGCGAGTATGGAAATGTCTCCCTGGAATAATTCAGTCAGTTAATAAACCAATAATTCACATATCAACAAATCAAAAATTCAACAATTCTAAAAAATAGGTGCTATGAAAAATAATAGAATTTTATCCATCGTAATTCTGGCAATTCTCCTGGTCAATATTTCCACATTAACCTCCGGCTGCCGTATGTTCGGTGAACATGGAAGCGGCAACGTCATTAAGCAGGAGAGATTCGTTCCTGCATTTAAGGCAATCAGGATCTCCGGCGCCTTCCATGTGATATTAAGCCAGGGAACCACTCAATCAGTAACAGTTGAAGCTGACGACAACCTGATGTCAATAATCAAGACAGAAGTTAAAGGTGAGGAACTAAGAATAGAAAACACCAAACCGGTCTACAATTCACGTTCATTGAAAGTTTATGTCACGGTTATAGAACTGAAAAAGATCGATATCAGTGGTGCTGTTGACCTTGAAACCAGCGGAAAACTGACGATGGATGAACTTTCTATCGATGGGAGCGGAGCTTCGGATTCGAAAATGGAACTCAACGTAAAGAAACTGGATATTGATTGCAGTGGCGGCAGCAAATTGAAATTTTCTGGTACCGCAACAAATGTGACAATGGATGTTTCGGGCGCTGTTGATATTTATGCATACGGTCTTCTTACTGAAAGCTTTCACCTGGATATCAGCGGTGCCGGAAATGCTGAGATCAATGTTAGTAAGGAATTAAATGTGGATATTTCCGGGGCTGCTTCCGTGCATTATAAAGGGAATCCTTCGAAATTCGTTGAAAACGTAAGTGGCGCGGGATCGATTAAAAAGGTTGAATAACAAAATAAGGAAATATACGGGCAGGTAGGGGGGATGTAGGGGCAGGTCATGACCTGCCCCTACATTATCAATTTTTGGAAATCGGATTCCGAGATTAATGGGATACCCAAAGATTTTGCCCTTTTTAATTTCTCTGGTCCCGTGTTTTCCCCCGCAAGAAGATAAGTCGTTTTTGAAGAAACCGAGCTTGCATTTTTTCCTCCATGATCTTCAATTGTTTTTTTGATCCCGTCCCTGGAGAAATGCTCAAAAGCCCCGCTTGCAACAAATACCATCCCTTTGAGCTTTTCACTTTTAAGATTTTTTTGACCTTCGTGCATCTCAAACTGAAGGCCTTTCTCTTCTAATCTTCGGATGATCTCAATGTTTTTCTGATCCCTGAAAAATTTGATAATACTTTGTGCAATTTTATCTCCGATCTCTTCGGCTTCTTTTAATTCATCAAAATTTGCAGACATCAGTTTATCAATTGAACTGAAATGATCTGCTAGTTTTTTAGCTACTGTTTCTCCGACATAACGGATTCCTATTGCATATAAGACACGTTCAAATCCTATACTTTTAGACTTTTCAATGCCTTTAAGAATATTTTCAACAGTTTTTTCCCTGAAACTGATTTTTTTTTCTTTTTTATCTTCTGTAGCAGCGTATACTTTTCCAAGACCTAAAAGTTGATCTGCCGTAAGATCATAAAGATCCGCAATATCTTTTATCAGTCCTTTATCGTAAAGGAGTTCAATTTTCTCATATCCCAGGCTATCCATATCCATGGCCTTTCGACTGATGAAATGCCCCAGTTTCCCTTTGATCTGGGGCGGGCATCCCGATTCGTTTGGACAATAGAATACTGCTTCACCTTCATTCCTGATCAATGGTGTGCCGCATTCCGGGCATTGTTTAATAAACTCTAACGGTCTTGCGTCCGGTATTCTTTGCTGTAAATCAACTCCGATGATCTTCGGGATAATTTCTCCTCCCTTTTCTACCAATACTCTATCACCGCTTCTCAGATCCAAAGCAGCCAGAACATCGGCATTATGCAAAGTCGCACGTTTTACGGTAGTTCCTGCAAGCTGGACCGGAGCCAGGTTTGCCACAGGCGTCACTGCTCCGGTGCGGCCCACCTGGAAATCAATCGAAATTAGTTTAGTGGAAGCCTGCTCTGCCTTGAATTTATAGGCAATGGCCCAACGGGGCGATTTTGCGGTATATCCCAGTATTTCCTGCTGCCGCAATGAATTGACCTTAATAACAACACCGTCTATGTTAAAAGGAAGTTCATACCGGGCACTATTCCAGGTATTGATAAATTCAAAGATTTCAGAAATATTTTCGCATTTTGCGATGTAGTTGGAAGTATTAAAACCCCATGATTTAGCCGCGGCAAGACTTTCATAATGAGTTTTAAACGGCAGGTTGTCACCCAAAATATAATAGAGGAGACAATCCAGCCTTCTTTTTGCAACCTCCCTTGAATCCTGCATTTTAAGGCTGCCTGAAGCCGCATTCCGGGGATTTGCAAAAGGCTCTTCACCCTCTTCCAATCTCATATCATTCAATCTTTCAAAGCTCTTATGGGGTAAGATAATTTCACCGCGGATCTCAAATTCCATGGGATATCCTGTGCCGTGAAGTCGTAAAGGGATATTATGAATGGTCCTCACATTGGTAGTAACATCATCGCCCTGGATGCCATCCCCGCGGGTAACAGCCTGGGCCAGGATTCCATTTTTATAGGTTATCCCGATAGCAACCCCGTCAAATTTCAATTCACAAACATATTCTATCTTCTCACTGATGAGCTTCTGAATCTTTGTTTCAAAATCCCTGACTTCTTCTTCAGAGTAAGTATTACTCAAAGAAAGCATTGGGTATTTATGCCGTACTTGCCTAAATTTCCTGGTAATATCTCCACCCACATGTTGGCTAGGAGAGTCAGGTTCCATGAATTCGGGAAACTCTTTTTCAAGTCTGATCAGTTCTTCCAGCATCATGTCGAATTCAAAGTCGCTGATCGCAGGTTGGGATAGGATATAATAATTATAATTATGGCGGCGAATCTGTTCAGAAAGGTCAGTGATTCTTTTTTTTACTTCTTCTTTGTTCATTTTATCATCTTTTTTCAGGGAAAAAAGCAGCATTCCGGTAGATGTAAACCCGCCTGTTGGCATTGATCGGATTCAACCAGTGAATGACCTTATCAATCATCCCGGTCTCAATGGTGGTTTCGTATACCAGGAAAGGAAAGCTTTTCCTGGCTGAAATGATACGATTTGAAAGATCTTTATCCCCTGTGAACAGTATAAACCTTGGCTGTTTTTCCATTGGTAGTTTAGAAATCCTTGTGATCAGGTGGGCTGTATTTTCATTCTCTTTTAATTCTTCATACAGGTGCGGCCATTGACCCAGGTAAAAACAGGGAAAAAGTTCCGGGTTATCTGAATAATCTGCTACCAGCAATTGACGGACATCCGGATACCGGGTAAGATAGTGCATGGTTTCCACCCTGGCCCTTTTTGAATACATTGTTGATAAAAAAGGAAGCAGGACAAGGTTTATCACCCAGAAAAAGATCCAGCACATACGGTAAAGTTTTTTCCTGTTTTGCCAGAAGGTTGATTTATGGACAAAATCATTCCACCCGACACATCCCAGAATAATGAGAAATGGAATGAACGGGAGAATAAAACGTTCCTGTTTATTAGAAATGAATGAATGCAGAATAAAAAACAAAGCAGCAGGTAAGAAAATAAGAAGATGCTTCTTCCAGCACCTGAGAAATCCGAAAAACAGGAACAGGCTTACCGGTGGTATCAATAATCCCCAGACCACCAGAAAATAATTGTACCATGGCATTACAATATAGCTATCCTGTCCCGAAAGGTTATAATGAATATAACCCAGGATTTCCACAAAAGGTTTACCCCAGATAAAGAAGTCAATTCCTCCGGAGATCAGGATGACAGGAATAACAAGTCCGGCCACCAAAGCGAATAGCTCCTGCCATTTTTTCCTTAACAGGATGACAATTCCAACTCCCATACTAAAAACGGCGGTTTGGGGACGGATGACTAATGCCAGTCCGAAGAACAATCCTGCCGTCAAATAAACAATAAAAGACCTGGTAGGATGATCATTCCTGATGATAAACCAGATTCCCAGGATCAAAAAGGGAATACACACCATTTCAACAAGGTTCCTGACACTCATCCATGGCATGAACCAGTAAATTGCCAGTAGCAATGCGGCTGTCCTTGCGGATGATCTTGAATCAAGTTTTTCTGTGATCTTATACCCATAATAAACCGTAATCAAGGAAAACGCACCATGTATGAGCCTGACGATGATCATTTTAACTTGAGGGTTGGTAATGCTGATCAGTTTTAAAAATGAAAATAAAAGGAAATGCAACCCCGGATAAAAGAAATTATGGCCTGTAGGGCCATGATTATAAGGGCTTCCGGGTAACCAGGAATTATAATCATGTCCGTCAACCCAGGATTGGGAGGCTTCTATGACCAGGAAATGATCATCGATCATACCCCATCCTCTTGCAAATATAACAGCGATCAGGCGAAAAATTATGGCTAATCCGAGGATCAGAATAAGTGGTTGTTCATCCCAGTATGTCCTGATTTTTCGGATCATATGAAAATTTGTATCAGGGAGGATTCAAATATTTTTAAGGAGACGAATGGTCTCGGAAGGATTTGGAGATGAAAAAACCGTATTCCCGGCGACGAGAACATCAACTCCGGATTTAAGCAGACCGGATGCATTTACAAGGTCGACGCCTCCATCAACTTCGATCATTGCCTGAGATTCATTATCGAGGATAAGTTTTTTCAGCCGGGATATTTTCGTATAGGTCCGTTCAATAAATTTTTGACCTCCAAACCCAGGGTTGACGGACATGATTAAAACAAGATCGACATCTTTTATAATATTTTCAAGAAGATTTACGGATGTATGAGGATTCAAAACTACACCGGCTTTTGCTCCGAGGTCATGGATGGCATGGATGGTGCGGTGAAGATGAATGCACGCTTCGTAATGAACAGACAAAAGGAAAGCTCCGGATTTAATGAACCGTTCGAGGTACCTGTCGGGATCAACGATCATCAAATGAATATCCAGGGGTTTATTGGCAATTTTTCGGATCTTTTCGATAATAGGAAATCCAAAGGAAATATTCGGGACAAATACACCGTCCATCACGTCAAGATGAAACCAGTCGGCTTCACTCTTATTAACCATTTCAATATCCTTCGCGAGATTTAAAAAATCCGCGGACAACATGGAAGGAGCTACAAGATGATTCATTCCCTAAAGGCTTAGCCCAGGTAAGTTTTCAGGATTTTGCTTCGTGAGGTATGTTTTAGCCTGCGGATGGCTTTTTCCTTGATCTGGCGGACTCTTTCTCTTGTCAGATCAAATTTTTCTCCAATCTCTTCGAGTGTCATAGGATGACTGCCATTCAGTCCGAAATAAAGCCGGATTACATCCGCTTCCCGCTGGGTGAGAGTAGATACAGCCCTTTCAATTTCCCTTCTCAGGGACTCATACAGCAAGCCATTGTCAGGAGTTGTATTCTCTTCACTTCTCAGGACATCATACATGGTGTTATCTTCATCCTGAACAAGAGGTGCATCCATAGAAACATGGCGGCCGGAATTTTTCATGGATTCCTTTACCTCATTTTCTGAGATCTCAAGCAGATGTGCTATTTCATCGGCATTAGGCTCTCTTTCGTACTTCTGTTCAAGTTGGGCATAGGCCTTGTTGATCTTGTTGATGGAGCCGATTTTGTTTAAAGGAAGCCTTACAATACGGGATTGTTCAGCCAATGCCTGGAGTATGGATTGCCTGATCCACCATACTGCATAGGAAATGAATTTAAAACCTCTTGTCTCGTCAAAGCGCTGAGCAGCCTTAATTAATCCAAGATTTCCCTCATTAATCAAATCGGGTAAGCTTAGTCCCTGGTTCTGGTATTGCTTGGAGACAGAAACAACGAAACGAAGGTTAGCTTTTGTTAATTTTTCCAATGCGGACTGATCGCCTTGTTTGATACGCTGAGCCAGGGCAACTTCGTCATCTGCTGTAATTAATTCAACTTTGCCGATCTCCTGAAGGTATTTGTCCAGTGAAGCAGTCTCGCGATTCGTAACTTGTTTGGTAATTTTTAATTGTCTCATGCGACATTCCTTAAATTAAACCTGATATATTGAGTTACGTTATACGAAAATAGCAGTTACGAGTTACAAAAAATTACTTCTTTGTAGAATCGGTTGCAGGCTTGGGTAATAATACTTTTCGGGAAAGTTTAAGTTTCCCGGTCTTTGGATCGACATCAATTAGTTTGACTTCAACTTCGTCCCCTACTTTCAGCACTTCCTCAACGGTGTTAAGACGTTTCCAATCAATTTCAGAGATATGGAGCAATCCGTCCTGTCCGGGAAGAATCTCAATAAATGCTCCAAAAGGAGCAATATTTTTTACTTTTCCTTTATAAATTTCCCCAATTTCAGGAACGGCTACAATCCTTTTAATTTTTTCCACAACTGCATCTTTTGCTTCTGCATTATTGGCTATAATATCAATGACGCCAAATTCACCAACCTCTTCGATGACAATAGTAGTACCAGTTGTTTTCTGCATCTCCTGGATGACTTTCCCCCCAGGACCGATGATCGCACCGATAAAATCTCTTGGCACTTTCATCTGGAAAATTCTTGGGACAAAAGGCTTATAGTCAGGACGCGGGGACGAAATAGTATTTTCCATTTCATCGAGAATATGCATTCTGCCTCTTTTGGCCTGGGCGAGAGCTTCTTTTACAATTTCGAAGGATAAACCTTCAACTTTTATATCCATCTGGCATGCCGTTATCCCATCGCGCGTACCGCATACTTTGAAATCCATGTCTCCGAGATGGTCTTCGTCTCCTAAAATATCTGAAAGAACCGCGTATTTCCCGGAAGAATGATCAGTTATCAGACCCATTGCGATCCCGGAAACCGGTTTCAGGATCTTCACACCGGCATCCATGAGCGCCATAGTCCCGGCACAGACTGTAGCCATAGAAGATGATCCATTGGATTCAAGTATATCGGATACGATACGGATGGTATATAAATTATCCGTTCCTGAAGGCAAAACATTTTTCAACGCCCTCAGGGCAAGGTTGCCATGGCCAATCTCCCTTCTGCTTGTACCACGGTTCGCTTTTACCTCACCTGTTGCAAAAGAAGGGAAATTATAGTGCAGGATAAAACTAATTTTATCTTCAATGACGGCTCCATCAATGACCTGTTCGTCCAATTTGGTTCCAAGAGTAACTGTCGTTAAGGATTGTGTTTCACCCCTTGTGAATATAGCAGAACCATGGGCGGCCGGTAAATAATCCACTTCCGACCAGATCGGGCGGATTTCATCAAGTTTGCGACCGTCAACCCGGATACGGGTATCCAGTGTGGAGTTTCGTACAGCGTCTTTCTCTACTTCATGGAAGTAACGGTCGATCATGAATTTTTTGGCTTCTTTTTCTTCCTCCGGAAGACTACTGATAAATTTTTCTTTAGCATCGGAAAATGCCTTATGCCTCTCTTGTTTATTGGGATTTCCTTTTTTTGCGAGATCATAAAGCTGCTGATAGGTTTCAGATCTTAATTTTTCCTTGAATTCAGCATCATTGGTCTCATGGGAATATTCTCTTTTGGTTTTTGGTTCTTTAATAAGAGTTGCTAATGCCAATTGTGCATTACACTGAACCTTGATAGCTTCATGAGCAAATTTTAGCGCTTCTACCAGATCGTCTTCTGAAATCTCCTTCAGTTCACCTTCCACCATAATGATGTTGTGGATGGAAGCAGCCACCATAATATCGATGTCAGATTCACCCATCGCCGGCAATGAAGGATTGATCACGAACTTCCCGTTTATTCTGCCGACACGCACTTCCGAAATGGGTCCATTAAAAGGAATATCACTGATTGTGAGAGCCGAGGAAGCAGCCAGACAAGCTAATGCGTCAGGTAACATTGTAGTATCTGCAGAAATAAGAGTAATACTCACCTGGACTTCAGCATGAAAATCATCAGGAAACAGAGGCCTTAGTGCACGGTCCACCAGCCGTGATATGAGTATCTCATAATCAGATGCGCGGGCTTCCCTCTTAAAAAATCCACCGGGAAAACGTCCGGAAGCAGCATATTTTTCTTTATATTCAACGGAAAGAGGCATGAAATCAACATTTTCCGCTGTCTCTTGCTTGGCGACTACCGCTGCAAGCAGCATAGTATCGCCCATTTTAACGACAACCGATCCATCGGCTTGTTTCGCAAGTTTCCCGGTTTCAATCGAAATGGTGCGGCCATCGGGTAATTCAAACGATTTTACAGTACCAGTCATTATTTTATCATTACTTATTGTATATCAGAAAGTAAAAGAGGCAATTAAATTTATTGCCTCTTTTCTTGACTAACAGGGTTCTTAATATGATTATTTACGGATCTTAAGCTTTTTGATAATGGCCCTGTATCGCTCAATATCTTTGGCCTTCAAATAATCCAGTAACTTTCTTCTCTTCCCCACGAGCCGAACCAGTGACCGTTCAGTAGACAGATCTTTTTGGTTTTCTTTCAGGTGTTCGGTGAGATGTTGGATTTTTCGTGTAAACAAAGAGATTTGCCCTTCAGGAGAGCCCGTATCAAATTCCGATTTACCGAATTCCTTAAATGCTTTTTTCTTTATTTCAGGAGCTATATTCATGATCTGGATGAATAGAATTAATAATTTCCTAACTGAACATCAAATTTAAAATGGCCTGCAAAAGTAACAATTTCTTTTGATTTATCCAAATAAATCTATTTGTTGTCCTTAGTACAATTCCGTCCTAAATGTTGTAATTTTGAATTGGAATAACAAAGGTACACAATATTATAAAAGAAATTTATTATGGAAGACATTAAGCATGAATTTAAAGTAAAAGGTGAAGAATTGGTTGAAAAGATCAAGCAACTTCTTCATGAAGGAAATATCCGGAAGATCATTATCAAGGATGAAGATGGTAAAGTTTACCTTGAAATTCCGGTAACTTTTGGAGTGGTCGGCGTTTTCCTGGCACCTACCATTGCAGCTCTTGGAGCACTTGCAGCGATGGTCGCTAACCTGAAAGTGGAAGTAATCAAAATGGAAGAACCGGAAAAACCCAAAAAACCCTGATTCTAACTTTATTCATTTTCCGGAAAATTATCCCCAACCTCCATCTCCCAGAGGCTGTAAGATAGTTCAGCTTGATTATAAAGCATTTGCAATCCATTTTGAACTTTTGCCCCATAGGTTTTCCCTTTTTTCAGGAATTCAGTTTGAACGGGATGGTATACCAGGTCGTAAAGAAAATGATCTTTTGAGAGCCAGGCATAGGGAATTAACGGATAAGAAGAAGTGTAAGGAACCATTCCCAGGGGGGTTGTATTGATGATGAGTGTGTGTTTCCGGATGACTTCCTTTGATATGTCGGAATAGTTTATTATATCGGGAGCAACAATCCTTCTTGACACAAATAAAAATTTGATTCCGGAGCTTTTTAAAACAAAAGCCACGGCTTTTGAGGCTCCACCGGTACCCAGAATAAGAGCATTTTTATGGTCTTCAAGGTTTACAGAATTACGAAACCCCAGGGCATCGGTATTATAACCTTTCAGGATAGACGGACCCTCTTTCCGGATGATTTTTATTGTATTTACAGCCCCTATCTTTTTTGCAACGGGATCAAGGCCATTCAGAAATGGGATGATTTTTTCTTTATATGGAATGGTAACATTTAAACCATAGATGTCCGGATGATCCTGCAATAATGTTGTCAAGCTTTTAATTTCCCTTAAAGGAAATAGCTTGTATTGCCTTCCGGTAATCTTTTCTTTGCGAAATTTGTTTGTAAAATAAACTTGTGATCCTGAATGTAAAAGTGGGTATCCGATCAATCCATAAGTGATCATTATGGAATTATTCGAGTTTGAATTTCTTGAATTTTTCCGGTAAGAAAGTAAAGAATGTATCGCCTCTTAAGCCTAACCGGAGTGTTTCCAAAGGAATAACCTCGGCAGGGGCAATATTGCCAAGGTTCACATTGGCTCCAAAATGGTTGATAAACCAAACCTGTTGTGATTTCAGCGGGGCTTCCCAGATGATCTTATCATTGTCCACTTTTGATAAAATTTTATTTATCAGGGTCACATGGGCTTTACCGGTGGGCCTGTAAATACCAACATTCCCACTTTCTCTCGATTCGCCTATGACTTTAAATGAACCGGCTTCCAACTCTGATCTCATCATTTCAATCCAGCGGTTTGGAGCGATCAGAATACCTGCCTCTTTCGATCCAACTTCCGATAAAACTGTGTAATCTTTTGATAAGAGCTGGATATATTCACATTTCTTATGATGATCCATTGACATTGATCCATCGGAGATCTCAATGGCATCAATGTTCATTTTATCAATAAAATGCCTATATGTATCGAACATATCACGGATAACAAAGGCTTCGAAGAGTGTTCCCCCGACATACACTTTTATGTTCGCTTTTTGATAAACCTTAACTTTTTCTTTCAGATGTGCTGTAATGATTGAAGTCCCGAATCCCAATTTTATAAAATCAATAAAATCAGCGGAGGAGTCAACGAGATTTTCTGCATCCCGAAGACTTAGGCCTTTGTCCATAACCATAACGATTCCGTTGTTACGGGGTTTGGCTGGTCTTTCCGGAATATAAGGGAGGTTTATGTTATTCATATAGGGTGTGTTTTATGGATGTAGGGGCTATGATTTGGTTTTGTGTGATTCTATTATTTCAGCAAATGCTGTATTATTTCTCAGATCAGGATATAAACTATACATTCGCCTGTAACCCTCATGATCCATGCTGAGTGCTTTTTCAAGAATTTCATAAGACTGTTGAGTCTTACCGGCCTTGAACAGGAAATTTGCAAGTCCATAATAAAAATCAGGATTCCCCTCATGCCATTTCATTCCTTCCTGCAATGTTTCGGCTGCTTCTCCAAAATTCTCAAGTAAGGAATACGCTACTGAAAGTTCAAGCCATATTTCAGGATCCTCGGGTTCAAGTTCGATGACTTTGCGATAAGCTTCAATTCCTTCTTCCACCTTTGAAAGTTTGATCTGAATATCTCCCAGAATAAACCAATAATCAGAAATAGTTGGAGATATTTTAATGGCTTTTTTTACGTAAGCGACGGCGATTTGTGATTTCCCCATTGCATCATAAGCCATACCTGTTCCAAGCCATGCATCTGCATATTCAGGATCCAGGTTAATTGCCTTTTTATAATAATCAACAGCCGCATCGAACTTTTCGAGCTTTTCATAACACTCTGCGATATAATAGAAAGTTATCGATTCCGGATCCTCATAGAAAGATGTTTCGAGATAGGTTTCGATCGCTTTACCGTATTCGCCTAAGTTTGCATAGCAATTTGCTTTGTTAAAATAGGCAGAAGCGAAAGTTTCATCAATGGCAATTGCATAATCGTAAGCCGGGATTGCCTTTTCAAATAATTCCATGTTACTGTGAGCGATACCGAGATTAAACCATGCTGCCTTTGAAAAAGGTTGCGTTTCAATAAAAGCGGTAAGGAAATCGATGGCTTTATCCGTCTGTTGAGTAATCTCATAACAAAAAGAAAGCTCATATAAAGCTGAATCATTCTCGGGGTTGCAATCGATTGCTTTGAGCAGGTATTCGATAGCATGGTCATACTTCCCGAGATTTTCATATTCAAAAGCGATATTGGAATAAATTTCATCCAGGTCATCAGAACCATGAATAGCCTTTGAATATTCTTCAATGGCTTTTTCGTATTTTTCAAGCTGGCTGTAAAGATTGCCCTTTATCAGGTGCAGATCGTAATCCGAATATCCAACATGATCCACTTCCTTAAGGATCTTCAATGCTTTTTCATTCTTATTGCTATAAACAAATAATTGGGCTTTTTTCAGCAGCAGACTCGCACTTGTAGGATGCTGTATGAGAGAATAATCGATAGATACTCCTGCGTTTTTAAGATCATTCTTGAAAAGGTAGTAATCAATGATTTCTTCAAATTCATCAATGTCAAAGAAAAAATGTTTATCATTCCGGAGCATCTTTTCAAACCGGTTCACTAATTCCTGTGTTTCCGGGTCAGGATAAGAATCGAAATACTCTTCCATCTATTCAGATCTTGCAGATAATACCCTAAAATACCTTGCAAAGGTAAGGAAAATTATGATTAGGGTTAATTGTGACCGGAAGAGATTTCACTTTTTTTTAACAATGAATGAGGAAAGCAAAGAATTCTATTATTTTTGCTTAAAACTATCCGATGAGCCTGATAAAGTCTATTTCCGGGATAAGAGGAACAATTGGGGGTTATCCCGGGGAAGGACTTACTCCCGTTGATATTGTCCGGTTTACCTCTGCGTATGGATCGCTCATAAAAACGCGGAATCCGAATAAGAAAATCAGGATTATCGTTGGAAGAGATGCACGACCATCGGGGAAGATGGTTAGTGATATTGTTACCGGAACGCTGCTTGGTTCAGGTATTGATGTGATTGACATTGGCCTTACAACCACACCAACAGCAGAGATAGCTGTTACCGGAGAAAAAGCCCAGGGTGGAATAATTATCACGGCAAGCCATAATCCGGTGAATTGGAATGCATTAAAACTTTTAAACAAAGAAGGTGAATTTTTATCAGCCGTGGATGGGGAAGAAACTGTCAGGCTTTCAAACGGTCATGATGTAATTTTCTCGGAAGTGAAGGATATCGGGAAATATACTTTTGATGATACTTATATCCGGAAACATATTGATAAAATTCTTCAGTTGCCTTTTGTGGATACTGAAGCGATCAAAAATGCAAAACTTAAAGTCACACTAGATGCTGTTAATTCAACCGGTGGTATTGCTGTGCCGTTTTTACTAAATGAATTAGGCATATATAAAATCGATCGGCTTAATTGTGAGTTATCAGGTGAGTTTGCACATAATCCTGAACCTTTACCTGAAAATATAACCGAGATCTGCAGAAGGATCGTTCAAAACAAATCTGACCTTGGCATCGTGGTTGACCCTGATGTAGACCGGCTTGCTTTGGTCACTGAACTTGGTGAACCCTTTGGTGAAGAGTATACCCTGGTAGCTGTCGCAGATTATATCCTGGAGCACAACCCCGGAAATACTGTTTCTAACCTCTCATCAACTCAAGCTTTGAAAACCATTACTGAAGAACGAGGAGGAAAATATTATGCTTCAGCAGTGGGGGAAGTCAACGTAGTAGAAATGATGAAGCAAACAAATGCAGTTATCGGGGGCGAAGGGAATGGTGGTGTGATTTATCCTGATTTGCATTATGGACGGGATGCTCTGGCTGGAATCGCATTATTCCTGACACATCTTGTAAAATCCGGAAAGACTTGCTCGGGATTAAGGAGCACTTATCCTTCCTTCTTTATTTCAAAAAATAAAATTGGCTTTCCGACGGATTTGGACATTAATGAAATTCTGGGAAAGATCATAAAGAAATATAAAAATTATCCTGTAATAAATATCGATGGCGTAAAGATACAATTTGGCAATGAATGGGTACACCTGAGAAAATCCAACACTGAGCCGGTCATCAGAATCTATGCTGAGAGTGACCTTCCCGGTAAAGCCGACAACCTTGCAAATATGATCATCAATGATTTGAAACAACTGATAAATGATAACCCGAGCACATGAGGAAGAAAACCCGTAAACCCATAAGGTACAAGAGCATTACCTTTAAAGTGACATCACGTCAAAAAAAATCACTTGATAATTTTTGTAAATCAAGAAAAAGCACCCCGATTAAAGTGATAAAAAGGTATATCCAGCCCTTACTTGATAATTATGCACACTCAACTCCTGTGAATAATTTTGTGACAGTTAACCAACTTGAATTGTTCAAACTGGACTGACTGGCATCCAAAAATTAATGTCAGGAAATTATTTATGGGAAAGAAACGTCTCGTAAGGAGTTCTGTTAAGGATAGATCTTCCAAGTGTAACTTCATCCGTATATTCTAATTCATCTCCGATTGAAATTCCCCTGGCGATGGTTGTCAGCCGTAGTTCATATTCCTTGAGACGTTTGTAGATATAAAAGTTCGTAGTATCACCTTCTATTGTGGCAGGCATTGCCAGAATGATCTCTTTGATGTTGTTCTTCTTCACTCTTATCAGAAGACTTTCAATAGTCAGATCTTCAGGACCGATACCTTCGATGGGTGAAATGATTCCACCGAGAACATGATAGATACCATTGTATTGCCCGGTGTTTTCAATGGCCATGACATCCCTGACTGTTTCCACAACACAAACCAGGTCATGAACTCTTTTCGTACTGGAACAGATTGCACACTTTACAGAATCGGAAATATTAAAACATTCCTGGCAATAAACGATTTCTTTTCTTAATTTTATAATTGATGAGCCGAATGTTTCCACTTCATTAACATCTTTTTTCAGGAAATGAAGAGCAAGCCGTAATGCTGTCTTCCGTCCGATACCCGGAAGTTTTGCGAGTTCATTCACGGCATTTTCGAGCAGTTTGGAGGAGTAAGTGTTCAAGTTTATAAGGTTTTAAAAGCAGATCATAGATAATTCATAAACATTTTATGAGGACTTGCCAAATTTGCAGTCATTGCAGTGCAATTTATTCTTTATTTTGCAAAAGTAATTTATTCACTGATACAATTATGAACAGGCTCTTCCTTTTCGTTTTCTTATGCTTTTTGACGTTGGATTTTTTCGGTCAGGATACGGTGAATCGGACCGATGCATTAGGTAACAAGCAAGGTTTCTGGCGTAAGTTGAACAGCAAAGGAGAAAAAGTATATGAAGGTCATTTCAGCTCGGATATTCCATATGGGGAGTTCAGATATTATTATCCTGACGGGAAACAAAAGGCAGTCTCCTTAATCAGTGATAGTGGTAAGCTCTCAAAAACAATTTCCTATTTTCAAAATGGCAGGAAAATGGCTGAAGGAAATTACTGGAATGAGAAAAAAGACAGTTTATGGAGATTCTATAGCGAGTTTGATGGTGCCTTGGTTGCAGAAGAATTTTATAAAGAGGGAAAGAAATACGGCATTTCGAAAAACTATTATCCCGGCAAGGGCGTATCGGAAGTGGTCAATTGGAAAAATGGAATAAGGGAAGGACAATGGTTGGAATTCTACTCCGACGGAAATATAAAGGTAAATGGCCAGAATAAAGCCGATGAGAAAGACGGCATTTTCAAAGCATTTTATGAATCAGGACAGATCATGTCTGTCGGTCTGTATGTTAATGGTCATGCCCAGGGTATGTGGACCTATTTTAATGAAAAAGGAAGCCTGGAGAGGACGGAGACTTACAAGGATGGCTTGCTGATTAAGACAGAGGAGAAGAATCCCGAGAAAAAATAAGGTTTCCACTTCCTGGCTTTTGAGGAGACCTGTTAAGTATTGTTAAATACCAATGTCCCATCCTTTTCATCCACGAGGATTTCCGAATCCTTGTCCACTTTTCCCTCAAGGATCAATTTTGAGAGTTCATTCAGCAGGTTTTTTTGGATTACACGTTTTATGGGTCTTGCGCCGAATTGTGGATCAAACCCCAGGTCGGCTATGCGTTTTATTGCTTTTTTTGTGACTGTCAGCCTGATGTCATTTTTTGCCAGCATCTGTTTTATAATACCGGTCTGTAATTCCACAACTTTAAGGATTTCCTCTTTTGTCAGGGGTTGGAACATGATGATCTCATCAATACGGTTCAGGAATTCGGGTCGTATCGTTTTTTTCAGCAGATCAAAAACCTGTTCACGGGTTTTATTAATGATCTCATTCCGATTACGGTCATTCACTTTCTCAAGGTTTTCTCTGATGATTTGTGAACCAATGTTGGAGGTCATAATAATGATCGTGTTTTTGAAATCAACCAACCGTCCTTTGTTATCTGTCAGCCGGCCATCATCCAGCAGCTGGAGCAATACGTTGAATATATCAGGATGAGCTTTCTCAATTTCATCCAGTAAAACCACGGAATAGGGTTTTCGGCGGACTGCTTCTGTGAGCTGCCCGCTTTCTTCATAGCCGACATAGCCCGGAGGTGCACCGATAAGCCGTGACACAGTATGACGTTCCTGGTATTCCGACATATCGATACGGACAATGTTGTTCTCATTGTTGAAGAGGAATTCCGCAAGGGCTTTCGCCAATTCGGTTTTGCCGACACCGGTTGTTCCCAGGAAGATAAAAGAACCGATAGGTCTTTTCGGATCCTGCATCCCTGCACGGCTTCGCCTGATTGCGTCGGAAATAGCAGTAATTGCTTCTTCCTGGCCTACGACACGCATGTGCAGCTCCGTTTCAAGATTCAGAAGTTTCTGCTTTTCACTTTGTAACATCCTGCTTACCGGGATGCCGGTCCACCGGGATACGATCTCTGCAATTTCCTCCGCACCAACTTCTTCATTGACCATTACTGATTCTTTTTGGAGGGCGGAAAGTTTTTGCTTGAAGGATTCAATCGCCTTTTCATCATCAGGGATCCGGCCATACCTGATTTCAGCGACTTTGCCGAGATCACCGGTACGGTTTGCCTGATCCGCTTCGAACCTAAGGTTTTCAATTTCTTTTTTCTTTGCCTGGATTTTTTCGACAAGGTCCTTTTCCGATTTCCACTTGGCTCTCAGATTCGTTCGTTCATCGTTAAGGTTAGCAATTTCCTCATTTAAAGTTTTAAGCTTTTCTTCATCCTTTTCCCTTTTTATTGCCTCTCTCTCAATCTCAAGCTGACGGATCCTTCTTTCAATTTTTTCCAGATCTTCAGGAACGGAATTAATTTCCAGCCTTAATTTCGATGCTGCCTCATCAATTAAATCGATCGCTTTATCCGGAAGAAAGCGGTCGGAAATATAACGGTGTGAAAGTTCGACGGCAGCGATGATCGCTTCATCCTTTATTCTTACCTGATGATGAGTTTCATAACGCTCCTTCAATCCCCTGAGGATGGAAATGGCATCGAGGGTATCCGGTTCGTTTACCATAACCGGCTGGAAACGACGTTCAAGTGCCTTGTCTTTTTCAAAGTACTTCTGGTATTCTTTCAGGGTTGTGGCTCCGATGGCCTTTAATTCTCCTCTTGCAAGAGCGGGTTTAAGAATATTGGCAGCATCCATGGCCCCTTCACTTGCCCCTGCTCCAATGAGCGTGTGGATCTCATCAATAAAAAGAATGATCTCCCCGTCAGCTGAGATCACCTCTTTAATCACACTCTTCAACCGTTCCTCAAATTCACCTTTATATTTGGCTCCTGCTATCAGGGCTCCCATATCGAGGGAAAAGATCTGTTTCGATTTAAGGTTTTCAGGTACATCCCCGTTTATGATCCGGTATGCCAAACCTTCTGCTATGGCTGTTTTTCCAACACCAGGTTCACCGATCAGAATCGGGTTATTTTTCGTTCTCCTGGAAAGTATCTGAAGGATCCGCCGGATCTCTTCGTCACGCCCAATCACAGGATCGAGCTTTCCCCTGCGTGCCAAGTCATTCAGATTCCTGGCGTATTTATTCAGGGAATTATAATTTTCCTCGGCTGACTGGCTTTTTACCGCGGCACCTTTGCGCAACTGGCGAATGGCTGCTGTTAAATCTTTCTCATTTACCCCATTGTCTTTAAGCAAATGCGAGGTTGTATCATTTGTCAGGAGGATCCCAAGCAAAAGAAATTCAATGCTTACAAATTCGTCCTTGAATTCCTGTGTTAGAGAAAGCGCTTTCTGAAACGCCTTGTTTGTCTCATTACTAAGAAATTGCTGTCCGGGCGTCACTTTGGGATATGATTCAATGATCTTATCGAGAGACCGGGAAAAAATATCCATATTGACATTCAGCTTTTTCAGAAGGTATGGGATCACATTTTCATCCACCATCAGCATTCCTTTCAGTAGATGTGATGTCTCAACTGCCTGGTTCTGTTTTGCCTGGGCAATTTCCGTTGCCTTCTGAACAGCTTCCTGTGCTTTAATTGTGAAATTATCGAAATTCATATTTATTTTACTATTTACTATTAACTCTTAACTCTTCACTCTTCACCGTTGTCAAACTCCTTGCCAACCATGTAAACGATGAATTTAATGAATAACTGTCAGTAATAATGTTAAGAAAATGTCGTTTTGACTGATTTGGAAATGTTTATTTTTACCGGAAAATAGGATAAAGTGACGCCGGATCATGAGTCTAACCTTCATTCCGATCAAAAACGAACCCTGGTTATAGGGGCAAGCTTGAGAAGGGAACGATTTTCTAATATAGCTGTCAGGATATTATCAGAATATCATATACCGGTCATTGCTGTGGGATTGAGAGCAGGTGAAATAAATGGTATCACTGTTCATAAACCTTTTCCCGTTGTTGAAAATATCCATACTGTCACACTTTATGTGGGTCCTAAAAATCAGCCTTTTTGGTATGATTTTATTTTGCATGCAAAACCACAGCGTGTGATATTCAATCCGGGAACTCCAAATGAGGAATTTGAACAAATGCTGATAAGCACCGGGATAGAAGTGATTGAGGAATGTACCCTTATTATGTTATCCAGCGGTGATTTTTAAGTTTAACGGTGCCGGCACATAAATAATTCATAATTTTACGGCCGAATTCTTTTTCCGAATGAAACAATTTTTTTTCTCTGCTTTCCTTTTCATTGGATATTATTCTTCCGGTCAATTAACAATCACTGTTTTTCCTCCTGAAGCGAAATTATGTTACGGCATGGATATCACATTTCAGGCACAAATTATTGCCGCTCCGGATTCAGGAACTGTTTCATTCCAATGGTTGAAAAACGGAGCTCTTCTCACTGACTCGACCCGCGCATATCTCATATTTAAGAAAGTAACTTTTTCCGATACCGGTATTTATAAATGTGTCGGAACGAACGGGATCCTTTCTGATACCAGCAATCCTGCTCATCTGCAAATTTTCCCTAAACTCATAATCGATACGCTGTATAGGTTTAATGACCTTGGATGCCCAAGAGATTGTAAAGGACAATTTAAAACTCAAATATCAGGCGGAAATCTACCTTATCATTATAATTGGGGTGGTGGTTATTCTCTGGATACAGTCCATGATACATTACATCTCGGATTATGTCCGGGCTATCATACCCTGATCGTGAAAGACAGCGACTATACCCATTGCATTGCCCGGGATTACTATGTAGATGTGTTAAAGCTGCCGAAAATAACCATTACAAAAGTCCCAAAAGATACGGTATATCTGACCCATCCGACTTTAAAGTTAAGCTTCCCTGACTCTTCAAAAAAATATCTAACGAATTGGCAATGGAATTTCGGCGATAGTGCAAAGTTTTCAAATATAAATCCGGCAAGCCATGACTATTCCAAAACAGGAAGATTCATTATAACACTGGGTTTTACGGATCAGAACGGTTGTGATACCACCATTACGGATTCAATTCTTGTTAAATTGGTTGACCTTGTTATTCCAAATGTATTTACGCCTAATGGTGATGGCTTCAATGATACATTTCAAATGAAGGAAAAAGCAGCCAGCGGATTTAAGACAATTGACTTGTTGGAAGTCTATCTAAGTGATGCCCTCGTTGTGTTTGACCGTTGGGGAAGGAAAGTTTATGAAAAAAATAATTACAGGAGTGGCGACTGGAACGGAGACCATCTATCTGACGGTGTTTACTATTATCTTTTCAAGGGTCATGGGCCTTATAACGATGAAGTTTATAAAGGTGCTGTGACAATTCTCAGAGGACACTGAGGATCCACGGAAAATTTCATTTTTTTCCACCCTTTCATTACTTAAACAAAAGTTTTATATAAAATAACGGATTTATAAGCTGCGATTTCACCTCCTGGTTTGTAAACATTTTCGTAAGCATTTTCTTAAGATCATCGTTTTTCCTGGCTTTCCCAACGACAAAATTAAATAGCCATGGTAAACTTGCCAGTTTTTGAATCCATTGACTTATTTTTAATTCTTTGCCAATTTTCCTTTCGATAATTTTATTATAAGTACTTAAAAATTCTCCTGAGAAATCTCCTTTCAGGAAGGCCTCTTTTATGACTCGGGCAGCAATTTCACCACTCACCATAGCATTCCCGATTCCTTCACCTGAAAATGGATCAATCAGGGATGCAGCGTCACCGGTCAATAAAAAGCGATTACCGGAAAGGATCTTTTTAGCCGGCCCTAATGGAAGTCCGTATCCTCCGATCTTTCCCGTCATTGTTGCATCCTCGAACCGCCTCTTTAGTCCTGGAGTCCTTTCTATTAATTCCAACAATGTTTTTGAAAGGTTTTGTTTGTGCTTTCTGACACGGTTGAACATCATTCCCAGGCCCACATTTACTTCATTATTCTGCATGGGAAAGATCCAGAGATAGCCCGGGAGAAGGTCTTTTAAAAAATGAAGCTCAATATAACCTTGCGGATGAAGGTCTTTGACATTTTTAAAATATGTCCTTACTGCAATAGAATAATGATGATGATCCAATTTATTATCCGTGAAGGATGACGCAATGACCGAATGGATTCCGTCAGCTCCTACTACCATTTTTGCCTTAAATTCTTCTTTGCCATCCGATATTATAATTCCTTCATTACTTACCTCTGCATGGCTAATCCTGAAATTCCGGAAAACCGAAATATTTTTATACCTCTGCACTTTTTCGAAAAGGAAATTATCGAAATCGATCCTCTTACAGATAAATCCCGAATCGGTGGTAGCAGGACTTGCGTCGAGGGTAAATGGAACATCGACAAAGTTCTGATCCGGAGCAATGAAGCGGATTCCATTAGAAGATGTTTTCCCGGGGAAATCCATGAAATCCTTGTAAATATTATCAGGAAGCCGTTTTAAAACATTCATCACGGTGGCACTCAATGCGTCTCCACAAATTTTATCTCTCGGAAAGGACTCTTTTTCAACAAGCGCAATAGCCAGATTTGTTCCTGCCAGGCTCAAAGCAGTCGATAACCCGGCAGGACCGGCGCCGGCGATGATGATGTCGTAGATCTTTTCTGGCATGTAATACTATCGTAACACGTGACGCGTGACGCGAAAATACTACCTTTTTCACTTTGACTGATTAATAGCCTCGGGAAAATAATATTGAACACTGATCAACAATAAATAAATAGCGAAGTAGCGAAAATGCGAATAGCGAAATTTATTATTTTTCATAATTGGCGCGTGTGTCTGACGCGTGACAACCTTGCTCGCGCGCGCTTGCAGCGCGTGCGTAATCCTAATTTTTCAAACACCGGACCGAAAAAGCATTCGTCCTGAAAGCTGGATAAACGGATACACTGGGATCGGTATCATTCATCCCGTGACTCCATGCTTTAAGTGTCCCATGTGCTGTAGATGACCAGAAAAATATTGCAAACCCCTGGTAATCCCATGTTTTGTTAAGGTGCTTTGCACCGTTAAGAAGAGCATTAAAGCCTGAAAATCCTGAATATTTCAGCGGACTGGCTGCAAAACCATTGTTGCCGTAATTTGCAAAAAGTATATTCCAGTCTGTTTCTGATGGAACATGCCAACCGGGAGGACAGAGGCCCTGGTTGGATACAATTTCATCGTATTGCATAAGTTCGTCCCATTGATAAACGGATGCTGGATGCTGGATGCTGGATGCCGGATTGTGATATTTCTCGGGGATACAGTTATCTCTCTGATCCAGGTTTGAAGCTATTTCTGTTCCGTTATTCTGGTCTTCTGCCAACCAGCATTGGCTGCCTATTTGAACAGTTTGATATGTTTTCCCGTCCC
>CAIYUC010000229.1 GCA_903929315.1 uncultured Bacteroidales bacterium
AAGTCTTTGTGACCATTGTGAAAAACGTTGTGGCCTTTGTGGTTAATTCTTAAAGCACTGAACCACAATGAACACCAAGATTGCACAAAGCACACAAAGAAGGAAAAATTATCATCTGCCATACTTATTAGACAGCCCCTGAAGGGGATGAGGTGGGTGGGTTTCTATATCGCCCCCAATTTCTTTCCCGCTTTTTTAAATTTATCCAATGCAAATTCTATTTGTTCAGTAGAATGTGCTGCGCTGATCTGCACTCTGATCCTCGATTTTCCTTTTGGAACAACAGGATAATAGAAACCGATCACATAAATTCCTTCTTTCAGCAGGGCGTTGGCGAAATCCTGTGAAAGTTTTGCATCATTTGGCAGATGTCCTAAAAGGACAGGAACGATCGGGTGCACTCCTTCCACGATCCTGAACCCTGCATCCTGCATCCCTTTCCTGAATAATCTTGTATTTTCGAATAATTTATCCCTTAATGCCGTGGTCTCCGTCAGAAGGTTCAGTACTTCGATTGTGGCGCCGGCAATGGCAGGAGTTAGTGAATTTGAGAATAAATAGGGCCTTGAACGCTGGCGTAATATCCCGATGATCTCTTTTCTCCCGGAAATACATCCACCCGAGGCGCCCCCTAAAGCTTTACCAAAAGTCGTGGAAATAATATCAACCCTTCCCATCGCATTGCAATATTCGGCGCTACCCTTTCCGCTTGTGCCCAGGAATCCGGTTGCATGGGAATCATCTATCATGACCAGGGCTTCATACTTGTCGGCAAGGTCACAGATCTTATCGACCTGGGCAATAATACCGTCCATGGAAAAAACCCCGTCCGAAACGATCAGTTTGAACCTTGCTTCGCCCGCATCATTCAGCACCTCCTCGAGGTCTTCCATATCGTTATTCTTATAAACAAACCGTTTGGCTTTACTGAGACGGACTCCGTCGATAATAGATGCATGGTTCAGTTCATCAGAAATAATAGCATCCTGTTCTCCCAGCAAGGGTTCAAAAACCCCGCCGTTTGCATCAAATGCAGAGGAATAAAGAATGGTATCGTCCATCCCCAGGAATTCACTCAGCTTTTTTTCAAGGTCTTTATGAACCTGTTGCGTCCCACAGATGAACCGCACGGAGGCCATCCCGAAACCATATCTGAAAAAATTCAGATTGGCAGCCGCCATAACCCTTGGCTCAGAACAAAGACCCAGATAGTTGTTTGCACAAAAATTCAGAACTTTCTTTCCACCATCGGTTTGAATTTCGACACCCTGCGGAGTAGTGAGGATGCGTTCGTTTTTAAACAGACCCTCTGAGATAATGCTGTCAAGTTGTTTCTGAAGATGGCGCTGAAACCTGCCGTACATAAAAGCTGATAAAAGTTGATTGTGAATCAGGGAACAAAGGTAAAAATTAAGCTCTTACCATTGACCAACCCTGATGAATTTTAACAAGAATTCATAATTAATTGATGAACTGGTGAAGTGGTGAACTGGTGAGTTTTTCAATTGATACCTGATGTTCGATACGTAACGCGAAACGCGTGACAAATGATTGCTAATGGTTTACTATTGCCTAATGCCTGATGCCTATTGCCTTTTTTCAATAGTTGACTACTGACTTCGGGCAGGGGGATTTCATTTAAGATCCCTCAGATTAAGCTTGCGAAGTAACGGCGCTTTTTTTGCCGTGATCGCTACTACGAGCAAGGTCATTACCCCGCCAAAGATCACGGAAGGAACCAATCCCATTAGTTTTGCTGCCACACCTGATTCGAATGATCCGATCTCATTTGATGAACCGATAAAAATGCTATTGACCGAAGCGACCCTTCCACGCATTTCATCGGGTGTGATCAATTGCATTGTCGTGGCGCGGATGATGACGCTGATATTATCAAACATGCCACTAAGGGCAAGCAAAACAAGAGACAGATAGAAATTTTTTGAGAGTGCAAATAAAATGATGCTCAGTCCAAAACCCGTAACGCCGATCATCAGATCCCTTCCTGCTTTTGACCTGGGTGGTTTGTATGCAATGATCAGGCTCATGATCAGGGCTCCGCACATGGGTGCAGCCCTGAGAAAACCCAATCCCTGCGGCCCGACTTTAAAGACTTCAGCAGCAAAGATCGGTAACATCGCTACAGCGCCTCCAAAGAGGACACCGAACATATCGAGCGTCATCGATCCTAACAAGATCTGATTCTTAAAAACAAAACGAAGGCCCGATGAGAGTCTCTGTAACAGCGACTCCTGATCTGAGGTGGGTGGCACCGGGTAATTCCTGACATTGATTAACATCAGAAGCGCAATCACCATAAAAAACAGTACCATCACATAAGCGGTGATGACCCCGAAGAAACCATAAATCAACCCTCCTATTGCCGGACCGCTGATAGCTCCGATTTGCCAGGTAGTGCTGTTCCAGGTTGAAGAATTCGTATATAATTCACGGGGTACGATCTGAGCCATTAATGCAACCGTCGATGGATAAATGAAGGCCCTGGCGATGCCTGAAACAGCAACAACAAAGTAGACCGGTAATATTCCCAATCGTATGACAATACCCGGTAAATGAAAGCTGAAAACCAATAATCCAACGGTCCCTGAAATAAATAAAATGATAAACCATAAAATGACTGTTTTCCGGTTGAAACGATCGGCCACATGCCCTGCATAAAGAGCAACAACAATAAAAGGAATAGCTTCGAATAAACCGGTCAAACCAAGTGACAGCGGATCTTTTGTGATTTGATACACCTGCCAGCCCACAATGACCGATTGCATCTGGATAGCAACGGTCATTAAAAAACGGAACAAAAGGAAAAGGCGGAAATCCTTATCCTTCAATACCGCATAAGCATCGTGTTTTGGCTGGGGGCCTTGCATTTATTCTCAACGAAAAGTGAAAAGTTAAAAGTGAAAAACTAAAAGTGAAAAGTGCTTTAGAAAAAGGTTGCGTTCTACTAATTCTATTGCCTAATGCCTGGTGCCTGGTGCCTATTCTTCTTCTTTCTCCTGGTCTTCGTAAGCCTTCAGCAGTTTATCCTGGATCTCGCCGGGGACTTGGGTGTATTCGCCGAATTTCATGGAATAGGTAGCTCGTCCGCTGGTGATTGAACTCAATGCTGTCGAATATCTGTTCATTTCAGCAAGAGGCACTTTTGCAAGGATCTTCTGATAATTTCCTTCACTGTCCATCCCCATGATAATTGCACGACGTCCCTGGAGGTCGGTCATGACATCGCCCATTTTTTCTTCGGGAACAATAACTTCTACGTCGTAAATCGGCTCAAGGATCTTTGGACCGGCATTTTTGAAAGCCTCCTTGAAGGCATGTCTGCCTGCAAGCCGGAAAGAAATTTCATTGGAATCTACCGGGTGCATTTTACCGTCGTAAATACTCACCACGATATCACGGGCATAAGAACCGGTCAACGGCCCTTCTTCAATTTTTTCCATGATCCCTTTCAGGATGGCAGGCATGAACCGCGTATCAATAGCGCCCCCAACTATGCAATTGTGCATTAATAATTTTCCGCCCCAATCCAGTTCGATCACATCCCTTCCACGGATCGGGAATTCATTTTGATCCTTCATCCCTTCCCTGTAAGGTTCGATCATCATATAAACTTCACCGAACTGGCCTGCGCCTCCTGACTGTTTTTTATGACGGTACGTCGATTTTGCAGATTTGGTGATCGTTTCCCGGTACGGGATCTTAGGCGCTATAAACTCGATCCCGATCTTCTCCAGGTTCTCGATGGTCCATTTTGCAATATTAAGGTGAAGCTCTCCCTGACCATGCAATAGAACCTGCCTGAGCTCCTTGGAATATTCCACGATGAATGTCGGATCCATTTTATTGATCTCACTCAGGATACTGCCGAGTTTTTCATCATCGTTCTGGGTCTTTGCCTTGACAGCTACCCTGAACTTAGGTTCGGGAAAATGGATCGGCTCAATGACATCATCCGGATTTTTATTGGAGTTCAGGGTGTTGTTGGTGAATGTCGCCTTAAGTTTAATGGTTGCCCCGATATCCCCTGCAAGCAGCTTCTCCACCTTTTCACGGTTTTTCCCGTTCATCACGAACAACTGCGACAGCCTTTCCTTTGATCCTCTGTTGGGATTGATCATATCCATGGCTTCCGTGATCTCACCGGAATACACCTTAAAGAAAGAGACTTCCCCAAGGTGCGGCTCAATGGTAGTTTTAAATACCAATGCAGCGGCAGGATCACGAGGATTGAATTTCAGTTCCTTACCTTCCGTGGTTTTCACGCCGGGCATTTCATTCGGGGCCGGAACACCGGAAGCTATAAATTCAAGCAACCTTCCCACGCCAATGTTTTGCTTGGCGCCTATACACATAACCGGAAAAATGCTTCTTTGGATCAGCCCGGTTTTAAGTCCGTTTGAAATTTGTTCTTCCGTCAGCGATCCTTTGTCAAAAAACACCTCCATCAGGGACTCATCCTTCGACGCCAGTTCCTCAACGAGTGTATTATGCAATTCATCGGCCTTTGCTTTTTCACTTTCAGGAATGTCAAGAATTTCAGGTTTCCCTCCTCCCTGGGGATATTTATACATCTTCATCTTCAGAAGATCAATAATAGCGTTGAATCCGATACTGGGATTGACAGGATACTGCATCAGGGTGACATTTTTCCCGAACTGAAGCTTTAACTGCCTGACGGTCTCATCAAAATTAGCATGCTCAAGATCGAGCGAGTTGACGACAAAAATAACTGGTATGTGATTTTTATTGGTATGTCTCCAGGTGATCTCTGTCCCGACTTCAACACCGTTCTGGGCATTGACGACCATCAGGGCAGTGTCTGCGACTTTTAACGCTGCGACAACTTCACCTATAAAGTCGTCAAAACCAGGAGTATCTATGATATTGATCTTTTTTCCATCATAGAGGGTATATAAGACAGAAGCGACAACGGAATTCTGCCGTTCAAGTTCGATCGGCCGGTAATCGGAAACCGTATTTTTATCCTCGACAGAACCCCTGCGGGAAATAACACCCCCTTCAAATAACATATCTTCACCGAGGGTGGTTTTTCCGGATTTAGCGCCGCCAATGAGTACAATATTCCTGATCTCGTTAGTTTGAAATACCTTCATGATTAGTTTGTGTCTTAAATGATTGGAGAATACTATTTTATAAAAAGGGCTGCAAAGTTATAAAATTGCCTTTAATCGCCAAGAGATTCTGTTACTTTTAGCTATATCTTTTTTGGAAGTGCCGGTTTTCTAAGGACTTTTACCACGGAGTCACAAAGTCACAAAGTGTAAATGAATTGCTCGCGCGCGTTTGTAACGCGTGCGTAATCAAATGCTTCCCACCAATTCCCGAATATTATCCCACTGCGCAGCCGTCATTTTTGACCCCATCACCTCGATGACATTCCCGGCAAGGATGGCCCCGATTTCTCCGCAGCGCCGGATGGGCATCCCCAGCGAATGTCCGTACAAGAAACCCGAAGCATAAAGATCCCCGGCACCTGTGGTATCGATCGGATGAACAGGTATGGCGCCTATTGTAACGATTTCTTTTCCCTGCATTATCAACGAACCTTTACTACCAATCTTAACGATGACAATTTCACATTGTGATGCAAGCTCTTTCAGCGCTTCAACAGGTTCTTTTCCGGTGAAGGCTTTTGCTTCTTCTTCATTGGCAAAAACAATATCCACGTATTTTTCAATGACTGAATGAAGGAATTCACGGTTTGCCGCGACAACATTGTAACTGGCAAGATCAATGGATACGGTCAGGCCGCATTCCTTGACAAGTTTAAGTGTTGTTTCAACCAGATTATGGTCCTGGACTAAAAAGCCTTCCATGTGGAAGTAATCATTTTGGTGATCAGTGAACAGTGAAGGGTGAAGAGTAGTTGTAATCGAATCAGCAGACAGTGTACCCGCTGCTCCTAAATAAGTCGCGAAAGTTCTTTCAGAATCGGGTGTTACGAGCGTTATCGCTCTTCCTGTTTCTTCTTTGCTATGGATCAGATGCGGTTCTACTCCTGCATTGATCAGTTCCCTGACAAAAAATCCCCCCAGTTCATCCTCCCCGATAGCGCCGATATAGCCTGTAATGCCACCAAGTGTAGCAAGGCCGTGAATGGTATTTGCAGCCGATCCTCCCGCAGACTGGGTCCGTTTATAGTCTTTAAGAAGCGATAATATCTGGCGGCTTCGTTCTTTATCAACCAGTTGCATACTTCCTTTGGGAAGCTCAAGCCGGTCGAGTATCTGATCGTCATCCAGCGGGATCATAATGTCCACAAGGGCATTGCCCATGCCGAGGATCTTTTTCATAAGTGCGGATTAAATGAGAAGGGCAAAGGTAGAAATTCTCGGGGGTTTTGCAGTCAACGTCGTAAGCGAAACTGAAAGAGTAACAAAGTCACAAAGTCACAAAACACTTGGTGAACTGGTGATCCCGATAGTTATCGGGAGGCGAACTGGTGAGTTTTTCAATTCCTGCATTCTGATTTCTGCATTCTGAATTAAAGCGCTAAAGTATGCTGACTTTAATTGCTTTTATTCTATCTGAACCAATTGTTAACTTGAATAAGTAAATTCCCGGGATAAAATTCTTTTTATTGATCTCCATCCCGTCTTTAACGCCCATTGATTCAATTACTTCACCAGTCCGGGAAAAAATCTCCAGTTTCATTGATTTATTTCCTATGGTATTCTTTATGGATATAATGGAAACGTCAGTAACCGGGTCAGGATTGATCGAAAAAGTAACTTCGTGAGAAGTCTCCTCAATTATTGATTCAATAAAAAAACAATCTGTATAGGATGGATTCAGCCAAAACAAAGAATCGTTCTGATAGAAACACATTAATTTATAAGTATCACCTCCAACGAAACCAAAATTACAATGTAACATGCCCGACCTGCTGCCCATACCTTCCACCCATTGATCCGTTTCGCCCATAAAGTCTTGACCGAGGTGCAGTTGTTTCCGGAGTGTGCCACCCACAAGTATGCTGTCAATGGATCGGACAATTAACGGGTATGACCGTAAAGAAATATTTTCCCCGGAATTATAAGAATCCAGCGCTGTGGGAGTTACCGTATCATCAATAGTTAAACCAAAATCATATAAAAGATATTCCTGGTTCGAAGTGTCCGTCCTGTAATAGATCTTTTTATCTGATGTCTCTCTTATTAAGCCATATGATGCCCAATCCGGTTGAATTTCATTTGTTGTCCGGAGTACTTTTTTATAGATTGTTGCACCAACAGTGGTGTCTTTTCCGAACCTGATGAGTTCTGACCCAAATTCAAATCCCATTTCAGATATACCCATGGTATTCCATTTTTTCGTGGTATCAACTAATGTCTGGCTGATTAAAAGATTATGGATCAGCAATAAACAAAGAATGATAACGCCTTTTTTCATGATCGGTAATTTTTAAATCCGGATTATGCTTCAGGAATGAAATGAATTAATGATTTAACAACATAGTTTGTACCTGTCGCTACAACCATAATATTCTCTTACAAATATCAAAATTTATATTCGATAAAAAAATGTTTTGGCTTATTATTTTGGAGGTGCCGGAATTGCGGAGGAAAAGAGTAACAAAGTAACAGAAAAACGTGTCAGTCAGGACAATTTAATTACGGATTACGAATTACGAACTAAGGTATGATGGGTTAAAGGATTGAAACCTGTACAAATCACTCTTCACTTATCACCAATCACCGATCACCGATCACCAATTAGACATCCGGTTCTCACAATGGCCAACGACCCTGCATTTGCCGGTTTACCATCCATCCGGGATATTCGGATGCCAGGGCGCTGACATCATTGAGCTGCTGCATATCTTCAGGAGTCAGTTGCAAGTTAACCGATGCAATGTTGGAGGTAAGTTGTTGCAGGTTTCTTGCCCCGATAATGGTACTGGTAATAGCAGGTTGCTTTATTACCCAGTTAAGGGCCACGGTAGATGCCGGGACGTTATGGCGCTGGCCAATTCCGGCCATCATATCGATAATGTCGTAGGCTTTTTGTTTGTTGACGGGAGGAAAATCGAATGAGTCGCGCCGGCTGTTGCCTGCCACTTCGTTAGTACGGGTAAATTTTCCGGAAAGGAATCCTCCGGCCAGCGGGCTCCAGGGCATAATGCTCAGTCCTTCGTTCTGGGTTATTGGTATTATTTCGCGTTCGATGTCGCGTCCGGCTATGCTGTAATAGTTTTGTGAAGCCACAAATTTTGTCCATCCCATATTTTCGGCATAACTGTTTGCTTTCACCACCATCCATGCGGAGTGGTTGCTTATGCCAATGTACCGCACCCTGCCGGAGCGCACAACATCTTCCAGCCCCCGCATGGTTTCTTCAATAGATGTAACCGGGTCTACTCCATGGATGTAAAGAAGATCGATATGTGAAAGCCGAAGCCGCTGGAGGCTGTCGTTCACCGAGTCGATGATGTGCAACCGCGAGAGCCCCACCTGATTTGCCCCCTGCCCCATACGTACCCTTACCTTGGTGGCAATCACCACCTCCTGATGCGGGATTCCCAGTTTTTTCAATGCTTCCCCCAGCATTGTTTCCGATAGTCCTTCGGAATAAGCATTGGCCGTGTCAATAAAATTAATTCCACTATCCAAAGAGGTTTTTACGATTTGATTCACTTCGTCCTGGGGCACATGTCCAATGTTTTGCCAATAACCTTTTCCTCCGAATGTCATGGTTCCTAAACAAAGCTCCGATACCAATATGCCTGTTTTTCCAAGTGGATTGTATTTCATATTTACATTATTTATTAAGGATGCAAATCTACATTCTATTTTTTACTTCTTAATTGAGTAAAACAAATTAGCCTGAAGCTTGAATCGATTGGTGATTGGTGATCGGTAAGCATTGGATAACTACGAATAACAATGAATAACCATGAATAACTATGAAAAACCAAGAATAACAAGGTATAACAAGGAATAATCCTGAATCCCGAATAAATCTCACCAATTCCCTCCTTAACAAACTTTAACATTTAATTAGTCTCATTCTATTTAAATATGTTCTATTTTTACAGCCGATTATCTGCCTCGTAGAGTATGTATTTTATAAATCATTAATAATATGGAGGATATAGCAATGAAATTCAAGAGTTTATTTTTAACCGTTTTGGTTGTTACCGTATCAGGCTTATCATCACTCAAAGCCCAGGAATGGTCGGCCGCACAAAAAGAAGTATGGAAAAATGTCAATGATTATTGGGCATTAATGGCCAAAGGTGATCTGAATGGCTTTTTCGAATATTTTCACACTGATTATATAGGATGGGATAATGGATCTACCCTGCCGTCAACCAAGGAAGAAATGAAAAAAATGTACACCTTTTTTTATTCCGGCGTAAAAGTCCCTTTTTATGAGATCAAACCGCTTGCCATCAAAGTGTATGGTGATTTTGCCTTTGCTGATTACAATTACGTCATGTTCATGGAAACTCCCGATGGCAAGAAAAAAAGTGAAAAGGGCACCTGGACTGATATCCTGATGAAACAGGGCGCCAAATGGGTGATGATTGGTGATCATGGCGGAGCCACTGAGGAGAAAGCTCAATAAGCGTGATGATTTAATTACGGATTACGGATTACGAATTACGAATTTTCAGGAATCCACCATTTGTCGCTCCACCGGTTCAGCTGTTAACAGTCGGCAGTCAGCAATTCCTGGTCCCTATACTTTGAGCATCGAGCATCAAGTATCGAGCATCGAGTATCTATTATTTTTCCTTCCGTAATCCGTAATTAAACCGTTTGGCATAGCGTTTGCTTAATTAGTCCGCTTTAAAATAATTGAATAAAATGGTAACCTGGGATAAATTCAAATGGATTTTTTTCTGTTTTCTGATCCTTCATTTACCGGGTTGCTCCCAGGATCAAAACGAGAATCATAATCAAAACAAGGTTCAAAACATGAAAAATATGGAGTACAGGAAACTTACACCCGAAGAAACAAGGGTGATCGTGAATAAAGGCACGGAAGCGCCATTTACGGGAAAGTATGAAAAGTACGATGAAAAGGGCGTTTATGTGTGCAAGCGTTGTGGCACTCCTCTATTCAGGTCCAATGATAAATTTGATGCCCATTGCGGCTGGCCAAGTTTTGACGATGCCATTTCTGGCGCCATAAAACGGATACCTGATGCGGATGGTATGCGGACGGAGATCGAATGCGCCAAATGTGGCGCCCATCTCGGACATGTCTTCCTGGGAGAAGGATTTACTCCGAAAGATACCCGTTATTGCGTAAATTCCATTTCCATGGATTTTGACCCTGCCGTAAAAGCTGATCCAATCAAAAAGACAGATACTGCGATTTTTTCAGGAGGCTGTTTCTGGGGTGTGGAATATTTTTTGAAAAAGGCCAAAGGCGTGATCTCTGCGGAAGTCGGTTACACCGGGGGTCATAAAGATCATCCGACATACCAGGAAGTCTGTTCGGGTACCACGGGCCACCTTGAATCTATCGAGGTCGTTTTTGATCCGGGGAAAACCTCCTATGAGGAACTTACAAGGTTGTTCTTTGAGATCCATGATCCGACGGAGTGGAACCACCAGGGGCCGGATGAGGGCGAACAATACCGTTCGGCAATCTTTTATCTAAACGACGATCAAAAACAAACAGCCGAAAAACTGATAAAGCTGCTAAAGGAAAAAGGATACAATGTTGTAACTGAAGTTCGAAAGGCCACTAAATTCTGGGAAGCAGAGGATTACCACCAGGACTATTATAAGAAAAATGGCCATGCGCCATATTGCCACGGGTATGTCAGGAGGTTTTGAAATTCAGTCCTTTGACATTCGGTTTTCCGGCAATAAAATCCTTCAGGTAAAAGGGTTCGAAATACGCCAGGTCTTCAAATTCTTTTCTAACATATCTATCTTCCGCGAGAGTAACCATATATTGTGCCGAGGCATTGAATTCATCAATAAAAATAGCATTTTCCTGTGATTTCAATACCTCACGGCATTTCGGGGTTCCATCTCCTCCGAAAATAATGGTATGACCTGCCAGGATATCCGAAAAAGAATCTTCCCAAATGATCTCTGCGCATGTTTCACGGATTTCATTGCCGTTGAAATCATAAAGAGCATAATAAACTTCCATCCGCCTGGCATCGATCATAGGACAGAAGAGAATCATGTTATCCCATGCTGATTGCCGGATGCCTGATGCCATAGCCTGCAATGTAGGGACAGCTATCAATGGTTTATCCAATGCATAGCACAAACCTTTTGCCGTTGCAACGCCAATCCTTAACCCTGTATAAGAACCCGGGCCCTCGCTGACTGCAATGGCATCAATGGCTGAAAGATCCAGGTTTGAAGATTTTAGTACCTCGTCGATGAATCGTGTGATAACCGTAGCATGGATGTTCCTGATGGTGGATTCCCTCAATGACAGCAACTGCCCGTCACCGGCCAGTGCTATGGAGCATACATTTGTGGCGGTTTCGATATGTAAAATAAAAGACATGGAGTCGCGACCGGTCATTCCTTGGTGAAGAGATCCATCTTATCAACCTTGATAACCTTGTCGCCTTCCTTCAGCAGTTTAGATACAGCCGAATAGGGTCCGACAATGATTTCCTGGCCTTCTTTCAGCCCGGATAATATCCGGATGTAGGTATTATCCTGGATCCCTGTTTTAACATTGACTTTCTTTGCAGTACCATTCTCAAAAAGGAATACGCATTCCTGGAGTTCGGCCGCTTTTTTAGAAGAGGCCACAAACTCATGGTCATTATCACCACCTGATGGTTTCTGCTTTTTCTTGGCATTCATTTTATCGAGGGTATCTTTGGTTGCTCTTGTAGTTACAGCCTGAATAGGCAGGGTCAAGGCATCCTTCGCTGTTTCCGTCTGGATTTCAACGGTTGCAGACATACCCGGACGGAAAGGTGAATAATTCGGGATCTTCGGATTCAGAAGATCTGCATAAGAATCTTTTACAAGATGGATCTTCACATTGAAATTGGTCACCTGGTCAACGCTGACACCTGTCGTATTGGCAGATGTCGCCATTTCTGTTACCACACCTTTAAATTTACGGTTGAGGTAAGCATCTACTTCCACCAACGCCGTATCGCCCATACTTACACGGACGATATCGTTTTCATTTACTTCTACCTGTGCTTCCATTTCATTGAGGTTGGCGATACGCATGATCTCGGTGCCACTGGAGAACTGTGAAGCACCGGTGACCCGCTCTCCTTTTTCAACACTTAATTTGGAAACCGTACCATTGCTCGGGGAGAAAATAGCAGTTCGTGTCAGGTCTTCCCTGGCTCTTTTCAAACCTGCTTCAGAACTCTTCACCATAAATTCCCCGGCTTTGATATCCTGTTCGGCTGCATCAACCTGGGCTTTAGCCACATCGAATGCAGATTTTGACTGGTCAAATTCAGCCTGGGAAATGACATTCTGCTTGAATAATTTTTCCTGCCGTTCATAATTCAATCGTGCGTTTTCAAATTGTGCTTTCATCTGGGAAAGCCGTGCACGGGCATTGGCAGTATTCGCCTGCTGGGAGTTCAATGATGCGACACTCTGGTCATAGGCGGAAATGTAAATTTCAGGATCGATCTTGGCCAGCAGATCCCCTGATTTGACCTCATCACCTTCCTTGACATATAACTCCACGACTTCTCCGGAAATATAAGGACTGATCTTTATATCTTTCTCAGGCTGGATTTTTCCATTTGCAGAAACAGTTTGGATGATGGTCCTTTTTGTGACCTTTTCCGTGGTCACTTTTATCCCTTCATTCCGTTTGCCTTTGAAAATTGCAATAACGACAATGATAATGACGATCACTATGCTCCCGATAATGATCCAATTCCGTTTTTTCGATTTCTTTGAGGTCATGGAGAGGTGGAAATTATTTTATTGGTTAATGCTGATGGGTTTACCCATATAGAAATTAAGAATGGTAGTTTTGAAAATAAAATCATATTTAGCCTGTAACAAGTCCGATTGTGATTTGATGAGGTCCTTTTTGCTGTTATTAAAATCAAACGAAGTTAACATTCCCACATCAAATTTCTCCTGTGTATATTTGAATGATTCCTGCTGGGCCTCTACCTGTATCACTGAGGAATTATATTTCTTTAATGAAGCTACAGCATCAGCATAAGCTTGTTCGATGCTTTTAAGAAGATCTCTCTTTTGGATGTCGAGATTGACTTCTGCCTTGTCTCTTTGTATTTTTGCCTGTGCAATTGCGGTACGACCCTGCCAGCCATTAAAAATAGGAATGCGCAGGTTGAACCCAAGAGATTTGTAATCGTTTGAAGAGATCTGATCGGAAAACGACTTCACGCGGTACGGATAATTTACATAGGGGGCCATAACAATCTCATGCGTTGTTTGCGTATATCCGACTGGATAATAAGTAGTATCGGGGGGTAGATTGGGATTTATCTCCTTCGATGCTCCGGAATAACCTGTTCCCCAGGAAGCGCCGACACTTAGTGTAGGTGATATCGAACCTCTTGCGATGGCAAGGTTCTTTTCATAACTTTTGACCCTTAGTTCGGCAGCTTTGATCTCCGGTCTGTTCATTACTGCATAGGCAAACATCTGGTCGGGGGTAAAAAGTTCCTTTGGCGCTTCAACCGATTTCAAAGCAGGTTTTTCGATAACAAAATCCTTTGCAACGGGAAGATCAATCAATTGCTGCAATGAAAGGCTGGAAATATTCAGGATGTTTTCTGCCGAGACCACGGCAAGCTCTTCAGTTGCAGCCTCTGCCTGAATGTTCAGTAAATCCCCTTTGGCGGAAGAACCGGCTTCAACTCTTTTTCCGATCCTTGAAACCTGGTCTTGTGTGACCGTTATTTGTGCACGGGCTACCTCAAGTAATTCGGCATTCAGCAATATATCCAGGTAATAACCGGCTACTGCGAGGGAGATATTGTTCCGTAACACGTCAAGATCATAGTTACTTGCCAGGATATTGATCCGGTTTTGCTTTACCGTGTTTAATTTTGTAAACCCGTTGAAAAGGGTCATACTCGTTGCAATATAAAAGTTGTCAGAGCGTACCGTTGTCGTTGCAAAGGTATTTGTGTAAAGGTCGATCGTCTGACCAAAGTTCCAGGTATTGGTTCCACTGGCGTTAAGATCCGGCAACATGCTGAGAGCGCTTTGCAATAGTTGTTTTTTGTTCGTCTCTACGGTCAATACCTGGTTCTTGATATCGAGGTTATTGGTAAGAGCCCAATTGATACAGTCTTCGAGTGTCCAGATTTTTTGTCCGACAGATGCAGTTATGGTACATAGTAAAAGGAACAGCATCAGTATTCTTCTGTATGCTTTAATATCTTTGTTGTACATGAAATGAATAGTTAAAATATCATGAAAAGGATGATGATTTTGAAAAACCCTTATTTATGAAGCGTTCAAAATTAGACAATTTTACAAAGATTCAGATCAATAAGGAAAAATTTAACACATCCGTCACAAAAGTACACTCTTATCAGACGCTAAAAAGTTATCTTCGTTACATACGATTCCAATTCTTTTTATCTTTGTGCCTGATTATCATTAAAAATGCAAAAAAATGAAAAAAACTATTGTAGTATTATTTTCTCTCGCTTTTTTAAGCACAATGGTATTTTTTCCTTCATGTAACAGTAAAGACGCTACAACGGGCAACCTACATTTAACGGTTATTGACTCAGTGGGAACTCCTTTATCTTCCATAATGGCCGCTATTTCAACCAGCAGGCAGAATGAGGTCGAGGGTACTTACAGTAACACCGGGTGGACCGATGCCTCAGGCTATGTTACATTCATTAACCTGCCTCCCGGCTATTACTGGTACGGAGTTCCCGGATGGAAAAATTTCGGCGCCGTACAAGTATATGCAGGCCTCGATCAGTATGTCGTTTTAATGTTGAACGTCCCGTACCATCATCCCTAAGAAATAATTTCATACTTTTGCACCACTTTTTTTTTGAGTAATAAAAATTCGCTAACCGAATCCCGCATGCACGGTCGCAGAAATCTTGTAAAATACTTGTTTATTGCTTTCTTTTTCCTTTCATATCAGTTGGTATTTCCAAAGGTGCAGGAGGGGACTAATCTTATCCCTACCGATACTGCGAATGAAAAGCAAAGGGAAAATAAAACAGCAGGATCTTCAAAATTTGATGCAGGTAAAATGATCCTGGAGCATGTCACAGATACACACGATTGGCATATTTTCACTTTGGGTACAACGAATATCACGATTCCTCTTCCGGTTATTTTCATTTATGATGGGCAGATCTATTCATTTTGGAGCAGTAAATTCCATAACTCCAGCCATGCATACAAAGGCTTCTCGATCGCTGAAGAAGGTCCCGGCAAAGGGAAAATCGTCAAACTGAAGACAGACAAAATGGGAGGAACAAATCCGGCTGTTTATGATTTTTCAATCACGAAGACCGTTTTTGCAATATTATTCAGCAGCATCGTTTTGATCATTATTTTCATGACGGTAGCCAATGCATACCGGAGTAATAAGGGCCAGGCGCCAAAGGGATTACAGAATGCAATGGAACCGCTAATACTGTTTGTCCGTGACGATGTTGCAAAAAGCTCTATAGGGGAAAAGAGATACGAAAAATATGTTCCCTATCTTCTGACGATCTTCTTCTTTATCTTATTCAATAATTTGATCGGGATCATCCCGATTTTCCCCGGAGGAGCAAATGTTACGGGAAATATTGCCGTTACGGGTGTGATGGCTGCATGTACCCTGATCATTACCACTTTTAGTGGTAACAGGCATTACTGGGTGGATATTATCAATACTCCCGGCGTTCCGTGGTGGTTGAAGATCCCCGTTCCCCTGATGCCCGTTGTGGAGCTCCTCAGCGTGCTTACAAAACCATTTGTATTAATGATTCGACTTTTTGCAAATATGCTGGCCGGACATATCGTGGTCCTGAGCTTTATCAGCATTATATTTATTTTTGGCGCTATGGCCGCCTCTCTTGGTTATGGAGTTTCTATCGTTTCCCTGCTGTTCATGGTTTTTATGGATCTGCTCGAAGTGCTTATTGCACTCATCCAGGCATATGTCTTTACATTGTTATCGGCATTGTACTTTGGTCTGGCATCCGCCGAACCGGAACACCATAAGCAATGAAGAATGAACAATGATCAATGAAGAATTTTAATGTTAGTTGTTAATTATTAGTTGTTAGTTTTTTAGTAATAATTTAATTCCACTGAGTATGCATTTATTATCGATTTTATTGGAGGTAGCAAATAATTTTGCTCCATTTGCAAAGTTAGGTGCAGGTTTCGGGGCGGGTATTGCCGCAGTTGGCGCCGGTATCGGTATTGGCCAGATAGGTAAAGGCGCTCTTGAATCCATAGCCCGTCAGCCGGAAGCATTGGGTGATATCCGTTCAAACATGATCATCGCCGCAGCTTTGGTTGAAGGAGCTGCATTCTTCGCTATCGTAGTTTGTCTCATGATCCTGTTTATCTAGGAAATGGGGATTGCCTGAAAGGTTGACGGTTGGTCAGACAATCAGGCTTCACAGCCTCCTTCCTGCTTTCTCTTCTTAGGAGAGGAATAAGGTGGGGGAATTAAAAACATTAAAAATTTAACATATGGAATTGGTAAGCCCCGGCATCGGCCTGATATTCTGGATGACATTGGCATTCCTTGCCGTGCTGTTCATTCTTGGGAAATATGCATGGAAACCTATAATGAAAGCGCTGAAGGAAAGAGAGATGTCCATCAGTGATGCACTCAATGCCGCAGAATTGGCAAAAGAAGAGATGAAAATGCTTCAGTTCAGTAATGAAAAGTTAATGAAAGAAGCCAGGAATGAAAGAGATATCCTTCTTGCCGAGACACGAAAGATAAAGGACTCCATCCTTGAGGAAGCAAGACTGAAAGCGAACGAAGAAGCCAACAGGATCATCAACAGTGCAAAAGAAAGTATCCATTTCGAGAAAATGGCTGCCATGACGGAATTGAAAAACCAGTTGGCAGATCTATCACTGGAAATCGCAAAAAAAATATTACAAAAAGAATTATCCGATCCGCAGAAACAGGAAACCTATGTAAAAGAACTATTGGCTGACGTGAAATTCAATTAACTCTGCAACGAATTCAGATTATCAATGAACGTTTCCCACATCGCTGTTACCTATGCCAAGGCATTATTCGAGGTCGCCCTTGAACAAGATTCATTGGAAGAAGCGATCAGGGATATGAGGCTCATTCATGAACTTTGTCATACAAACAGGGATTTCACGTTGATGATCAAAAGCCCCGTTATTACATCGGAAAAAAAAATAAAAATCATCCGCGCTATTTTTGATAAAAAACTGTCCCCCTTAACGCTGACTTATGTGATTATTATCCTTCGCAAAAATCGTGAAGCTTTAATACCTGACATAGCAAGGGACTTTATTGAGCTGTACAAAGATTATAAAGGTATCCTGACTACTTATCTAAAAACTACTAACGTGATCGGTGAGGATGTTCGTGAGAAAATAGTGGCAATTTTGAAAAAGCAGACTGGTAAAGAAATTGAACTGATTGAAGAAACCGATGCAGAAATGATCGGTGGGTTTATTTTACGATGGAAAGATCAGCAGTATGATGCGAGTATTCTGAACCAGATCAATAAGCTGAAAAAGGAGGTTGCAGCAATTAATTTGTATGTTAAAGGATTCTAGATAAAACTAACTTACTCCCCGCCCCGAATGGGGAGGGGTCGGGGGAGGGGGAGAAAAGTAAATCATTATTAACCAGAAAGAAAATGCCAGAAATCAAGCCCGCCGAAGTATCGGCCATATTACGCAAGGAATTGTCCGGATACCAGAATGAAGCCGAACTTGAAGAAGTAGGTACCGTCCTTCAGATCGGTGATGGTATCGCACGAATTTACGGACTTAATAATGCTGAATCCGGTGAACTTATCGAATTTGAGAAAAACGGTTTGAAAGCTATTGTATTGAATCTTGAAGAGGACAATATCGGTGCGGTCCTTTTGGGAGAAGCATATGAATTAAAGGAAGGGGATATCGTTAAAAGGACCCGTAAAATTGCTTCTATTGAAGTCGGTGAAGGACTTTTAGGACGGGTTATCAATACGCTCGGCGAACCCATCGACGGAAAAGGTAAGATTGCGGGAGAGCGATTTGAGATGCCGCTGGAAAGGAAAGCTCCCGGTGTGATCTTCCGTCAACCGGTAAACCAACCGCTTCAGACCGGCATTAAACCTATCGATGCCATGATCCCCATCGGTCGTGGTCAGCGCGAACTGATCATTGGTGACCGTCAGACCGGCAAAACGGCCATCGCTATTGATGCCATCATAAACCAGAAAGAATTTTACGAAAGAGGGGAAATGGTTATTTGCATCTATGTTGCGATCGGACAGAAAGGCTCTACCGTTGCCAATATCCTTAAAACACTGGAGGAAAAAGGAGCAATGCCATATACGGTGATCGTTACTGCGACGGCATCAGACCCTGCTGCTATGCAGTTCTATGCTCCCTTTGCCGGCGCTGCTATCGGTGAGTTTTTCAGGGATACAGGCCGTTCGGCATTGTGCATCTATGATGACCTTTCCAAACAAGCTGTTGCATATCGCGAAGTGTCATTGTTATTACGCCGTCCCCCCGGACGTGAAGCTTATCCCGGCGACGTGTTTTACCTGCATTCCCGTTTACTGGAAAGAGCGGCAAGGATCATTTCTTCCGACGAAATCGCCCGTAAAATGAATGATATTCCTGAATCCATCCGTCATCTGGTGAAAGGAGGCGGCTCATTGACCGCTTTACCGATCATTGAGACACAGGCAGGAGACGTTTCCGCTTATATTCCCACCAATTGCATTTCGATCACCGACGGCCAGATCTTCCTTGAAACCGGTTTGTTCAATGCCGGTATCCGTCCTGCAATTAATGTAGGTATCTCTGTTTCCAGGGTTGGGGGTACCGCACAGATCAAGTCCATGAAAAAAGTGGCAGGCTCTTTAAAACTCGACCAGGCAGAATACCGTGAACTGGAGGCATTCGCAAAATTCGGTTCCGATCTTGACGCAAGTACCAAGATCGTGATCGATAAAGGTGCACGGAATGTGGAGATATTGAAGCAACCCCAATATACACCGATGTCTGTGGAAAAACAGATCGCTATTATTTTCTGCGGTACACGAAACCTGTTACGGAACATTCCGGTGGATAAAGTTTCCAACTTTGAAATGGAATACCTGAATTTCATGGAGATGAAACATAAAGAGGTATTAAAAAACCTGAAAGAGGGTATCATCCTTGATGAGCATATGAAGATCATGGAAAGTGTGGCTAAAGATATAACTCAGAAATACGAAGAAAAAAAATTATAACCTTCAATGGCGGGATTAAAGGAAGTCAGGATCCGTATCGCATCTGTCAAAACTACGCTGCAGATCACAAGCGCTATGAAATTAATGGCCGCATCCAAGCTCAGGAAAGCTCAAATGGCCATCCTGAGACTCAGGCCGTATGCATTAAAGTTGAATGAGATCCTGCAGAATTTAAGTTCCAGTATCGGGGATTCGGATGAAGATATGTACATTAAAAAACGGGAACCAGAAAAGATCCTGTTGATCATTATCGCTTCGAACCGGGGATTATGCGGAAGCTTTAACTTAAATGTCATCAAAGCAACAAACAATTTGATCTCGGGTACGTATGCCGCACAAAACCGGAAAAATAATGTAAACCTGATCTGCGTTGGCAAAAAGGTGTCGGATTATTTCAGTAAAAGGAATTATAATGTACTTGAGGTACGTGATGATCTATTCGATAATCTGGCGTATGAAAATGTGATTCCGTTAGCTGAAAAAGTCATGAAAGCCTTTATCAATAAAGAGTATGACGAGATTTTTATCATTTACAATCAATTTAAGAATGCAGCGGTTCAACAATTACAGGTTGAACAATACCTGCCGATAAAACCCCAGCCGGAAGTACATAAGGCGATCAAAACAACGGTTTTATCCAACTATATCTTTGAACCGGATAAAGAGACCATCATCCGGGCACTGATCCCCAAATCCCTGCGGATCCAGTTATATAAAGCCGTCCTCGATTCGTTTGCCTCAGAGCAGGGCGCCAGGATGACTGCTATGCAGAAGGCAACCGACAATGCGCAGGAGATGATCAGGGATCTCCAGCTTTCTTACAACAAAGCGCGACAGGCCGCGATCACCAAGGAGCTTCTCGAAATCGTAAGCGGCGCCGAAGCGCTGAAAGGACAATAATCCCTGAAAAGCCCCGGCCACTGTCGCTACTATATAATCTTCAGCAGCCTGTCAAACCAGGAACTACCATATTTTCGGATCAGCGCTTCTTCCAGAAACTTGTATAAGGGTGTTTTTTGCTTTATCCCTTCTTCCAACGCCGGGTTACAGATATCCCATTTATGGTAATTCACTGCATCATTTTCTTTCAGACGTTTGATCCGGATGGGATATAGATGACAGGAAACCGGCTTTTGAAAAGGTATTTTCTTTTCAACATAAGCCTTCTCAACGGCACAGCGGGCGATCCCATTTTCAAAATAAACAAAAGCACATTCTTTCCCTTCAACAAGAGGTGTAACATACTTTCCGGCAGCATCATAATCGAAAACACCCGTATTTTCAATCTCTTTTATTCCTTCCCCTCGCATGAACTGTTTGATCTCCTCAATATGATCCTCCAGCAATGAAATCTCCTCTTCTTCCAGTGGCGCACCGGCATCGCCTTCAATGCAGCAGGCGCCTCTGCAGTTTGGCAAATCACAGGCGAAATGAACACTTGTAACTTCGTCGGAAATGATAGTTTTACCAAGGTTAATCATAAATTAATTAAAAATTATTAAGAAGAAATGCATTACTACATTCCTGGGCATTCAGGATGTGACATGTTTCGGTTGCATTAGGCGAATAACTGCAATCAACCATATTTCCTCTCGGGTAGAAATTGTTACAAGCAGGATAAGGATTGCTGCAACAAAGAGGAGGAGGATAGCCATTATGTGTACATGTCCCTGTGAGTCCTGTTGCACAGCCATCCGTCAGGCTGGAAAAAGGTCCCCAGCAGATAAAGTCTACATCATGATTACCGCTTTGCGAGATAAATATGATGATATCACCTGCAACCCCGACCTGCATATAAAACCATGCCGGGCAGGGTTCTGAACCCAGGCAGCCATAATTCGGGTATCCATTCACCGGGGGTGGCGCCTGACCGCTGGTCCCTGCAGGATAGGAATAAACATTTTCCGAGCATGCGACCTGGGCGCCATCACAAACCAACGAAACATCCATGGGACTGTCATGACCGTTATCTATGGGTTCAGCCGGCTTGTACAGACCTGAATTTCCTTCTTTGGGAGTTTCTTCCTGACTTTTGGCAGCCTGTTTTTGATCCTTTGCGGAATGATAAAAGTCTGCTATTGTCGATAGAAATTGAACCCTGTCACTCATGCTCGTTGAAAAAAGTGCAGAATCATTAAAGATCTCCCTTTTATCAGTCATATAAAATTCAATCCCTCTTGCTTCTTCATAGAAAAATAATCTTTCAGATCTATCAGAAAACATGGATAATCTCAGATAATAATAATCGTATTCATTGTCAGAATGATCAAACCGCACAAAGTTAGTGAGGGAGTCATCTGAGAGATACGCACAAGAGATAGAATCGGTAGTTGAATCCACGGAAAATAGAAATCTGCAATCGGTGGTCCTGCAGTGATTGACATGACCAAAGACGGTAGTATAAGAAAGCAGGATTGCAAATGCACCCAGGCAAAGTTTTAACCCCGGAAAATCACCAAGACTTCTTCGTTCTTTCATATGAAAGTGGAAGCAAATTATCAGGAGGTAAATTTAAAGGATTTTTTATTCGTCCCCAAAGAGAAAGAAAACTAATCCATTTTATCATTTCAAAGAACATATGTTCGTAATAAACAATGCGGTGAAAAAGAATCTTTTAGTCACACTATAGAAAATTGCAATGCAGTGATATTATATATCTCCGGCTCCATTTTGTTTATACCGATATTGCCACTAACTTTGCCCAATAGAAATAGTTAGATACGGGGTGAATAAATATATATTTGGGCTTCTTATTTATATTTCCGGTTTTGCATCCGCTCAACAATGGCATCAGCAAAATCCTATACCATCAGCAGAGGATTATCATTGCATTTTTTTTACCAGTCCTGACACAGGATTTATCATTGGCAGCGGGGGCATCATCCTGAAAACAACAAACAGCGGAAATTCCTGGGTCAACGAAAACGGGAGTACACATAATATTTTGTATTCCGTATATTTCCCCACCCCGGCCACCGGTTATGCAGCCGGAGATTCAGGTACGATTTTAAAAACAACCAATGGCGGGTCGGATTGGTTCTTATTACCAACCGGTATTCCAAATAACCTGAAAGGGATTTTTTTCACGGATGTCAACACGGGCTATGTCGCAGGATCTTCCGGGACTATATTCAGAACAACCAATGGCGGATTAACCTGGAGCCCGGTCTATACCGGTATTACCCTGACGATTCATGCAATTTATTTTACGGATGCCAATACAGGTTTTGCTGTTTCTGATAACGGGAAGATCTTAAAAACAACAAATGGCGGTCTTAACTGGAATACAATCAATACCAGCGGAAATTCGTTATATTCTGTTTATTTTCCGTCAACTAATACCGGCTTTGCTGCAGGAGATGGCGGCCATATTGCAAAGACCACAGATGCAGGGGCAACCTGGACCTATCCTTCATCCGGGACAAATAAAACTTTACGAAGTATTTTCTTTACAAATGGGAATACGGGCTACATTGTTGGTGATCAGGGAACTTTTTTGAAAACCACCGATAGCGGATCAACATGGATACCACAGGGAGGTCTAGGACAGGAAGATCTTTTAACTGTTTGTTTTACTGATCCATCAATAGGTTTTATAGCCGGTGAGAAAGGAAAAATTTTAAAATCCAGCACCAGTGCTGCTTCCTGGGTAACTGCAGCGCCCTCGGGTTGGCGGAATGAATATTTTGGCGGTGTTTGTTTTTCCAGTGCAAATACCGGTTTTGCAGTTGGGGATAGTGGTATGATTTTGAAGACGATAAATGGCGGAACGACTTGGATAAGCCTGAACAGCGGCACTCTACTGCGGTTGTCGGGAGTTCATTTTCCGACTGCTAACATCGGCTACGCAGTTGGAAAAAATGGGAAGATAATAAAGACCACGAATGGTGGGAATACCTGGGTTAATCAGGTCAGCAATTGTTCCCAATGGCTCAAAGCCGTATATTTTAGTGACAATGATCATGGTTGTGCTGTCGGAGGCGGGGGTGCGATAATGATGACATCCGACGGCGGCGTTACCTGGGTTTCAATGATATGCTTGAGCGTTGAAAATGAAGATGTTTTTTTTACTTCCAACTCAACCGGTTATATTGCTGTAAGTAATGGTTTTATCATTAAGACAACAGATTACGGTTCGAATTGGAGCATTGTTTATCAGGGAAGTACGGAACCTTTGTACGCTGTTCATTTCCCTTCTGTAAATACAGGTTATGCCGTTGGAAATAACGGTGAAATAATAAAAACGACAAACGGGGGTAATACCTGGATCCATCTTCCTGATTTATATCCGGGCACCGGCTGTCAATTATTATCCGTGTATTTTCTTTCTGCAGATACGGGTATTGTTGTTGGAACGTCAGGGATACTGGCCAAAACAAATGACGGTGGTCAGTCATGGATTACGTTGAATAGCGGAACCGATCAGTCTTTATCACGGGTTTATTTTATAAATGCCACCAAGGGATGGATGGTCGGATCGAATGGTGTCATTATCCATGGGCCATATCTTGACCGGCCCGGATTACCCACCGGACCTACAGCTTTTTGTCTCAATCCTCCCAATTCAACATACAGTACAACCGCTGTATCAGGGGCAACATCCTATATCTGGTCACTTACACCTCCCGGGGCGGGAAACATTTCAGGAAACTTTACAACCGCTGTGGTAGATTGGAATAATACCTATACAGGATTTGCTAGGATATCGGTACAGGCCCAAAGTTCAAATGGGATAGGGCCTTCGTTTTCAGACTCTTTACTCGTCAACATTTATATAGCGCCGGGTCCGGTCGGATCCATTTCAGGACCTGACACCGTATGTCCGGGGAGTTCCGGAATAATTTATACCGTCCCTGTTATACCAGGAGCGACAGGTTATATTTGGACGGTACCTGCCGGGGCAACGATCATGATAGGACAAAATACCAATTCCATTACTGTTACTTTTTCCGGTTCTCCGGGTACCGGGAATGTGACAGTTTATGCAGTAAACACATGCGGCACTAGTAATACATCGACACTCCCGGTTTTGATTGCCGGTCTGGTGGGTACTGCAGGAGCTATAACAGGCCCTTCATTGGTCTGCCAGGGAACAAGTAATGTGATCTATTCTGTTCTTCCGGTGACAAATGCAACAGGATATACATGGACAGTACCACCGGGGGCTTCGATAGTGTCAGGACAAAATAACACTTCCATCCTGGTTAATTATTCCGGTTCCGCGATCTCAGGAAATATTACCATTTATGCAACCAGCATTTGTGGTAACAGTAATACATCCATACTCCCCGTTATTGTTGCCGGCTTACCAGGTACAGCAGGTTCTATTACAGGTCCATCAACGGTTTGCGAGGGAACAACTAATTTAACTTATTCGATTAGTCCTGTTATGAATGCTGCAAGTTATGCATGGACAGTACCGGGAGGCTGGGTTTTGGTAAATGGTCAGAACACTAACAGCCTGACAGTAAATACAGGCATTAACGCAAACTCCGGTAATATCACAGTATATGCGGGCAATTTCTGCGGGAATTCAAATACCTCCGTATTGAATGTGATCGTGAATCCAACTCCCGCCCAACCAGGACCGATAAGTGGATTGGATTCGGTATGTGCCGGTTCTGTAGCTCTTTCGTACACGGTTGATACGGTATCAAATGTTACAGGATATTCCTGGACAGTTCCGACCGGCTGGACTATTATGAGCGGACAGAACACGAACCATATTGCAACGAATACAGGACCAAGCGGAAGTTCCGGTAATATCGCAGTTTTTACTGTTAACTCGTGTGGAAATTCCACTCCATCCGTTCTTCCGGTTTATATAGAACCTTTACCTGACCAGGCGGGGACGATAACAGGTCCGGCGCTGATTTGTCCGGGGACGACAGGTGTTATCTATTCCCTTCAACCTGTGCTGAATGCCATAGGTTATATATGGTCAGTTCCGGCTGGTGATAGCATTACTGCGGGTCAGAACACGACATCTATAACCGTGACTTTCGGGATCACACCAGGTACCGGCGCCATAACTGTTCATGGAATAAATAACTGTGGTACAGGTCAAAGTTCCTCACTGCAGGTCACCATGCCTTCTCTGCCTGTTGCAAATGCCGGACCGGACCAGACTATTTTTTTTGGCACTTCCACATCACTCAATGGTTCTGCAGGTGGAGGTTCCGGAAACTATCTGTGGCATTGGGAACCGGCTAATTTATTAATAAATCCCAATGTGCAAAATCCTGTTACAACCCCATTGACGATGACCACCCTTTTTACCCTGACCGTAACGGATCAGACAAGTTCGTGTTCCGGTGAAGATACCACTATTGTGACGATCACAGGGGAAGCATTGAGCGTTGAGGTTTATGCCACACCAAACCCGGTTTGCACGGGGAGTTTTACTCAACTTCAGGCCGTGGCAATGGGCGGAAGCAATAACTATTCTTATTTGTGGTCTTCAAATCCACCTGGATTCTCGTCGAATAATCCCTATCCCGTGGCATACCCCGCCGTGAATACCACGTACATTGTCGAAGTGAACGACGGGTATAATATTGTAACCGACTCTATTGGAGTAGTGGTAACTGCTTTCCCTTCAGTAGCAGGTGAACCATCAGGACCGGATACTGTCGATCTTAACTATGTTACAACCAGCGAATATACAACGACCGGCGCTGCTGAGGCAGATTATTATCTGTGGGAACTTCTTCCTGCTAATTCCGGTAATATCAGCGGATCCGGAACAACCGCTACTGTTTATTGGAATTCATCCTGGCTTGGTGAAGTATCAATCCGCGTTAAGGGCGTAAATGAATGTGGGGAGGGATCGTGGTCTGATCCCAAACAGACATTTTTAGACAACACCGGCACCACTGGGTTACAGGAATCGACAATAGACAGCAAAATTGTTCTTTTTCCGAATCCCGCTCATGAAAGATTTTGGATCAAAACGTATGGAATAAAGTCCGGGATTAAGATCGTTTTGGTTAATGTTTTTGGAGAAGTAATAACCAGGAAAGAAATAAAGGTCGATAATTCATTTATGGATATTGCTGTAAATCCCGGAATCTATTTTGTGATAATTCAATCACAAGAACAGAAAATAATAAGAAAATTGGTCATTCAATAATAATTATGATTTTAAGTGTAATTTGAAAAAATCCTTCTAAGCAAAATAATAGTGAGAATAAATACCATTTTTTACGGTTTGCAGTTATTAATGTACCCGAATTTTCAAGAGGTTGATTAAAAAGCCTAAGTGCGCCTTTGTGAAAGTTCGCACAAAGTAACACAAAGAATAAAATCCAAAACATTTAACTTTTTACTCACAGCCAACAGGAATGAGCATTAAAGAATATATTTTATGAATAAGCAATTGGTTTACTTGTTTTTTTTACTATTATTTCCAATTCTTTTCAGTTCCTGTCATCCGGGAGCAAAAGGTAAGGACAAGGATACTAAACGTCCGAATAGCATATCCTTTGTAGAGGGGTTTGTTGTGAAACCAACGGTTTTGGATCAGACGGTTATGGTTTCCGGAACCCTGAAATCTTTTGAAGAAACTGTACTGATGCCGGATGTGGCAGGTCGTGTAGTAGTGATTAATTTACCGGAAGGTAAATTTGTAAAAAAAGGAACCTTACTGGTAAAATTGTTTGATGATGACCTGAAAGCAGGTCTTAAAAAACTGCAAACCCAGTTACAAATTGCGGAGCAGACGAAAAAACGACAAAGCGAATTGCTGAAAGTGAGTGGAATAAGTCAATTGGAATATGACCAAACGGATTTACAGGTACACTCTATCCTGGATGACATCGAAGTGTTGAAAGCCCAGATAAGCAAGACAGAAATCGTTGCCCCGTTCGACGGTATAATAGGATTACGGAATGTCAGCGTGGGCGCCCAGGTAACCCCTTCCATAGCGCTTGCCACGATTCGCATGGTCAATGAACTGAAGCTGGATTTCAGTGTACCGGAAAAATACGGTAAAGAAATCAAGGAAGGTAAGAAAGTTAAATTTACCGTTCAGGGAGATGAAACAAAATATGAAGCAGAAGTGATGGCAAGTGAAGAAGGGATCGATGCAAGCACCCGGAATCTCAAAGTCAGGGCTGTTGTGAAAACCAATCAAGCTTCATTGAAACCGGGGGCTTTTGCTAATGTGGAACTGGCATTAAGCGAAAAGAAAAATGCATTGATGATCCCTACCCAGGCGGTCATTCCTTCGGAACGTGATAAGCAAGTGATCATAGTTAAAAATAGAAAGGCAAAATTTGTCACTGTGAAAACCGGGGTACGGCAGGCCTCGACCCTGGAAGTATTGGAAGGACTTGAACCCGGAGATACTGTGGTAACAACGGGATTACTTTTTATTAAACCGAAAGTCGAAGTGAAATTCTCAAAAGTTGTAAAATAATTTTCTATGACCATCTCTGACTTCGCAATAAAACGCCCTGTGGCCTCTATTGTGATGAGCCTTATCATCGTGCTGTTCGGAATAGTCGGTTATACTTTCCTGGGCATTCGTTTATACCCTGCCATTGACCCTCCTACAATCAATGTCCAGACAAATTATACCGGGGCAAATGCCGATATCATTGAATCGCAGGTGACCGAACCGCTGGAAAAAGCGATAAATGGGATTGAAGGTGTCAGATCCATAGCTTCTTCATCATCGACCGGGAACAGCAATATTACCGTTGAATTTAATGTAGGTGCAGACCTTGAAAAAGCAGCAAACGATGTTCGGGATAAAACATCACAGGCGTCGCGTAGCCTGCCACAGGATATCGATGCACCTCCGGTTGTTACCAAAGCAGATGCCAACAGCGACCCGATTATAACACTCGCTATACAAAGCACGACAATGAATGCCCTTGAACTGAGTGATTATTCCGAAAACGTGTTGCAGGAAAAACTTCAAACCATACCGGGCGTTAGCGCAGTCGGGCTCTATGGACAAAAGAGACCGGCAATGCGGCTCTGGCTTGACCCGGAGAAAATGGCTGCATACAATATTACGGCAGAAGATGTAAATAATGCACTGCAAAAAGAAAATGTGGATCTGCCGGGGGGAAAAGTAAGGGGAAACAATACGGAACTCATTGTAAAAACATACGGAAGATTGGTTACGGAAGAGGAATTCAGCAATATCATCATCCGGCAGGCCAATGACCAGATCATCCGGTTCAGTGATATAGGTGAAGCTATCCTTGGACCCGAGAACATTGAAACCGGGGTAAATATGAACGGTGCAGAAGGTATTACCCTGGTACTGATTCCATTGCCAGGGGCGAATGATATTGAGATCGCCAACGAGTTTTATAAACGGTTTGATGATATACAGAAAAATCTTCCGCCGGGACTAAAGCTGACTGTGGGTTTTGATAAATCTATGTTTGTAAGACAATCCGTGAAGGATGTCGGCGAAACGTTAGCTATCGCTATTTCTTTGGTAGTATTGATTGTTTTCCTGTTTTTCCGGAATTGGATAATAGCATTACGGCCACTGATAGATATTCCTGTTTCGCTGATCGGCGCCTTTTTTATTATGTATCTTGCCGGGTTTTCCGTAAATATTCTTACACTGCTTGGCATAGTGCTGGCAACCGGGTTGGTCGTCGATGACGGGATCGTTGTAACGGAAAATATCTTCAAAAAGATCGAACTCGGTATGGATAAATGGCAGGCAGCCTTTGCAGGAACAAGGGAAATTTTATTTGCCGTTATTTCAACTTCCTTAACACTGGCGATTGTCTTTATCCCGGTGATCTTTTTACAGGGTTTTACAGGAAGATTGTTCCGGGAATTCGGTGTTGTCGTGGCAGGAGCCGTGCTGATCTCCGCATTCGTTTCGCTGACCCTTACGCCTGTGCTGAATGTAAAACTCGGCGGCAGCCTATCCCGGCATTCACGGTTTTCTACGGCAACGGAACCTTTCTTTGTTAACCTGGACAAAGGTTACCGGCGCCTGCTTAGTTATTTTATGAAACGGAAATTCGCTTCGTTCCTTATCCTGGGAATATGCCTGATCCTGATCTTTGTTTTGGGAAAAACGTTGAAGTCAGAACTGGCGCCTCTGGAAGATCATAGCATTATCCGTGCGAACCTTACTCTGCCTGAAGGAACGGATTATGATTTTACTGCAAATCTTATTAACCGTATTGTTCAATGTGAAATGGACAGTATCCCTGAAGCAAGGCTTGTAGCTGGAAGAATTGCACCGGGAATGGTTGCGACCAATACCAATATAGGTTCTCTTCAGACATTTCTAACCCAACCCGGTGAACGTAAAGCAACTCAGCAGCAGATCTATGACAAACTTATCAGGTTGTACAAACGGTTTCCGGAAGCAAGAATAATCCCGAACCAGGAACAAACTATTTCCACTTCACTTTCAGCAGGTTCCCAATTGCCTGTTCAGTTTGTGCTGCAAAACCTGGATTTCAGCAAGCTTGAACAATTTCTCCCTAAATTTCTTGAGGAAGCCCGCAAAGATTCCGTGTTTAGTAATGTGGATGTCAATCTGAAGTTCAATAAACCGGAGTTAAACCTTACGGTTGACAGGTTAAAAGCTACCAATCTTGGTGTGAATGTACTGGATGTATCGAATACGTTGGATTTTGCCCTGACAGGGCGCCGGTATGGTTATTTCCTGAGAAATGAAAAACAGTATTATGTGATCGGTCAGGTTGACCGTGATTCACGGAGCGCCCCGGCAGACGTTACTGCGTTATATGTACGAAGTAACAATGGTAATATGATCCAGCTGGATAACTTAATAAAGATGGAGGAAAACAGTGAACCACCGACGTTATATCATTATAACCGTTATAAGTCAGCCACTGTTTCCGCTTCGCTGGCTCAGGGAAGAACCTTGGGAGAAGGGATAGAGGAGATGAAACGTATTGCAAAAAAAGTACTTGACGGTACTTTTCAAACGGCGCTTCTAGGCCCATCAAGGGATTTCGCTGAAAGCAGCTCGAATACTTCTTTCGCGCTGGTCCTTGCTTTGGTACTGATCTATCTTATTTTAGCGGCTCAATTTGAGAGTTTCCGGGATCCCTTCATTATTATGCTCACCGTTCCTTTGGCAATAGCCGGCGCCATGCTGACACTTTGGGTTTTTGGACAGACACTGAATATTTTCTCCGAGATCGGAATGATCCTGTTGATTGGTTTAGTCACGAAGAATGGAATTTTAATCGTGGAATTTGCAAATCAGAAACGTAAAAAAGGACTGAACAAGGATGAAGCGGCATTTGAAGCCGCTGCCGCACGGCTTAGACCCATCCTTATGACATCGCTCGCAACGGTTTTCGGGGCACTACCCATTGCCCTTGCACTGGGTGAAGGTGCACACAGCCGTGTACCATTGGGAATTGTTGTTGTGGGAGGATTGTTTTTTTCACTGATACTTACTTTGTTTGTTATTCCGTCAATGTATGTTTTAATGGCAAGTAAAAAGGAAAAGCAAATAATTATCGATGAGCATGTTGAAGGACAGCTAATAACAAAATGAATTTTAATGAAGAAAATTTTTTTTTTCAATTCCGGTTATTTTCCTCTCCTTTTCTTTTTCTCATGCCCAGAAGCTGCTGAACCCGGATGAAGCCATAAGCATCGCCCTGAAAAATAATTATGATATCCTGGTTGCCCGTACTGCAGCAGATATAGCTAAAGTAAATAATACTGCCGGGAATGCCGGTATGTTACCAACAGTAGGAATTACAGGTTCCGATATCTACAACATAAATAATGTTAACCAGAATCTTTCAAATGGAAGCCAGATTACATCCTCCAACGCGGATGCAAATACATTTAATGCGGGTGTTGCCCTTGACTGGACCCTGTTTGATGGAGGAAAGATGTTTATTACAAAGAAGAAATTAAATGAAATTGAAGCCTTAGGCGAAGTCCAGTACAAGGATAAAGTGATGCAGACAATGTATGATGTTACCGTTGCTTATTTTAATGTGGTAAAGCAGAAACAACAGCTCGAATCGTTTAATGAGGTGATCAATTATAACCGTGAAAGGGTAAAAATCCTTCAGGCGAGCTTTAATGCGGGTCTTTCACCTAAAACAGATCTTTTACAGGCACAAATCGATTTGAATGTTTACCTGGAAAATTCAATCGACCAGCAAACGGTGATAATTACAACAAAAAGAACCTTGAATCAATTAATGAATATGGATACTGATGCGCCTTTTGACGTGGAAGATTCCATTGTCCTCAATTACATCCCGGATAAAAATGAATTGATTAAAAAATTATTTTCCACCAATACCAGTGTGTTGTCATTGCAGAAGCAGGTAGATATAGCCAGATTAAGCCTGAAAGAATTTAACACCATGCGATTCCCGATAATAAATGTTTCTGCCGGTTACGATTTTTTGCAGAGTCGTAATTCTGCGGGAACCGTAACATCGAATCGTACCTATGGGCCGCAGTTAGGGGGAACCATTACTATCCCCCTTTATGAGGCGGGAAACATTAACAGGCAAATTAAATCTGCAAGACTTGGGTTTCAATCTGCCGGGTATGCTTTGGAAAGTATAAAACGGGATGTGAATACACAATTGCAAAATGCATTGACTGAATATGAAAACCAGCAACAATTGTTAAAAATAGAAAGAGATAATACGGCTCTGGTTAAAGAAAACCTGGATATTTCGATGCAACGCCTGCGATTGGGCCAAACGACCTCCCTGGAAGTACGACAAGCGCAGGAGAGCTATGAAGATTCCCATACCCGCCTCATCAATTTTGAATATAACACCAAAGTTGCCGAGACAAAGCTAAAACAGCTCCTGGCTGCATTATAACCAGCCGCATTTACTTTCTTCTATATGTATCCTATTCATGGATGTGACCAATGGCTGTTTTTTTCTCTATTTTATATTTTCTGAAAATCCGGCGGGATTGAAAATTGATGGTGTACAATTTACACGCCGTCTTTTTATTTCATAATGCAGTATATCAGTGCTATATAAAATTATTTCAGGAACAATATTCCGGTTTTCCGTAATAACAAATTAATGGATTTCCGCAATTGACAAGCCCTATGAGAAAAACTACCTTAGCGCCCAAATATCGAATGATGAACTAGCGTCATGTTTAATTAAATTCAAGGATAAAGATATGGAAAAGTCTTCACCCAAAAAATATTTGATGAAAACGGTTATTGCTATTAAAATCAGAGCCAAAAATGGAAATAATTCGGCTATAAAACGAACAGTAAAATGGTTAAAAGATGAATATTCAGCCACAGAATTGAAGCCTGAAATAAATGTTGATCCGAATGAGTGCACCATTTTAAGAACGAAAGAAAAACTCATTGGAATTTGTAATCAGAGTAACCGCAACGGAGCTTTTGAGCACGAAATGCAATTACTTTACGATAGAAATTGTAATATCATAATTTGTACAAGCCGCAACATCTCAAATGCCTTTGACTGTATCGAACACTATCGTGATGAAGATTCCTCAAATGATCCTTTCAGGATTTACGAGATATCTGTTTCTACTACCAACCAGGTAAAGAAACTTTTACATGAAATGGTTTAATTGACTCCTGCTAGAATAAGGCACATACTTTCCTCTGAATTTTAAAACCTCTTGACATACCCGTGACAATATGGCGTATGTCTGTTTTTATCATAATAGGCTTGGTGATAACCCTATGCTTTTCAGAATTTAACTGTTTCGATGTATACCCGGTTATTGAAAATTTTTATTATTTATTAGTCGTACTTTTGCCACTCATTTAATAACAATGAATAACAATGAATAACTATGAATTACCATAATTACCTTAACTCCTCTAATGACTTTGTGACTAAATGACTAATGACCAACCATATTCTCGCTTTAACACCCGTGTCGTAAACATAGGTGGTGTTCCCCTGGGAGGCAATAATCCTGTCCGCGTTCAGTCCATGACCAATACGGATACGTTTGATACGAAGTCAACAGTTGAACAGGCAATCCGGATGATCGAAAACGGTTGTGAATATGTCAGGATCGCTGTGCCGGGAATGAAAGAAGCTGAAAACCTAAAGGCCATCAAAAAAGAATTAAAGGCAAGAGGTTATCAAACGCCACTCATTGCCGATGTTCATTTCAACCCGAAGATTGCTGAGATCGCAGCGACGATCGTTGAGAAAGTGAGGATCAATCCAGGTAATTGGATCGGTCACGCGTCACGCGTCACGCGTCACGTGTCACGAAATGATGGAAATGAGGAAGCTGTTGAACAAATAAGAAAAAAGCTTAAACCCATACTGAAAATCTGTAAAGAACATGGTACAGCCATCAGGATTGGTACAAATCATGGCTCCCTCTCTCAGCGAATCTTAAACCGTTATGGTAATACTCCAATGGGGATGGTCGAATCAGCATTGGAGTTTGTTAGAATCTGTAATGAATCCGGGTTTCATGACATTGTGCTTTCCATGAAAGCCAGCGATACACGTTTGATGATCCAGGCAAACCGTTTGCTTGTGGAACGCATGAAGCAGGAAGGAATGAACTATCCTGTTCATCTCGGGGTTACCGAAGCCGGCTCGGGAGAGGATGGAAGGATCCGATCGGCAATCGGTATCGGTAGCCTGTTGGCCGATGGCATTGGTGATACGATCCGCGTTTCCATTACGGAAGATCCTGAATATGAGATCCCTGTAGCTTACAGCATCCTGCAGGCAACCGGCATCCGCATTACCCGTACCGAATATATCTCTTGTCCATCCTGCGCGAGGACACTCTTTAACATCCAGGAAACAGTTGAAAAAATAAAACAAAAGACAGGCCACCTTAAAGGACTTAAGATCGCTGTTATGGGTTGCATTGTGAATGGACCCGGAGAAATGGCGGAGGCACATTATGGTTATGTTGGTGTAGGAAAAGGAAAAGTGATGCTTTATAAAGGACAGGACCTCATTAAAAGGAATGTAGCAGAGACTCAGGCAGTCGAGGAATTAGTTAAGCTCATTAAGGAAGGCGGAGATTGGATCGATCCCTGACGGACAAGCGGTCAAGCGGGCAGGCGGTCAAGATCGATTACGAATTACGTGGCTTTTTATTTTTCGCTATTTCGCCATTTCGCTATTTCACCATTTCGCTATTTCACCCGTTTCCCACAATGACTTTCAAACCCTGGGGTATAATTTCATAAACGAATGGGCTATGCCCCAGTGATTCCCCGTCTGCTTCCAGATAGATCCTTTCTGTGGAGCGGATACGGATGGTTTTCCCGCGATAGGTCCTGACGATTGACAAATTCACATGCGTTCCGTCATACAATTTTCTTGCATACCGGAGAACTGCAAATTTTGACGTTTTTATGATCAGGGTTGCATCGAGCAATCCATCATCAGGGATGGCAAATGGAACCTGCATCATTCCTCCTCCGTTATATTTGCAGATCCCCACATTCATAGAAAATATTTCTCCCTTAAACACTTGCTGGCCGTCAACATCGATAACAGCTTCGATGAATTTATATTGGAAAAGACCGGCAAATACAAAAAACAGGTAAGTAAGTGGCCCGCCTTTCCCTTTTTCTTTCATCAGGTTGGTCTTTTTTGCCACCAGGGCATCGTATCCCATCCCCGCAATATTTATAAAATAACGAATAAGTTGGGTTTCCTTTTTAAAATAGCTGATCTTGCCAACATCCTGGAGGAATGTTTTTTCTTTTTTCAGGATTTGAATGGCTTTGGGATAATCGAAGGGGATCCCGAATGTCCGGCACCAGTCATTACCTGTTCCCACCGGGATCATTCCAACCGAGACTTCCGAAGGAGATACGGTTTTTTGCATATAAATGCCGTTCACAACTTCATTCATCGTTCCATCTCCGCCAACCACGATGATTTTTCTGTACCCTTTTTTAATAAATTCAGCAGAAAGATGCTTTGCATGGTCGCAATGTTCGGTAAGAACAGAATCGTAAATAAAGCCTTCTGCTTTTAACTTCCGGTCAATCGCCGGCCAATCCCGGGCGCCTTTTTTAACGCCTGCATTGGGATTGACAATAATCAGCCAAGGATTGGAAGGACTGGAAGCAAGTCCATTCATGGACAGGAATATTGTGAAAACTTTGGGCAAGTTAACTATTTTTTGGCAGACCAAAACAAAAGTTGGATAACCGATCCTGAATGATTTTTCCATTAACTTTGCCTCTGCAACATTATTCCTCATGAAGAAGATCGTTTTCTTCCTGCTTGTTTTCATTACAGGGTGCTCACCATCAGGTGGAAAGCATTCTGAAACGAATCCCAAAAAACATTTGTTTTCCTTTAAAAAATTCCAGGGAAACTGGCTGATCAAAGACTATTTTGACAAGCTTAATTCCGGAACTTATGTTGGAAATCTCAATACTTCCGGTTATGGTATTACTGAGATTATGATTGATTCTGCTCGCCATGATTCCTTATGGCTTTTTACTGAAGATGATTACACTGAAAAGGTTCCCTTTAAAGTTATCGGTGACGATTCAATAATAGTGAAGGTGAATTCAAATGATTCATCCTGCATTTCTTTCATTGAAAAAATCGGGACTTTGGATGTCAAATCCTTTAACCATGCCAGGAACTTCTCGTATTTTCATGCACCGGATTCTCTTCTTTCGGGGTTCTATCCAAAATCGGCCTTCAGAAGGGCCTTGAATTGCGCAATTACAAAGACTTCCTTTATCGTCTATGATCCCAAACTGGATCAACCTCACGGTACAAGTGCCACTCTGGATTGCCTTGGAAATGTGCAAGGGTTAAAGAATTTTAAGACCTTCCGTATCTATGTGAACGAGGCGCTTTCAAATTGCCGGGATGTGGACAGGATCGATTTCTCCGATGGGCATAAGACTTATTCTTTTGGTCTGACCCTGTTCCGGAATGGAATCTTTCTTTATCACTTGGTCCTCTGTGCAAAAAATACCGGGAAGCCCTACTTCCAGAAAGGTACTTTTTTCCTGGAATTGGACCGGACAATTAAAAAGCCTGCACTTCAGGCAAAGAAATAATATCAGTTTTAATTACTCCTACGGGAAATCTAACAAGAATAAAGTTCTTCAATTGATTTTTCATACATAAAGCATACTTATAAAACATATAACCACAAAGATCACAACGCCTGCCTAGCCGGTAGGCAGGCTTTACACCAAGTCCACAATGAATAATTTCTTTGTGACCTTTGTGCAAACATGGTTCATTGTGGTTAAATAAGTAGTATTGTGCTTACTGTAAACTTAACTTATGACTCGTGAAAACAAGTTTTCTTTATCTCTGATCATATTTATAATTCTTCTTCAGGGTCCGGGTTTGAAGGTAGAAGGTCAGACCAATGACAGTACTTTGTCCATAAAGTTTTTTACAAAAGAGAACATTGGAGTTGGTATCGGTCTTGGCTATTTTAAAACGGATATCATCAAAGGTTACCAGGTAAGAATAAAGAATGATGAAATATCCTATTCCATTAATACGATCAACGGAATCATTTTTTCACAAAGGACTGGCTTAGGAATCGGTCTAGGTGCGGAACCCTGGAAGGATGGCTTTTTTTTCCCGGTTTTCCTGCATTTGTTCTACGATCTTGAACCGAAGGAAAATACTTTTTACGGGGCAATCAGCGCCGGTTATTCCTTTGGGAAACGTTACTCTACGGTTTTCTATGAATCCGGAACAGGGGGGTTTATGTTCAATCTGGGGATTGGTTACAGGACGAAGATTTCTAAGAGAGTAAATTTTGAATACGAGGTTTTTTATAACTTTCAGGCTATCAAATCAAACTATTCCAATCATGTGGATTCTGTCCATGTGTCTCAGATAGACTATACCGTACCTTATCATTTCGCAGGATTCAGACTCGGAATAAATTTTCATTAAATGGTATTTACCTCCAAAAACTCAGCCCCAGAAGGGGGTGAGGCAGGCTAAACCTAAATTGGATCCTCTTCCTTCTTTCCGAAAAGGAACAATGAATAAAAGAAGGCGAAGAAAGTTACTCCGGCCTGTGATTCTATGGTATCTTCAGGGATCATGGATAACATGACAATGATGAAAAATACCAGGAAGAAATAGTCCGAAAATTTCCTCATTACCAGCGGAGGATAAAGGATCGCAAACAAAAACCATAATAGGCCGAAAATGCCAAACCCGACGAAGATTGACAAAAACTGGTTATGTGATCGCCATCGCTGATCTTTTGCAAGCCTGGAATGCATTTTTTCGTATTGCTGCTGAAAAGCTTCGTTCATATTGCCTGTCCCGACCCCCGTTAACCAGTAGCTTTTGATTATTCCCCAGGAAGCCTTCCAGAACTCCAGTCGCTGGATAAGAGAAGATCCTGTTGGATCACCTGTTTCCCGGTATTTGTCGAACCCGTATAAAATTTCATAGATTTTCCCGCGAATGCTGAATTCCTTCCGGTAAACAACATTGGCAATCCCATTCTCAATGTACCGGATATCCTCTTTTGTAAGCATGTTTACACCATCTTCGTCCCTTCTGAATCCCTTGGAAGCCAGAAATCTTATCAATGTGAACTTTATCTTTTGCTTTTTCTTATCGAGACTGTCAAAATTGATCTTGCTTCGTTTATTCCATGCCATTCTTAATTCATCCCACTGGATATAAGTAAAAATGTAATTACCATTTTCCTTCTCATGAAACTGGGGATAATGGATATACCGGTTTCCCCTCGATGTGTAATGATCAAGTTTCGTTGTATCGACAGGACTTACTGCATAATAATCATGTACGACTTTATGCATGTATAAATAGATTCCGCCGATGCAAACAACCAGGGAAATCAATAAAGCTGCTTTAATAGAGGGTTTTTTGTTTTTTAATAAAAGAATGATTAGGAGCAGTATCCCTGTTATGATGGAGACAACAATACCGGTCGAGGCCTGGGAGATAACCAGGAAAACAATCAACCAGGAAAAAACAATGAAAAGTGCCGTTTTAAGCTTCCAGGTATAGGTTCTGCTCCGTATGATCAGATAACTCATCGTAAAAAGCGCGAAGCTGATCAGCAATCCAACGATAATGTGGGAAACCGGCTTGGAAATATCACGGATATCGATATAATAATGATGAAACAGGTACCATGAATTGATCATCGTACGCACCACGACGGATGCGGTAAAAAGAAGCATTAGCCAGTAAAATTGTCTTTTCCCGAAAGCTTCTGATGTCGAGATGTATAATGGCAGAATGAGGATCGGTATTTTGGTCCGTAAGTCTTTGAGAGCATAATCGAAATCAGTAGTAAACAGTAATCCTGCAAGATGTAAAAGATAGATGGAGCTGAAAATCAATGCCGGCTTATTCCGAAAAAAAGCCTTAAACCCACATGCAATGCTATCAAATAACAGGTAAAACGAATAGGGCACGATCCCTGATATGACCTTCCAACCTGAATTTCTTGTATAAAAATCCCTGAATTTCCTGAGGTTGTATCTTTCCAGTATCCATGCGCCCGTCAGCACGAATTGCGCAATGCTCAATCCTAATTTGGACTGCGGCAATGATGCTATCATGATTGCGATCCCTGCTATATACCCAGCACGGATAAATTGTCTGAAAAACTTTTCAACCATTTAATCAATCAGGAGAATAATTTTGTCCTCCCTTTTTTTAATTTGATTTTAAATGTGAATAAACTGTCTGTACCTTTAATATCAATTCGTTTGAGTTCATAAGGATCACGAATGGGCAAGGAATTGATCCTGTTGCCTATCCTCACTGCAAAAATGAGCTTATAATCTCTGAAAAGCTCTTTCATCTGCATAAGCAGGGCCCGGTCTTTTTTTGGAAATCCACCGAAAGGATATGCAAGAACAGGAACAAAAGGTATCTTGTAAAAATCCAACGTATTTATGCAATTAGCAAGATCTTCTTTTATCTCCTCAATAGAGAAGTCAGCATAGTTCCTGTGAAGAAAAGAATGCAGTCCGATCTCAACTAAATCTGTTTTCGTTAATCCCTTTGTTATTTCAGGACGCAGTATCGGTTCCTCTCCTCTGTCCCAAATGTTTGTTTTTCCCATATAACCGACCGGGATAAAAACGGTTGCCTTAAAATGATATTTTTTCAAGAGTGGAAGTGCATGCGTGTTAAAATTTTCATATGCATCGTCGAAAGTAAGGATCAGGGGTTTTTTTGGTAAAGCTGTCCCGGCGCTGATCGTATTGTATAATTCTTCAAATGTAATGATAGTATATCCTTTCTCACGAATGAAAAACAGTTGTTGATCCAGTTTCCCGACAGGAATAGTTAATCCATCGGCCTTGTCCTCTGACACTTTGTGATACATCAGAATGGACAGCCCTTTTTTGGGTGGAACAGGTAAACTATAATTGAGCATAAGTCCGATCAGACAGAGGATGATAAGACCCGAAAATATGTACAGGATAATCATCATGATTGATCAGCTATTTCAATGGTTTTTGCAATTTTGACGGAAGTGTAAAACGCGGCAAAAAACGCCCACATGAATCCCGGGTAACCGTCGAGTATTCCTCCGCGGATAAAATAATGAATGAAAAAGGTCACCGGGAATTTGAAGAAGACCCAGAATTTTGAAAATGATTTATTCGCCTTTCTATTCCCCTCTGCTGCATAGGATGTATAAGTATTGATTTTCTGAATGTGATGGGCAATATCATGATAAGAATAATGAATAATCTCTCCTTTCAGGCTCTCTAATGAATCTTCAACTTTAACATATTCATGGACAGGGACCTGAATAAAAACACCCTTTCTTCGATCAAAAAGCCGGATTGTTTTGGTTCTACCGGACATCTTCATTCTATGTCCCAGATAATACAACCGAATTGGAATGATGTAGCCTGAATTTACAGGATGAACATCAGTTTCCGGAAACTTATCTTCCCGGAAAAGAGATTTTATCTCAGATTTCAATTCATCTGAAATTGTTTCATCTGCATCAATGGAAAATATCCAATCATATTTTGCGTGATTGACTGCATATTGCTTCTGATTTGCATGAAGATCGAATGCCCTATAGAATACGCTGCATCCTTGCTCTTCACAGATATGAATGGTATTATCCGTTGATCCTGAGTCAATGACGACAACTTCATCTGCAATATCCCGCACTGAATTCAAACATTTCAGAATATTCTGTTCTTCGTTGAAGGTGATGATGACGACCGAAAGTTTGTTCATGTCTTTTTTAGGTTTCTATTCTGAAATGATCCCAGCCGGGACCTATAGTAAAAGATCCACGGAAATCCTTCAATACTGAAACTGAAAGGATCGCTGAAAAAATAGTATTTTTCTTTTTTTCCCCGTTTGCGATGATCCTTCCTTTGGGATCCACGATCATCGATTCCCCCAGGTAAAGAGTTCCCTCACCATCATGTCCAATCCGGTTGACTCCTGCTACAAATGCGACGTTCTCAATTGCCCTGGCGACCAGGAGGGATTTGAATACATGTGACCTGCTGGCCGGCCAATTGGAAGGATAGATCAAAAGATCATATTCATATTCTTCCTCCTGCCATGTGTTCCTGCTCCAGACCGGGAACCTCAGATCATAACATATCAATGGTAAAATTTTCCATCCTTTCCAATTGATTATGATCCTGGCCGATCCTCCGCTCATTAATTTATATTCATCTGTCAGAATAAAAAGATGTCTTTTATCATAGCATTGAAAAAATCCATCAGGATACATGGCTACCAGGCGGTTGTAATATGACCTCTCCTCTCTTATAAGGATGCTGCCAATGACCATGCACTTTTTCCCTGAGGCTATTTCAGTAAGAAACTGCATTGCGGATCCATCCATGGTTTCCGCACAACGGTCAGGATGCATGGAGAACCCCGTATTGAACATCTCGGGAAGAATGATCATATCGGTTGGCTCTTGCAGCTCACTGATCATCTTCCTGTAATTGGTAAGGTTCTTCAATGAATCCTCCCAGAAAACATCAGATTGTATAAGGGTTATTTTAAGATCATTCATAATAAAGTCAGGAGAATGAAAGAGTAAAATTAAAAATTGTTACCGTTATCCTTTTGAATTATTTTAATTTTGCCCTGAAATATAAAAGCACCTCATCATGCAAACGATTGATAATTTCAATTTTAAGAATATAAAAGCGCTTGTCAGGGTTGATTTTAATGTTCCATTAGACGATACTTATCATATCACCGACACGACCAGGATCGATGCCACAATTCACACGATACGAAAGATCATAAACGATGGAGGATCCGTTATTCTTATGTCTCATCTCGGGCGACCAAAAGGAGGCCCTGAAGAAAAATTTTCATTGAAACATCTGGTGCCTTACCTGGCGGAAAAAATGAACTGCCCGGTTTTATTTGCAGATGATTGCATTGGTGAAAGTGCGCAAAAATTGGCTGCCGGTTTAAAACCAGGTGAGATCCTTCTCCTTGAGAACCTGCGGTTTTATAAGGAAGAAGAAAAAGGGGATGAGGGCTTTGCAAAGAAATTATCTGCCCTGGGTGATTTTTATGTGAATGATGCTTTTGGAACAGCCCATAGGGCTCATGCTTCCACTACGGTAATCGCTAAATTCTTCCCAAAAACAAAAGCGTTTGGTTATGTCATGGCAAGTGAGGTCAGTAATCTCAATAAAGTGCTGAAAGAAGCCAAACATCCTTTCACCGCGATCCTGGGAGGAGCAAAAGTTTCAGGAAAAATCGAGATCATCAATCACCTTATGGACAAAGTCGATAACCTTATCATCGGAGGTGGCATGATGTTCACCTTTATCAAGGCATTAGGCGGAGAAGTAGGGAATTCAATGATCGAGGAAGAATTGCTGGATCTTTCAAGGAATATTGTGGAAGGAGCAAAGATGATGGGTGTCAACCTGTATCTTCCTATAGATGCGGTGATCGCAGACGTTTTTTCAAATGATGCCAATATTAAAATTTGCAATGCATACGATATTCCCGATCCATGGATGGGGCTCGATATCGGTCCGAACAGTTGCCAGAAGTTTGATCATGTCATTAAAAAATCCGAGACGATCTTATGGAATGGCCCTATGGGTGTATTTGAGATGGATCATTTTGAAGAGGGTACGAAGCTTATTGCACAGTCCGTTGCACAAGCTACGGAAAACGGGGCTTTCTCATTGGTTGGCGGAGGGGATTCCGTCGCTGCCCTTCATAAATATAATCTCGAAGATAAGGTCAGCTATGTTTCGACAGGCGGTGGAGCCATGCTGGAATATATTGAAGGAAAAAGCCTTCCCGGAGTAAAAGCCATCGAAGCTTGAAAAGCATCATCCTCAGCCGGATCGACAGTATTGGGGATGTTATTCTGACCCTTCCGATGGCCGGTGTGCTGAAAAAATACATTCCCGGTTGTCGCATTATCTTTCTAGGGAAATCATACACAAGACCGATAATTGAAGCCTCTGAGAATATTGATCAATTTCTCGATTGGGATGAAATCCGGAAATCTGGGGCCAGGGATCAGATAGCATACATCAACGCCATAAATGCAGATACAATTGTCCATGTTTTTCCTGTCCGTGAGATCTGCAAACTCGCTAAACAAGCCGCTATCCCTTCACGGATAGCAACATCTCACAGGTGGTTTACAGGATTGTACTGCAATGAATTTGTCCATTTCAGCAGGAAAAACTCCGACCTTCATGAAGCCCAGCTTAACCTTAAAATGTTGGCTCCTTTAGGAATAACAGGGGAATTTGCACTGACCGAAATACCGGATTTTTATGGTTTAACAAAATTCACTCCTTATCTGGCATCCGGCATCCGGCATCCGGAATCTGGCATCCGGCATCCAGCATCCAGCATCCAGCATCCAGCATCAGCCAGCTTTAACCTCATCCTCCATCCAAAGTCCAAAGGCAGTGCACGTGAATGGGGCCTGGAGAATTTTTCCCGGTTGATCGAACTTCTTCCGGAAGAAAAATTTAAAATTTTCATCACCGGAACATTGGAGGATGGGCTTTTGATGAAGGCTTTTCTTCAAAAGAACAAAAATAATGTGACTGATCTGACAGGAAAATTAAGCCTATCCGAACTTATTTCCTTTATTGCTTCCTGTGATGGCATGGTAGCAGCCAGTACCGGACCTTTGCATATTGCTGCCGCCCTCGGCAAATTCGCACTCGGCCTTTATGCACCAATGAAACCCATCTATCCAAAACGCTGGGCCCCATTAGGAAAAAATGCGGGTTATCTTGTCTTCGATAAAGAAGGATGCACGGATTGTAAAAGGTCGGCGGATTGCATTTGTATTCGCAATATAAAGCCAGAAGAGGTCCTGGAAAAATTGGTGAACTGGTGAGTTATTAGGAATGCAGTAATGCAGTAATGCAGTAATGCAGTAATTTAACTCAAGTTTCGGGGTTAAAAAGCCCAATAATATAGATATAGACATATGTTAATAAAATGCTCATAACATTTCGGTAAAAAGAGTGGAGAAATCTCTGTATTTGGTTATCTTTGAATTAGTTACAAACAAAAACACCAACAGGGATGACTCCACAAAACAAAGGTATACAAAGTATCCATGAACTGCAAGGTTTTTTAAAGGATGAAAAGCAAAAAGAGTATTCCATCATCGGACTATTCAAACATTTTAAAAGCGATGAGCTTACAAACTTGTTCAGAGGCCTTAAAAGAAGAGGGATTCCATTTGGTGAAGCCTTCCTGAAATTAATTCTTATGACCGTAGGGCAAATGACCATATTCCGTTGTGTAAATAGTCAGGACAATAATGCCGATGGCGGTAAGGACGCATACTACGGCATTAAAAATAATCCCATGACTAATTGGAGAACCCTTGTACTTGTAATGTTTCTTCGGTTTGAGGTGTTAAAACAAAGATCTGTGACCAACATTACCAATGGGATAAAGTGTTTTATTGCTGATGATACGGCTCTTGCAAAGCGAGGCAAAAAACTGGAAGGTATTAGCCGCATATGGGACCATGTCATTCATCGTTCAATTCTTGGTTTCAAAGGTCTTTTCCTGGCATATTGGGATAGCGTGAACATTGTCCCTATTGATTTTTCGTTACATAATGAGATAGGGAAAAAACCGGAGAAACCCTTTGGATTGAAGCCTGAGGAATTAAAATCAAGATATAAAAAAGATCGGCGTACCAATTTGCCCGGGACCGGCCGTTTTGCTGAAATGCGGACAAGCAAGATCGAGTCGATTATCAGGATGATCAGTAATGCGATCAGTAAAGGCATCACGGCCGATTACCTGCTGGTTGATAGTTGGTTCATGTGCGAAGAGTTGATCCGGTTTATTTTTACTAAACCGGGTATGTACATTCTTGGGATGTGCAAATTTGGGAATCCCAAATATGAGATGAACGGTAAATTGTATAATGCATCCAAACTGCTTGAAACGTGCAAGAAAACAATGAAAATAAAACGCTCGCGAAAACTAAAGGCTCATTATTACACCTTAGATGTTGCCTACAAAGGAATGGTGGTACGTCTTTTCTTCTCTCAATACGCTAATCAATCGTCATGGAATTTTTTATTGACGGATAATATGTCGTTAACATATTATGAAGCGATCAGGATCTATCAGATTCGCTGGGGCATTGAAGTCTTCTTCAAAGAGGCCAAACAATATCTTAGGCTTGGTAAATGCCAATCAAACGATTTTGATGCACAGATTGCAGACATCTCAATCATTATGATCACTTACATGATGCTCAGCCTTAAAAAACGCTTCCAAGACTACGAAACAATCGGAGGAGTATTCAGGGATGTCCAAAACGAGATGATCGAGGATACATTATCTGACAAACTTTTTGGGTTGTTTATTGAGTTGGTCTCGTCGATCCTATGCAGACTTGAAATAAACCCGCTTGAATTTATTCAGATTATGCTTGAAGAAAATATACTGAGTGAATCGATAATTAATCTTCTTAGAAAAGAAATGGAAGAAAATAATCTTAGGAAAGCCTCATGAATAGTGAAATATCATGTTTTAATTTAACCCCGAAACTTGAGTGATCTGTATTATCATGTGCCACCTCATGCAACTCGTTTAACTCTTCATTTACTTTTTCCCAGACCTGTTCCTTATTTTCCCAGTCAAAACCGACACCGCTCGCTCCCGACTTTGACAGCAGATTGCCGTTTTAGCATATTTTTATTTTATAACTTACTGATATTCATTTTTATAGAAAATAGAAATTTATATTTTTAAAAAAATGTAGTGGACACTTTATTAACAAAATGATTGTTAATAGT
>CAIYUC010000230.1 GCA_903929315.1 uncultured Bacteroidales bacterium
AAGTCTTTGTGACCATTGTGAAAAACGTTGTGGCCTTTGTGGTTAATTCTTAAAGCACTGAACCACAATGAACACCAAGATTGCACAAAGCACACAAAGAAGGAAAAATTATCATCTGCCATACTTATTAGACAGCCCCACGGGGGGTGAGGCTGCAAATAAATTATCCCCGGCGAATGCAATACGACCCTATCAAAAAATCACTTGGCAAGATATTTAACAGGACTCCCTTTCTGAGGGTTTTGTTCTATACGCTGCTTGATATCCTTTTACTCCGGACATGGTATGTAAAAAAGGAAATCAGGAAATGGGCAAAAGAAATAAACAGTCCGGTTACTATCCTGGATGCAGGTTCCGGTTTCGGGCAATATACCTTCTTTATTTCCGGGATGAACAAAAACTGGACGATTCATGGTGTGGATGTGAAAGAAGAACAAATCAGGGATTGTGCGGAATTTTTCTCCCAGACGAAAAGGAAGAATGTAAGTTTCGAAATGGCCGATCTGACAACATTTATCAGGGAAGACACTTATCATCTGATCCTCTCCGTTGACGTTATGGAACATATCCCGGATGATGTTCAGGTTTTCCGGAACTTCTATCACTCGCTGGCAAAAAATGGAATGTTACTGATTTCTACCCCTTCTGATCAAGGTGGTTCTGATGTTCATGATCATACGGAAGAAGCTTCTTTTATCGATGAGCATGTAAGAGACGGGTACAACCTTATTGAAATCCAGAAAAAGCTTAAGAGTGCCGGATTTACGAAGACAGATGCATATTACGCTTATGGGAAACCAGGCCAGATCGGATGGCGGTTGTCAATGAAATACCCGATCGTGATGCTGAATGCTTCGAGGTTTTGTTTTATCCTTCTTCCTTTTTACTACCTGCTGTCTTTCTGGGTGGCACTCATCTGCAATTGTATCGATCTTTGGGGTAAACATAAATCCGGTACGGGTCTTATTGTGAGGGCGTGGAAATGAATTTTCCTTTTTACATAGCACGGCGTTATTTCGTCTCGAAGAAATCACACAACATTATAAATATCATTTCAGCTATTTCTGTATCCGGTGTCACCATTGGCACAATGGCGCTGATCATTGTGTTGTCGGTTTTCAATGGATTCGAAAAGCTTGTCATATCCCTTTTTAATTCCTTCAATCCGGATCTGCAGATCACAACCAGGACAGGAAAGACTTTTGATTCAAACTCCATTCCCGTAGATAGGATACGAAAAATTCCGGGTGTCAGGTACTTAACCGAAGTCATAGAGGAAAACGCCCTTATTAAATACAAAGACAAGCAGTACATTGTCACCATGAAGGGGGTGAGCGAAGATTACCAGCATATGAGTGGTATGGATACTATGATTTCGGCAGGAAAATTTCTTTTGCAGGATGGCAATAAAAATTTATGTGTACTGGGATACGGGGTAGCTTATTATCTTGGTGCCAACATAGAAGATTATCTGAATCCGCTGACATTTTACGTTCCCAAAAGAACAGCAACTTTTTCAGGAATGTCAGAAAACGCTTTCAACAGTGCTGTTATTTTTCCTTCCGGGTTTTTCTCCATCCAGGAAGAGTTCGACTCAAAATACGTTATTTTACCCCTGAGATTTGTAAAAAATTTACTGGACTATTCGAAAGAGATCACGAGTCTTGAGGTTGGTATTGCAAAAGGATCCGATCTCGACGAAATCCAAAATAATATCCGGCAAATTGCCGGGATGAATTATCTTGTCAAAAACCGGTTCCAGCAGCAGGAAGTTCTCTATAAAATAATGAAATCCGAAAAATGGGCTATTTTCCTGATTCTTTCCTTTATCCTTTTTATTGCTACATTCAATGTGATCGGATCTCTTTCTATGCTGATCCTGGATAAGAAAAAGGATATTGCTATTCTTCAAAGCATGGGGGCGACACAACCATTAATAAAGAGAATCTTTCTTTTTGAAGGGATTATGATATCATTTTTCGGTGCCATTACAGGATTAGTTCTTGGAGGTATTATTTGCCGGCTTCAACAGATTTTTGGTTTTATCCGTTTGGGTTCCGCCGGGAGTACGTTTGTCGTAAGTTCATATCCCGTTCACATGCAAATAACCGATTTCATATTCGTTTTTCTGATTGTTATCAGCATCGGGGTTCTTGCAGTATGGTATCCCGTTTATAATATCCGGAAAATAGATAGCAACGCTATTTATCAACGATCCTAAGTTTACGGGCTTCTTCATTAACGGGGCTCGTCCTTCAGATCTTCCTCTTTCGCACTTTTGATTTTTTCAAGGATATCCTTTGGGATTTCATCGGAGTATTGGGTCTCCTCCACTCCTTCATCGTTGTTACCGCGGCCATACTTAAATTTGGGATTTTCCTGCGTTCCCAATACACGGATGGGGATCCCGATGATCCCCAGGGGTGGAAGACCAAGACGGGCTTTGAGGTTGAGATTGCCATTGAAATTCGTTTCACCACCTATCCTGAACCGAAATCCTGCAATCTTCATTTTCGTATTCTCGATGGTGATCACATTGTTTTTAATGGTTGATTTGATATCGACTTTCGACAGGTCAGGGTCTTTGATCTTCTCTTTCCCCAGGTTTTTGCTCATCGCGGTGAAGAGTTTAAGTCCCATAACCTTGACTTTTTTCAACGAGAGGATACCACCCCCTTCCAATGATGGATATACCGGCTTCATCGCGCCATTGAGTTTCCCTTTAAGGGTATAGTCCAGCGATACGATCCCTTCACATTTTCCTGCCGATGTGGAAAGATTCCTGAAAAGATCAACTTCATTGTAGGCACGTTTGATATCGAAATCCTCCGCCTTGACATGAAAGTCGAAGAATGCCTTATCGGTAGTGAGGCTCCCGTATGTTGCATCCATTCCGACTTTGCACCCGATCAGTTGAAACTTCATGTCTTTCAGTAAAAGCAAGCTTTTCTTAACTTCTACAGTGGCGGAAAGATCAGAAACAATAAGCTTTTGGAAACTGATCTTCTTCAGGTTTGCTTTTAGCCCTATTTCGAGATTTTCAGGAATGACAATTACACCTGAAGTTATAGAATCACTCCTGGCTCCCGGCTGTGAGCTTACGGTTGACAGTCGATTTTCCGCCATGAACTCGTCCACGAGCAAGTAATCGGAGTGGAATTCAAAGCTACCCTTCAGTGTCTGGTTTTCTGACAGGAAATAATTTACAACATTGCTCAGATGTCCGTTTAACATAATGTCAGAAGCACCATACCGGCTATCGAATTTTTCAAACCAGATATTGTCATTATCGAAGCGGAAGACTCCTGATTTCACGACCCATGGTTTAGGCAAATATTCCGACTGAAATGCGATATTACGGAGAACCAGCTTCCCTGAATTTTTGAGTTTATCCAGTCGTCCGGCCATAGCATCGCTTTGCCGTCCCTTCAGATGCAGGTCTGTGGAAACTGATCCATTGAGATCTATCCCTTTGCGGGAAAAGAGACGATATATACTGGCAAGATCAATCGTGCCAATGGAGACAATGTCATAGTTTACATTTTCAGGATCGGAGATCTCTCCTCTGATCTCAAAAGGATTTCCTAAAAAGAAAAATGAACCATGATCGACTTTTATTTTCGTATCGGCAAGTTTACCGGTTTGGTTGGTAATGATAGCAGCCACCTCTATCTTTTCGACCGGGTGAGGATAATATTTTGTCTGAACCGCTCCATCCTTTAAACTGAGTTCAACCTTTGCCTGTGGGAAAAGTTTTTTATCCGGAGCATATCTTCCGTGGATATCCATGCCCAGATCAAGGATTCCATGAAGGTCAAGACTGTCAAGAGGAATAACCTGTCTGATCTCTGCCAGGTTCATCCGTGTTGACAGGTGACTTTCTACCGGGAACTCATCCACACCTGTCAGCCTGAAGTACCCTTCAATTTTGTTTTTCAGGAACACTGCTTTCAGGTTTTCCAACTGGACATTGATAGTATGGTAATTATGTTTTGTCGAAGAAGCTTTGAGATCAAACGAAATATCACTGATAGCCTGCGGAAATCGCTTATACCGGAAATATCCGTTCATCAGCTTTGAGGAAAATGTAAAATCGGGAATGCTGAGGATCACTGTATCCGGTTTGTTACTGTCAGGATTCTGCCCGGAAATATATTCACCCTGCGCATTCAGTTTCATGGAGAACATCCCTCTCAGATCAACATCCCTGATACCCAATCCTTTTCCCCAGGTCTGAAGATCAAGGTTGATATCCGCTTTTGCTGACACCCAAAGATTTTTCGTGCTCACAAGCCAAAGGGACCCGCTGATATATTGGTCCCCAAACATGGAAAACAGGGATACGAAAAAGGAATAACCAACTTTTTTAAAGGCAAGCTCTCCTTTGAATTCGAAAGGGATATTCTTTATGAAAAGGTCATTCTTGTCAAATTTCATATCCAGTGAGTTCAGGTTGATGGTTGTTGAGAGATTTGCCTTTATAGGTTTTGACTTCAGGTACGGAACATGGTTATAATAAAAATCGAAGGAATCGATTGTGACCCTTGAGTTCAGTTTGAGAATGTCATTGTTCAGATTACTGCTTCCACTGTAATTGATGCCATGTGCCACAAGCTTCAGCGGGATGGAGGGATCAGAATAGATGAAGTCGGTTTGGACGAAGACAATGTGTTCGATCTGAATGACTGCACCGGTAGATAAAGTTGTGTCTTTCTTTTCTGTTGTGTCGGAGGAACTGTTGTAAACCTCGAAATTTGACGCCCCGGTCTCATTGTACTGAAGGATAACCCTGGCTTTATTCAGAAAGACCATGGTGATCTTCAGAGGACCGCTGAAAACGCTTCGCAGGTTGACACCGAAGGAAATATCATGGGCCTTAATGAGGGTATCCCTGGTGAACGGAGCAGAAGATTTCAGGGAGAAATCCGTCAGGGTTATTGTAAGGTTCGGGAAATGATGAAAGAAAGAAACATCCATCTCCGAGAAGTTCATTTCCGTACGAAGCGTTTTATTAGCTGTATTTTTTATGATTTCTGCAAATTTCTCCCTGAATATAAAAGGGGAAAAAAACAGTAATAAGAGCGCAATTAGGATAATCACGAATGCAATACCAGTGATCCTGAGTATTTTTTTCATAGTAGCTATTACAAAATTAGGTTCTTTGTCATTTTGAGTGGGGAACATAATGAGTATCGGTTTCGGAGAAATCGGGTTTCCCTTTTGCAAATTAATTTTTTTGAGTTAACATGCGATACCATTTAAATTTTCTGTAAATTTACTATTCATATTGTTAAAGAGTTGTTTAAATATTACCTTCACCTAAAATTAAACTGACATGAAAAAAGCAACTAAAAGTTGGATTTACTCATTAGCCATAATGGGAGTGTTCTTACTGATTATAAGCGGTTGCAAGAAGAAAGATGACAACAGCAATCCTCCTCCCGCTTCACAAGTTCCTGCGCTAACGACTGACGTAGTAAGCAATATTGCACAAACCACCGCAACTTCGGGTGGAAATGTTACCTCACAGGGCACCTCCGCTGTTAGTGCCAGAGGTATATGCTGGAGTATCTCCGCAAATCCTTCAACCTCCGATGCTCATACAACTGATGGCAGCGGAACCGGAAACTTTACAAGCAGTTTGACGGGACTTACTCCGAATACACCTTATTATGTAAGGGCTTATGCCATCAATAGTGCCGGAACCGGATATGGTAGTCAGGTCAGCTTTACAACGACCGGCAGCGGAACCGTACCAACTATCACTACAAATGTGGTAAGCAATATTGCACAAACCACCGCAACTTCGGGTGGAAATGTTACCTCACAGGGCACCTCCGCTGTTAGTGCCAGAGGT
>CAIYUC010000231.1 GCA_903929315.1 uncultured Bacteroidales bacterium
AAGGATTATTTCTCGCTGAGTTTCGCTGAGTTTTACGCAGAGTCACGCAAAGTTAAAACTCATGTTATCAACCTTCTGCGAAAATCTGCGATTAATCTGCGGAAATCTGCGAGAAAAAAAAGAAACTTATTAGACAACCCCCCGGGGGGTGAGGTGCTCATTTGATCCTATGATTGCTCATCACGAAAATCTTCATCCATTCTCCAGTAAAGTTTACCTTGATATGGAGCTTTTACGGTTCACGACCGCCGGAAGTGTGGATGACGGGAAAAGTACGCTCATCGGCAGATTATTATATGATAGCAAGTCCATCTTCGAGGATCAACTGGATGCAGTCAAACGGGCAAGTATCCAAAAAGGCAGTGAACACCTTAATCTTGCCTTACTAACCGACGGACTTAAAGCAGAAAGAGAACAGGGAATCACTATTGATGTGGCATATCGTTATTTCGCCACTCCCAGGCGGAAATTTATTATTGCTGATACTCCCGGCCATATCCAGTATACAAGAAATATGGTCACCGGAGCATCTACGGCTAATGCCGCCATCATCCTCATCGATGCAAGAAATGGTGTAACCGAGCAAACCCATCGTCATGCCTATATCGCTTCATTGCTGGAGATTCCCCATATCATCGTCTGCATCAATAAAATGGATCTGCAGGATTACAACAAAAAAGCATTTGAAAAGATTAAAACCGATTTTCAAAAATTTGCCGCACAAGCTTTTCCCGGTAAAGACATACGGTTTATTCCCATCAGTGCTTTGAAAGGCGACAATGTCGTGGAACCCTCAAAAAAAATGGATTGGTATAAAGGGAAGACATTATTGAATATTTTAGAAACTATTCCTGTCCGCAAGGATCATGACCTGGTCCATGGCAGGTTCCCTGTCCAGTATATTATCCGGCCGGAATCAGAAAAGTTTCATGATTACCGTGGATATGCAGGCAGAATTGCAGGAGGTATTTTCAGGAAAGGGGATAGAGTAAGGGTCCTTCCTTCCGGTATTTCTTCCACCATTACTTCCATCGATAGTTTTAACGGAGCCATTAAAGAAGCTTTCCCGCCAATGTCAGTCGTATTGACCCTTGATGACGATATTGATATCAGCAGGGGCAACATGATCGTTCAGGAACAAGACCTGCCTAGGGAAAATACTGAGATCCGGGTTATGCTATGCTGGATGAATCCGAGACCTTTACAATTGAACAATAAATATATACTCAAGCATACGACAAACGATATCCGTTGCATCGTAAAGGATGTAATATTTATTCTGGACATCAACAACCTGGAAAAAATCAAAAAAGACAAGATCGTAAAAATGAATGATATTGCTTATGTGGAACTCCGGACCATCAAACCCATCTTCTTTGATCCTTACGCTGTGAATAGAATAACCGGAAGCCTTATCCTCATAGATGAGTCCACAAATGAAACCCTCGGAGCAGGGATGATCGTTTAATGAATGCCCCTGTTCACAATAAAACGTAAAAAAGTAAGTTTCAATTTATCGTTATATTTCATAATTTTTTATACATGGAGTCGGTAAAAAAAGTTACTGTTTTTCTCAACCTGATCTTTTTCGTTTTTCACCTGGGATTTTCACAACAAGTTCCGATCGGACAATGGCGGGATGAGCTTCCGTATAACCAGGTCATTTCTGTTACTGAAGGTGGAAATAGGATTTATTGTGCAACACCTTACGCCATTTTCTACTATAACAAGGATGATAACACTGTCATAAGATTGACAAAGATTACTGGTTTATCGGATATCGGCATCAGTACGATCAACTACAGCAATGACTCAAAAACACTGGTTATTGCATATAGCAATGCCAATATCGATCTGATTAAAAACAATACTATTATCAACATCTCCGATATTAAAAGGAAATCCATTCTCGGAAATAAAACGATCAACAGGATCAACATAATCGGCCAGTATGCCTATTTATCCTGTGGATTCGGTATTGTGGTCCTGGACATTGATAAAGAGGAGATCCATGATACCTATTACATCGGGCAAGGGGGGGATCATATTAATGTTTTCGGTCTGGTGAAGAATAACGCCGATACTTTATTTGCCGCAACGGAAAAAGGCATTTATAAAGCCTGGTATAAAGATCCGAACCTGGTAGACTTCGCAAGCTGGCATAAAGATTCAAGGATAGATACAAATGCGTGGTACAATGCCATTACTTTTTTTTCCGGTGAAGTGATTGTTGCCAAAGCGAATTCATCCGTTGCTTCAGGACTTGCTTCAGATACTTTATACAGGCTTTCCAATTCCCATTGGAACCGATGGGCACTTGATTCTTACAATCCTGTCATGAACCTTGAATCTACTTATCAATACCTGTGTGTTACTTATAATTTTTCGATTAATCTATATGATACTGCATTCAATTTTAATGTACGTATTTATAGTTATTCTCCCGGGAATCCATATTCCCTGGACGCCATTGTGGATAAAGACCAGATTCTTTGGATCGGAGACACTTATTCGGGACTGATCTCACATGATCTTGTGAAAAACACTTATAGCCAGATTAACTTAAGCGGACCCTTAAGTGCCAGGGCCTTCAGCATGACTGCCGGCGGAAATGACTTGTATATCGTCCCGGGAGGGAGGGACAATTCTTTCTACCCTTTCTCATTCCCTGCCCAGATCTACCATTTTGATAGTGACAACTGGATAGATATTACTGATGGAAATAATCCCGGCTTAAGTCCTGTGCGTGATTTTGTGACTATTGCAATAGATCCTTCCGACAGGAAGCATATTTTTGCAGGCTCATGGGGAGAAGGGTTAATTGAATTTTATGACGGTGTTTTTAAAAGAAGATTTACCGCAGGCAATAGCACCTTGCAACATCATTCACAATCGAATGATACTTCTGATATTCGTGTTGGAGGAGTCGCCTTTGACAAGGATGGTAATCTTTGGGCGGTGTGTACACGCACCAATATATGTCTGTCAAAGTTGAGCGGTGGTCAGTGGACAGGTTATAATATTCCAATTAATAATCAAAGCGACCTCGGGCAACTCCTTATCGACCGGAATAACCAGAAATGGATGCTTATGCGATTTGAAGATCAGAACCCTAATTCGATCCTGGTTTTTACAGAGAACGGTAACCAGGCCATTAAGTTAAACTCCTCGGTTGGCTCGGGTAACATCCCGGGAAATGTTGTATTTGCCATTGCCGAGGATCTTAACGGGGAAATCTGGGTTGGTACGGAACAAGGTATTGGCGTCTTTTATTCCCCGGAAAACATCTTTGTTCCCGGGGAAAATTTTGATGCGCAACAAATTCTTGTTCAGCAGGGAAGTTATACCCAATACCTGTTGGAAAATGAAACAGTGACAGCGATTGCAGTCGATGGTGGAAATAATAAATGGATCGGTACTGACCGCGGTGGTCTTTACCAGTTCTCACCGGATGGTACCACTCAACTCAATCATTTTACCCAGGATGACAGCCCGTTATTTTCCGATCGTATTACATGCATTGCTATCAACCAAAACGGGGAAGTCTTTGTAGGTACGGACAAAGGAGTTATTTCTTACAGGGGTTCAGCAACACCAGCCCAGAATACGGAGAAGGTCTATGCATTTCCGAATCCGGTTAAAAAAGGCTATACAGGATTGATAGCCATCACAGGACTTGTCGGCAATGCATCAGTGAAAATAACCGATGTCAATGGTACATTGGTCTACGCTACAACGGCCGAAGGGGGACAGGCAATCTGGGATGGAAGGAATTTTGACGGGAGAAAAGCCCTGACCGGTGTTTACCTCGTTTTTGCCAGTACAAGCACCGGTACTGAAAAAGTAGTGACGAAAATCCTTATTATCAATTAATGCTTCACAGTACAAGAGGCATTGTCCTTCATACGGTCAAATACTCTGAAACAAGCCTGATCGCTAAAATCTATACCGAACTCTTCGGCCTTCAGTCTTATCTGATTAAAGGTATCCGTAAACAAAAAGCTAAGATCCGTCCAATGCTTTTCCAGCATCTGAGCCTGGTCGACCTCATTGTTTATCATAAGGAAAAAAGTACTCTTCAGACCATTAAAGAGATCCAGATCGCTTTCCCATATAAGTCCATTCCTTTTGATATAAGAAAAAGTTCGTTAGCGCTTTTCATCAATGAATTGCTCTATAAATCCATCAGGGAAGAGGAATCTAACCGGAATCTATTTGATTTTATTTGGGGCTCATGTGTATTCCTGGATGACCCTACCCATTCAACAAATTATTTTCATTTATGGTTTTTAGTTCATCTTACCGCTTTCCTGGGATTCATTCCTCAAATGAATTATTCGGAACGAAGAAAAATATTTAACATGAAGGAGGGGGTTTTCCAGGAAACTCCACCCGGTCACGAATATTTCATGGATGAAATATCAAGTGCCTTTTTTTATCAGCTCTTTACACTTCCATCTGAAGAAAATTCAATCCTGAGTTTTTCTCTGCAAGAAAGAAACTTTATGCTGGAAAAGATACTGATATATTACCAGTTGCATCTTTCCGGGTTTACGGGACTCCGGTCGCATCATATCCTGCATACTGTCCTGGAGTAAATCCCTGACAAATCTTTTCTTTATCTTTACCGGAAATTTCAGATTCATGCGAACAGAATTTACCGAACAAGAGATCATTCGACGTAATTCATTGGACGAACTGATCAGACTGGGAATAAACCCTTATCCACCGGAGTGTTTCGATGTTAATGCACGAAGTGTTGATATCAGGAAAAATTTTCCTGAGAACAACAAACATTACCAGGATATAAGCATTGCCGGCCGGATCATGAGTCGCAGGATCATGGGAGCGGCGTCATTTGTTGAGATCCAGGATTCAGGCGGAAGGATACAGCTTTATATTAAACGGGATGATCTGTGCCCTGGAGAGGATAAAACACTTTACAACACGGTCTTTAAAAAACTGCTTGACATAGGCGATATCATTGGTGTGACAGGTTTTGTTTTTTTTACCCAGATGGGAGAAATAACCATTCATGTGAGATCTTTAAAACTACTTTGTAAATCATTGAGGGTCCTTCCGATCGTTAAGGAAAAATCAGATGTGGTATATGACGCGTTCACAGATCCGGAACAGCGTTATCGTCAACGGTATGTTGATCTGATCGTCAACCCCGGGGTTCGTGATGTTTTTATTAAACGGGCGATTCTCATGAATACCATGCGTTCGTTTCTCAATGAAAGGGATTTTCTCGAAGTTGAAACACCCGTGTTACAACCGCTTTATGGAGGAGCTGCGGCACGCCCTTTTACAACCTATCATAACACATTAGACCTTGCACTTTACCTAAGGATTGCCAACGAATTATATCTGAAAAGGTTAATTGTAGGCGGTTATGACGGGGTATATGAATTTTCAAAAGATTTCCGTAATGAAGGGATGGACCGGTATCATAATCCTGAATTTACGCAGATGGAACTGTATGTCGCTTATAAGGATTATGAATGGATGATGGCTCTGGTAGAAGAGATGGTGGAGAAGATAGCAGTCGTTCTGCATGGGAAAACGGAAGTTCAGCTTGGGCAGAACATCATTGATTTCAAAAGGCCATGGAAAAGGTTTACCATGTTTGAGATAATAAAGCATTATACAGGAATTGATATTTCCGGAAAGACGGAAGAGGAATTGGTTGTTATTGCTAAAAACCTGCAGGTGCCGGTTGACCCGACAATGGGTAAGGGAAAACTTATCGACCAGATCTTTGGGGAGAAATGCGAGCCGAATCTTATTCAACCGACCTTCATCACTGATTATCCCATTGAGATGTCACCACTTGCAAAAAAACACCGGAAAAAGGAAGGTCTGGTAGAGCGTTTTGAGGCAATATGCAGCGGAAAGGAGATCTGTAATGCTTTTTCAGAGTTGAACGACCCGGTTGACCAACGGCAACGGTTTGAAGCGCAAATTGAGCTGGGTAAAAGAGGGGATATGGAATCGATGGTGCTCGATGAGGATTTCCTCAAAGCGCTTGAATTCGGCCTGCCACCGACAGCCGGTGTGGGTATCGGAATTGATCGCCTGACCATGATGATGACCAATTCCCCTTCTATCCAGGATGTTCTTTTCTTTCCGCAGATGAGACCGGAGCAGCGGAGCATTTGATCGGAAGGAATGCAGGAATGCAGAATGCAGGAATGCAGAAATTGTAGTACTGCAAGTTTCAACCCGTAATTTCATCATTGCTTTATAATTTTGACTACTTGCCCGCCTTTTATGACCGCAGAGTGCCCTCCTATTAATCTCAATAGGAGAAGACTCTGCGGTAAAATTCTTTAACAGTCAAGCATCAAAAAAAAGATTACCATTTTACACAATGAACTACCCCACGGCAAGCAGTGGGGTATCTTAGTTGTGTAATATATTCCTATTCGCTGCAAGCAGCGGGGAACTAATCCCAATAAAAGATTAGATGCGCTATAACAAACGATCGCAACTGAAATCAAAATAAGTTTAAATTTTTCTCGTTCTGTTTTTGTAATACTTTTGTTTTACTTTTGTATTACAAATTACTTAAGCAAGCAACTAATCTAAAAATATGGCCGATCAAGCCATCTATTCAGGCAAATGGAGTTCGTCCGGTAAGGACATTAAGGTTACCCTTTCATTGATTTTATTTGAGGAAGATAAAGCTGAGATTGTTTATTGCCCAGCCTTGGATATATCGGGGTATGGAAAAAATGAAAAGGAGGCAATGGATTCGTTCACGGTTGTTCTTGGTGAATTTTTGCTCTATACTACTCATAAGGACACATTTTTTTCAGAACTTTCAAAAATAGGTTGGAAAATTAAGAAAAATAAAATAATGACTCCACCCCCAATTAGTAAATTACTTGAATCAAATGATAATTTTTCAAGGATCTTCAACGAGCATTCATTTCGGAAGATTGATCATTCCTTTGCTCTGCCAATGGCATAACAATGCCTAATAGCCTGAAAAATATTCCATTAAGATTATTTCGTGAATATCTTGAATATAAAGGATTACACAAAATCCGCACCGTTGGAGGCCATGAAATATGGGCTGGAAAAGCGGTTCAACGCCCTATAGTTCTTCAATCACACATTGATCCTATTCCTGAATTCATAATCAGGCAATCATTGAGAACTTTAAAGGTTTCAAAAGAAGATTTTATAGAATTCCTGAAAACTGGTTGAAATATAAAATTCGGCCAAGACAAAGCCTGGGTAATAATCAGGTTTGATTACTTAGATCGTCAATCGTCAATCTCACAATTTAATCGTAGATCGTAAATCGTCCAATTGTAAATCAAAATGATAGAGCTATTCCGTCAACAAAGGTGAACCATAATAACCTTTGCTTAATTTTGTAAAGTTGATTTGAGATAATCCGGCTTTTAATTATGGCTAAATCGTTAAATAAATATTTCTCGCATCTTGAAAGCATCGTAAGGAATCTTCCCCCAAAACCGGGTGTTTACCAATTTTTGGATGACAAGAACCGGATCATTTATGTGGGGAAAGCCAAGAACCTGAAAAAACGTGTGAGTTCCTATTTCAGCAAGATCAATTCAATCAGCGGGAAGATGCAGATGATGGTACGCAGGATCGCCGATATCCGCACTATTGTTGTCGAAACGGAACAGGATGCATTGCTGCTCGAGAATAACCTGATCAAGAAATACCAACCGCATTATAATGTAGCCCTCAAAGATGACAAGACATTTCCCTGGATATGTATTAAGAATGAGCCTTTCCCCCGTGTATTTCCGACCCGCACTGTGATCCGTGACGGATCTTCCTATTATGGTCCCTATGCAAATGTCAGGCTGATGAACACTTTGCTTGATCTGATCCGTCAATTGTATCCCTTACGAACCTGTAACCTGAACCTTACGGAGAAGAATATCCAGGCAAAAAAGTTCAAAGTCTGTCTTGAATATCATCTGGGCAACTGTAAAGGGCCATGCGAAGGACTCCAGACTTCCGGAGACTATGACCTGTCTATCGCATCGATCAAAGAGATCATTAAAGGGAATATCCTTTCGGTTGTGCGTCAGCTCAAAGACCGGATGATGGAATATGCCGGCAGGATGGAATTCGAGAAAGCACACCTGATCAAAGAGAAACTCGATCTCCTGGATAAATACCAGAGTAAGTCGACGGTTGTAAACCCGTCCATAAATAATGTCGACGTTTTTGCCATCCTTCCGGATGAAATGCATGCTTATGTTAATTTTATGAAGGTCATGAATGGCGCCATTATCCAAGTCCATACGGTGGAGCTGGTGAAAAAGCTTGATGAGACACCGATGGAATTGCTGGAAATTGCCATCATGGATATCCGCCAGCGATTTGAAAGTGAAGCACCGGAGATTTTAGTGCCTTTTAAAGTTGGATTTAAACTACCGGGTGTGATCGTCACCGTTCCGAAAATCGGAGATAAAAAGAAACTGTTAGAGCTTTCCGAGAGGAATGTCAAATATTACCAGATGGAGAAGGAGAAGCAGAAAGAGCTGGTGGATCCTGATCACCGGTCGAACAGGATCCTGAACCAGATGATGAAAGATCTGCGTATGACTGAAATTCCGGTACAGATCGAATGTTTCGACAACTCGAATATTCAGGGAGCTTACCCGGTGGCTGCAATGGTTTGTTTTAAAAATGCACGTCCTGATAAGAATGAGTACCGGCATTTCAATATCAGGACGGTAGAAGGCCCGGATGACTTTGCATCCATGGAAGAGATCATCCACCGGAGGTATAAAAGATTGTTGGAAGAAGAGGCTTCTTTGCCACAGCTGATCATTATTGACGGCGGGAAAGGACAACTGAGCGCTGCGCTGAAAAGTCTTGATAACCTTGGCCTCACCGGTAAGATGACAGTCATCGGGATCGCCAAAAAGCTGGAAGAGATCTATTATCCCAATGACCCTCTGCCTTTATACATCGATAAAAAATCGGAGACATTAAAACTTATCCAGCATATGCGGGATGAAGCGCATCGTTTCGGGATCACTCATCACCGGAGAAAACGTGAAAAAGGAGGAATGAAAGCAATGCTGACGGAAATCAAAGGGATAGGGTACTCAAATAACCAGCTTCTTCTGCGAAAGTTCAAATCGGTGAAAAATATTAGGGAAGCTTCCCTGGAGGATCTGTCGGAAGTGATCGGGAAATCGAAAGGGAAGATCGTTTTTGAATATTTTCATCAAAATCAGTAATCATTTTTATGAATCCCGCGGACTTTGAGTTTAACTACTGATTTAACCACGATGACCACAATGTAAGCACAATGGTCACAATGAAAAAATTCTTTGTGGACTTTGTGTAAATCATTGTAATCAATGTGGTTATCTGTTTTTAATGCTTATAAAAACACCTTTCAGGGGGAAACTCACGAATAAATCTTAAAGGATTTTATTCTTTTTTTTTCGTTTTTCCCATATTGTGAATATCCCCCAGCCCAAAAAACATCCCAAAACATTTGCAATAAAATCATAAACAGAACAGATCCTACCGGGGATGAAGTAGTACTGCAGGATCTCGGTGCCACCACCTAGAATAATACCGTTCAGGATCGCAATAAAAACCGCATTTCGCTTTATGTAGATGAAAATATCCTGTGTGTTAAAACCGCGAATCAACAGGAATACGTAAATAGTAAAAAGAAACAGATGAACCAGTTTATCCGGTTCGAACAAGCTTATGAAGGGAGGAATTTCAGGCAGGAAATCACCGGGGATGCTGATCAGGATCAAAATAAAAACACCCCACAGAATACCCCACAGGTTAATTCTGAAAAAACTTTTCAAGAAAGAAAGAGGTTATAGAACCTAAACCTTTATCAATTCTGAATATTGAACTGGATTCAGCAATTCACCAATTTCATCCTTATTCTGGATCTTTATCTTAATGACCCAGCCTTTGCCATAAGGATCCTGGTTGAGGATCTCAGGTTTAGTGTTCAATTCTTCATTGAACATAAGAACTTCTCCACTTACCGGCATGAACATGTCAGAAACAGTTTTCACTGCTTCTATTGTACCAAAAGACTCGCCTTTTGCAAGAATTTCACCGATGGTTTCAACTTCTATGAATACAATATCTCCCAGTTCGTGCTGTGCAAAATCAGAAATTCCTACATAGGCTTCCTCGCCTTCTGTTCTCAGCCATTCATGGTCTTTCGTGTACATTAAATTGTCGGGGACTTTCATATTTGATGGGTTTTACTTTAGATCGTCAAAAGTAGTCTTTTTTTAAAAAAAAATAAAATCTTTCATTCATCGCGAACCTTGTGGGTCAAGATCTCCGGAAGCCTTACTGTGCAAGGGTAACCCGTAAGGTTATCCCGCCTTTCGTCACAGATGTCCTGTACTGGTTTGAAACATAGGGTGAATTGATATCTTTATTAAAGTAAAAACGGAGACTGAAACGTTGGCTCAGGTTGTAATCGGCAGTGAATGCGATCGATGTCACCTGTGATCCCGTGGAAATCTCATTGATATCCTCATCCACCCTTCGTAGTATCGTCATGTTCCTCCGGAGAGAAAAATCAAATTTAAGATTCAGATCACTGGCATACTTGCTTTTTCTACCGGCCGCTCCCAGTGAAATAAAAGAAAGCCTTATATTCTTGAACCGGTAGCCAAGGCCTACAATATATTCATCTGTTGACATTTCCGTTAACTGGTTGTCGACAAAGCTAAAGGAAAGGTTTCTCGATCGCCTCCATTCGAAATCGGAAAGCAGGCTATTGACCCACCCCATATCTATTTTGATGAGGGGGCTGAATTGTTCAGTGATGGAAATGACGGAAAACTGTGCTTTTGGAATAAAATTACCTGCATCATCCAAAGCATACGGGGAACCGGCTTTTTCGGTATAATTGATATTCGATGTGAAGGATCCTACATTATAAGTCGACAAATAGGCATGGGTAAGTGTAAATGTCCGGAAAAGTTTTTTAAACCATCGCAACTTGATCAATCCATCATAAGTGATCCTCCAGTTCGGAAGCGGGATAGTGGGAAAAGGATTCAGTCCGATCTTAGCAGGATTCCTACCGGAATATGCGGCAAGGAATGCAGTCGTAAGGACTTGTTGGTCATTCGGACCATAACCGGCCGGAAAACCTGTAGAATCGACCTTCCCCTGGGACCATGTATTGGTTGCCGCATAACGTTGGGCGATCTGCAACCGGTAGTTTTTCATCTTTTCGAACAGGGGTGAGATATTATCTGTACTGGTTTTAGCGAAGGCTGTGCCGATCATGATATACGACATGGTGAAGCTACCATTATCCGTGGGCGAAGTGCTACTGAAAACGCCATTGGTTGCTTTGTAATATTCCTGGTGGACGTTACTATAGGTTCGTGTGGCATTGAGTTCAATTCTCAGATCTGGCAAGGGTTCAATTGTCCCGGTAAGGGTGAGGTTCTCATTCATCTTGTTGCTATACGCATTATTTAACAGTGTATCCGTTGTTATCCACCCACGATTTATTGCATCATTTCTTATATCGCGTTGATCCCCGAACACAAAGCCAAGACCGGGTGCATTCCTTGACCAGTCGTTCCCAAGAGCATTGGGTTGCGGCGTAAACCCAGGGAGAAGAGTCCCATTACCCTGTGTATAGCTAAAGCCAACCCTGCGTATCCCCATCAGGACCCGCAGTGTGCCATCCAGCAGGAATTTCCCGAAATTAAAACTCTTTTTTATACTGTCCTGTTTCGCCTGGGTGTTTTTATCTGGCTTTGGATTTTTTGACGAAATCCCTCCTTTGTTTTGGGGCTGGTTTTTGGCGCTTACCTGGTTGATCTTTTTCAGATATGCATTTTTATTATACAGACCGACTAGATTGAAACCTCCATTCAGGACTTTGGTATTCGCGTTTTCAATGGTATTTCCAAGTTCTGACTGGATAGAAACGGGGCTGGCAGTCCAGTGATAAGCCGCCTGGTATCCTGCAGATAATTGCCACCAATCGATGATCGGGATTTTAGAGAACGGAACTTCATAGGTAAGATTGACTTGCTGGTTGTAATTGGTGATGGTTCCGAAGGATAATACCTGGTTCCAGATTTGAGAACGGGCTGAATGGTCCACTTGGCCTGGAGGCTCATTGATAAAGGCATTTGCATTGGCCAGAAATGTACCTTTTACCGATTTTGTCACATCATATTTCAGATCATAAGTCCGGGTCCAATTCCAGTCTTTTATATAGAATGTTTCCATCGGGATATCACCAGTACTCTTGTTCCTGTATTGTCGCTGTTCAAATTCCCGGATCATATCCGTCCTGAAAGAAAAAGAACGCGGGATATAAGAAAAGTTAAAATCACGGATCAGCTGCAATGATTTATGGGAGGATAAAAATTTCGACCGGATGAATGGTTGTACAAACTTTGGAATGATTGCATAATTATATCCCAAGCCACCGGTATATTTTTTACTCAGGTCATATTCAATATCGATGTTCCGGTGAAAAACTTCGGAATAGGCATAGCTGACATTAAAATTCTCAATGTCATATATTTTGGGTTTCTTATCCTTTTTACGGTCTTTCCTGACATTGATCAGGTTGAAGTTTTTGCTTTGGGTATAGTCTTCATCCTGCCGGCGTAAGGAATCCTTTTGTGATTGTGAACTATAGGATTTCAACACATCCTGGTAAAGGAGGTCAGGATTTAATGGGTCATATTTGGGAACACTATTGAGAACTGAATAATCGAAATGCATCGGGATCCGGAGGCCTGTTTTTTCGGGGAAGAATTTCCCTAATTCGAGATCGGTATCAAAGCCAAAACCAATGGTTGATTCCATTGCTCTTTCTGTTTGTTTTTGTTCAATTGTCCCAAACCCGCTGGAGGTATAGCTTCCGGTAAACTGTATACGTCCGAGGTCGGCGAGGGTTGATGCTACCCTCGCTGTGGCCGCCCATCCCCCCTGCCGGTTAAAATCAGTAAGACGAAGCTCATCGACCCAGATCTCTGCACATTTCGCCAATCCGTCATCACTGATGGTCTGGCTTGTTTTCTTTGGATTACGTATACCGATCATAATCGCTTTCACATCACTGATGGTCGGGGAACCGACGACCGACATCTTGTTCTTCCCGTCTGCTTCAGTATAGGGTGCGGATGCTGATACTATTGAACCGGGACTCCGCATGGCCACATTCCTGTCTTCTTTAACCGCCACCAACTGGTCCAGACTGATGTCAAATGCATTGGCATCTGGCCATATGATTCCGTCCTGGCTGGCCGGGGTATACCAGGGAGTAAAAGTAAGCGGTATCTCGTATTCGTAATAGTTTTCAGTGAAGTCGGAACCTATCCTCATAAAAATAGCGAGATCTCCATTTTTAATATTCTGGCTTGCAATGGATCGTTCGGCATGAACGAACATCTGTAACCTTTTGAACTGGCGGAAATCGAATTCGGTCGTTTTATAGGCGGCACGGGCATCTCCGTCAAGAAGATTGCAGACTTTAAGCACCATGGATTGCTCATTCAGCTTCTGATTATTGGTGGAACCCCAATTTATTTGCTGTGCGATCCCCGGTGGAATAACATAGGGTATCGGTTGTTTGCTGCCATTTTCTTCTATGCTCACTGTGGCGATATCAAAGGTGGTTTGATTTTCAATCCCATCCGGGATATATTCGCCCGGGGATAACAGGTCGTTTTCATATCTTCTCCATTCACCTCTTGATAATTCCAATGTTGCAAAACGGCAGACGATTGGTTTTTCAAACCCTTTGAAGAACATTCTCATGAAACGTATCGATGTGAAGCCCTGAATACTTCCAACGATTTTATCGGGTGACCGGACGGGAATTTTAAACTGATACCATTTCACGCTTCCTTTTTGCCCGTTTGCCAATGGAATTTCCGTAGACTTATAAACATTAGTGATGTAGTTGAATCCGGTTTTCATTTGATCTGGCCGCAGGTGAACGACGTACTGGTAATAACGTTCCGATTCACTCAGGGTATTGTCCTTGTTGATATCCTCTATATTGGGCAGGGTTGTGGCCATGGTGGGGTAACTTTCGGGAGTGTTCGCCGTGGAAGGAGAATTACCTTCAGGACTATTGAATAGCTTATAGCGTTCAAGAATGCTGCCAAACTGGGATTGGTTATCGTAATCCGTTCCCCGGAAATAATGATAGTCGTCAGAGGAAGGGTCTTTCAGGGCCGTTAAATATGCAGCAGAATTGGTTCCGTATAACTTGGCAATTTTCTGAAGATAGGAGGAGTCAAAAAAGGTACGTTCATCAGCATCGCTCAGACCATCATAGCCGACATCTTGGTATATCCGGGAATTCGGGTTATTGTCAAAAGCATCCACCAATGCCTGGGTGGCAGGCACCCTGCCCCAGATGGTAGTATCCACATTGGTGACGAGTGCCGACGTCGGTAACCCATTCTCAAAGCTCTTCCTTCCATCCCTCAGGATATCCTCGGAAACATCCCCGAGGTTGAAATAAAGATCGCCGGAATTGGTGGAATCTGAGGAGAACGGATCCATCATCCAGAACTCGATATATTGGATATTCGTGGCATCAAAATCAGTGGTCTCAATCGAACGCATCATACCACCCCAGCGGGAGGGAGGATCGGCAAGTGTTCCATCCGTGTTGACCCCTTTTGAAAAAGCGGTGGGTGCCACATCATAATTATAAGGTCCCCGCTCTGAGGGATAATAAGCGAGGTTCAATATGGCAAGATTCACGGGTATACCGTTTAAAGGTTGCTTATTGGGAAATACTTCGGTTTCCCAAACCTGCCTGACATAGTTGTTCGATAATTCCGTATTGCTTACATTCGGTGGTATCAGGTTTTGGTTCTTATCGTAAAATAAGGGATCGATGACGTACCAGGCTAACTTGGAGCGGTTGAAACCGTAAGTAAGTCCTGTGCCCTCCGCAGCTTCCGGGAACAACGACAAGGAAGTCTGACCCTGCGGTGTGCTTGCAAGGAACCATGTCCCGATGTTTTTCAGATCGATGGTTGACCGGGCGCCTTCAAAATCATCGATATAAGATGTCCCGGCTTTCCCGATGGCTTTTGAATGACCCGGGATGAACTGTGCGAATTCAGCATCTACCGACACATTCGACGGGGCTTTTGTAGTGATCAACGGAAGTGCATCTACAAGCCGGGTAATCAGCCTGGATTGTGTCCGATAAGTAAGGTTCATGCCCCACATTGTATTGGATATGGGCTCATCCCCATAATTTACCTTCTGTGTCAGCGGGCTTTCATTCAGGTTCAGGAGGGTCGCCCCGATCACGAAATCCTTATTAATCGTATAATCTATATGCGTTCCGATCAGGCGCTTGGTCTGCACATTGAACATCTCATTACTTTCCAGCGAAATGTTGATCGGGGTACCTGAATTTAAAATTCCTTCATTGATGATCCTTACCCGGCCCAGGGTGTAGTCAACAGTATAGTCCACATTTTCCTGCAATTGGACGCCACCGGCACTCACATGGACGGAACCTTGAGGAACATTCAAAGCATTCAACGAAATTTCCGACCCTGCAGTGGATTTATAAGAACCATCCAGAACGAACTTGTCCTTTTCCGGAAATTGTCGCGCCATCGTCTTGGTCACTGTGTACAAAGAGTCGAAGCAGTATTTATTCGCCAGGTCCAGTGAGGTTTTCGGATCCATCGGATCATAAATCGAATCACGGAGGTCCTGTCCGAAAGGTTCAAGCACAGTAAAGAAGATCCTTCCGTTTGATGCTTGTACCGTACCACCGTTTGTTTCCGCACCATCAAGAAAGTCAAACATTCCATCACCCGGAGGATTTTGCTGCTGGTTCAGGTTGTCAAAGTTCATCACCCGAAGTAAAGGATGACCGCTGATTCGTGTTTCTGTGATATATGCAGTTGGAACGCCGTTTTTATTCCCCGAATAAAGAATGTTCAGCATGAAATCCTGCGGCTGGATCTGGTATGCGCCCAATGAATAAACGTTCTTCATCATCAGTTTCCAGATTGGAAGACGTGTATTCAATGTGGTACTCTTTAGGAGCTTTACAATCAGGTTGCTGGGGGAATGTATGCCCTGGTCGGAAAACTCTCCTACCTGATATACCGTGGTGTCACCGATCAGCTGGTACTGGTAAGCGACAGCCAGTACCTGGTCGGGATTGAGGGTCGTATTTAAAGAGATGAACCCCAGTTTGGAATTAAAGGTATATTCAGAAGTTAACAGCTTGCGTGCACTTTCCACTTTCTCAAAGTCCTGCCCCGATATAAGGCCCACTCTGCTCTGCAGGTAATCCGTCACTTTATTGATATTCCTTACATTAGAGCTATCGGAAGTGAAGGGCATGATCACATGGATCAGGTCGTTGGATTTGGTCGATGGATTGGGTATGGAGGGATTACCGTGAAACCTCCAATTGTATGGGGAAACTTCACCAAGATCCTGGAAAGCCACGATGTTGCGGTTTTCCGTGACAGCAGCTCCGATATTGGTCAACCATACTTCGATCTTTACAATGTTCACATTGGAGGCGATAATCGGCAGCTTGGAAAGGCCTTTTTTGTAATTATTGCGAAAATACTGGGCGATGAAGAAGTGCTTATTATCTTCATATTCATCTGCCCGGATCGTGAATTTGGTTGTCTGCGCATTCCCCTGGACGGTTATGTTCTTCGTCTCGCTCTTCTGTTGTGAATAAAGAGCTGTCACCGTGACCCTTCCGAACCTAAGCTTCGTCTTGATCCCGAAAAGGCTTTCACTCCCTCTTATAAGCGTGCTGTTCAAAGGGAGATTTACGTCACCGGCCTCTATCAGCTGGATGATATCATCTTCCTTCCCTTCGTACTTTAACTTCAGCTTGTTCTCGAAATCAAAGGTTGCCTGTGTATTATAGCTTGTTTTAAACTCGATCTTATCGCCGATCTTGGCGATGACATTCATCTGGATCTTCTCATCGAAATCAAAATTCGTCTGCCTGCGCTGGTTGGTGTTCAGCATGGGGTCGTCGCGACGATTGGAAACAATCCCGAAAGTGATTTCAGCCGATCCCTGCGGCCGGATATCAACGGTATTATTTCCGAAGATGGTCTCAAATACCTTCCCGGGAATATGCAATTTTGGGATCACCCCACCGGTATTGTCCAGACTGGCCGCTTCACTTCGCTGCCTCCAGTAATTCCGGATCAGCTTTTCCATGTCCTCGTTCTGATATTCCTCAAAGCTCATGGTGGTCGGGATCCGGTAGGTTGTATTCCCGACCTTGTAAACGGTAACATATTGCTTTGTTAGCGGATCGTATTCAATGGTGGTACGGACATTTGCAGGATTCTTCAAATACAGATTACTGGCGCCCGGTGAGCCCGGATGGGTTGACCCTTCATCAAAAGGATAACGAAGGTTCGAGGTATCTTTTTTTAAGGAATCCGGGGGAAAGGAAAAAGTTTCCGGGTAAATATTTTTACGTGCAGTAGCTGGAAGATTAAACAAAACAACCAGACCGGAAAGGACAAAGAAGCATCTTAATACGTATGTAACCTTAGTAAGCAAACTCCAAATTTGTTTATACGGTCGTACAAAATATTAATCGAGGTCATGCTTTCTTTATCATAAAATTTTCAAAGCATTCCTGATCAATTGTTCCACTGATAAAGCCTGCCCTTCAACTTCTATGACTTTATTCAGTGCTTTCTCGGCCATCATCTTCTGGAAGCCAAGAATTAATAAACCAGATAACGCTTCTTCTGTCTTTGTATTGTGCTGGATTCCTAATTTTTCGTGGGGAATTAACTCTTTGTAAAGCTTATCTTTCAGGTCGATAATGATACGTTGGGCCGTCTTCAAACCGATCCCTTTGATCCGTTGGAGTAATACAGAATCTTCCCGTATGATCGCCTGGCTTACTTCGTCCGGGGAGAGGGAGGAGAGAATCATCCGGGCGGTATTTGTCCCCACACCTGAAACAGAAATCAGCTGACGGAATAATTCCCTTTCTTCTTTTTCAAAAAAACCAAAGAGTACCATAGCGTCTTCCCTTACTGCCAGATGTGCATATAACATGCAATGTTCCTCTTCTTTCATCAGGGAATAAGTATGGAGGGAAATATTCATCAAATAACCCACGCCATTGGCCTCGATGACTGCATAAGCAGGATTTTTTTCGACCAGTTTTCCTTTTATAAAGTCATACATAAAGGGAAGGATGATTAATTAAGTAACTTGTTCTCCCTCAATACCTGTTCCAGTTCCCGGTAGGAAATCGGCTTGGCGAGGATCTTCTTTTCACGGTCCAGCAGGAACATTGTCGGGGTGGCGTAGATATTGTATTGATCCGCAGATTTACTATCGAAACCTTTTAAATCTGAGGCATTCAGGAAATCAAGCTTTTCATCTTTGATAAACCCGGTCCATTCTCTCCGGCTCGTGTCTATCGATACGGCAAGGATCTCCATCCGCTTTGGTTTCTGTTTGTCATAAATATCCCTTACCCTGGGCATCATGTCGGTACAATGATGGCATTCGCTCGACCAGAAAATCAGCAGCGTATATTCTGCCGGTATCTCCGACAAACGGATCATCTTCCCTTTCATATCGGGAATATCAATGTCGGGAGCAACTTTCCCATTGGCAATTTTCTTAAAAGTATCCAGCTTTTTCTGTAATGCACTCTTCTTCGTCTGGTCCTCACAGGAAAAAGGGTCCTGGAAGTGATCTGCCATGTAAGTTATCACCTCCTCAAAATGATATTTATCGAAACCGCCTAACAGATAATCCAGTAAAAATTTATAAATGTCCGGATTGACGGAAGCTGCATTCATCAGTATAGTGACCGCCTTGATGAATTCCGTCTCCAACTGTTTCTGGCTGAACCTGGAATTCCCCCATAATCCGAGGTAAGAAATAGCTTTGTTCGACCAGGCATTGCTTTTCAAAAGCAAGGTGTCGTTGAAATCCACCTTGTCAAAAAAATGAGCCTTCAGGTATTCGACGCGATCATCTTTCGATAATGCAGCAGGCAGGAATGGTGTTTTTTGCAGCTTTAAGATCCGCATTGCATATGATCCCGGATACAACCCGGAGAGGGAATCGAAGGCTTTCTCCTGGGATCTCTGGATGGATTCAAATTCCCCTGTGACCATTGTATAAAAAGCATCTTTCACCGGGTAATAATCCACAATGGGCGTGATCAGTTCCAGTTTGGACTGGTTCAGGCGCTCCCGTCGTTCATACCAGAAATAAAGGTTGTTTTCAAGTGAGGAAAGGATCTGAACGCTATCCGCAGGGTTTTCAGATGTGGTATAAAATACGATGTTCTCTTTGTTCAGGATCAGGTCCAGAAATTTATCTTTTCCCCAGGAGACGCGGTAAAGACCACTAACGATAGTGGGCTTCAGTGTAAAGATGAATTTCCCTTTATCATCCGACGTTGTTGAATCTATCAATCGTAGTTTTTCGCCAGAGTATCCGGAAAGGTATACTTTTTTCGAAGAGAGACCCTGAATATCTCCGGTTATTGAATAGTTGGCTTGCCCAAAGGATAGAAATGAAGCAAAAATCAGAATCAGCGCCGGGAGAAAGGGAATTTTCAAAAATTTAAGAAATGTCATGTTCAATACGAAGGTGTTAATTTGCATGAACAAAAGTACTAATATTATTCAACCACTGCATTGCACCAATTATTTGTATCACCGCCAAAAATCCCGGGCAAGACCTGTGAATAGGAAACCTGAGAATGAAATAAAAACAAGATAAGAGAAGTTGGTTATCACTTTTTCCCACTTCGTAATTTCCTGTAAGCAACTTCACGGTCTGCATATGACTTAGTAAAGTTCGGGTCAATTTCGATCGCCCTGGTGAAATCGGCTATTGCATTGTCCCATAGTCTGAGGTTTCCATAAACAGTTCCACGGCTGTACCAGGCACTGGCATTATTCGGCTCCAAACTGATCGCCTGTGAATAATCGGTGATTGCTTTATCCCATTGACCCAATTTTCCATAAGCAATAGCCCGGTTTGTATAGGCTTTGGTATAATTCGGGGCTATGCTGATCGCCCTGGAGTAATCGTCAATCGCTTTGTCCATCTGTCCAATATTACCGTAAGCGGCACCACGATTGGAATAAGCCTGAACATAGGACGGGGCGATTTCGATTGTCCTGGAACAATCTGCAATAACCTTGTCCCACTGTCCGAGATTCGCGTATACAATTCCGCGATTATAATAAGCCTGGGCGTATCCCGGATCGATTCTTATCGCCTGCGAATAATCTGTAATTGCCTGCTCCCATTGCCCGAGGTTCGCATAAGCTATGCCCCGGTTAGAGTATGCTTTGGGAAATTCCGGGTCTATCCCGATCGCTTTTGAGTAATCTGCAATGGCTTGATCAAATTGTCTGAGATTCTCGTAAGCATCGCCACGGTTGAACCAGGCCATAAAATTATTCGGATCGATCCTGATCGCCTGGGAGCAATCTTCAACCGTCTTATCCCACTGACCGACTTTCCCGTATACCCCGCCACGGTTGGATAAAGCATCGGTATAATCCGGATCTATCTCGAGCGCCTTCGAATAATCGGCAATTGATTTCTCCCACTGCCCAAGGTTGCTGTAGTCAACACCACGGTTATAAAGTGGTCTGGTTTTATTCGGGGATTTTTTCACATTGTCACTCCATAAAGTAAGATCATCCTTCCAGACTTTATTTCTTTCATAGGTCAGGAAGGAATTTGCTCCTATTATAATCGTTAAGATAGCAATTGCAACGAATTTATGCTTATCCCAGAGCAAAATATATAAACCTGAGCTAAGAATCAGAAAAAAACCAAATGAGGGGAGATAAGTACGGTGTTCGAATATCAAATCATCTAATGGAATGAAGCTCGATTCGATCGATAACGTGAGAAAAAACCAGAAAATGCCAAAAGAAATGATCCTGTATCTTTTAAAAAAGAACATAGCAAGAATGACCAAAGATAAAAGTATCAGAAAACTTAAGAATGTTCTTATACCGAAAAAATTATTTGAAATCGGGAAATCATAGTCTAAATTCTGATTTATTGGCAGGAATAAAAGTTGGATATATTTGACAATGACACTGAACTGAGTGAAAAGATAATTAACCGGAGTAATAGTATAGATATGTCCATGCCTTGGAGGGATCGATTCAAAAATGCTAAATGAGAACTTTAACGGTATGATCAATATAACTCCTATAAATACTGCCAGCAATAGGATCATGCGATAGTCCCTGAAATTTAATGAAAACTTCTTTGTCCTTAAAAAGAAGATTTCAAAGAGCAAGATGGCAAACGGAAGCGTGAAGGCATTTTCTTTTGTTAGCATAGCCAGCACGGCAGAGATCAATGAACCAGTAAACAAAAGGGTTTTAGATATATTTCCTTTGTTTGAAAGTCGGGCTTTTACATAAAGTATCAGGGAAAGGAGATAAAACATGGCAACCATGGAGGCAACCCGTTGCCAAATATAAGTTATTGATTGAGTTGCAAGAGGGTGTGAAACAAATAGTAAAGCCGTAAAGAAAGCAATAACTTTTTTTTGCCTGATGATCGGATTATCTTTTAAGGCGGGGGAAGAAAAGATCAAAAGTGTGAGCCACCAGACCAGACAGGCATTGATGAGATGGATGATAAGGTTAACAAGATGGTAGTACCTGACATCAAGCTGGTTAAAATGATAATTAAGAGCAAAGGTGAATATACCGATGAGACGCGTAGGATAGAAATTCCACCAGGCTTGTACATCCAGCAAATTTTGAATTTTCGTATTATTGACGATGATCGGGTAATCGTCAAAATGGAAGGAACAATTAAAGGAGTTGGAATAAATAATAATTCCAAGCAGGATGATAATGGTCAATCCAACCAGGTCAGCATATTTTTCTTTAACCTGTTTTTTCGGTCTTTGATATACTGTGCGCTGTTCCTTTTTCAGCTGTTCCTTTTTTAATGGCTTTTTCTTCAATTTAAAAGGCTGGTCATTTTACGTGACATCCGTCAGGAATAAATTTTTAGAAAAAAACAGGGAATGGACAAACCACGGAAATGGGGAATTTACAGTAACGGCAAAACCAATCCCGTGGGTAAAATTATCAATTTTTTCAAAAATGAGAAGTTTAATCCCCGGAGAATTGTTTCACAGCATTGTTAAAAAATCCGATACCGGGGAGTTCAGTAATGATGCTGATAGCAGGATGCATTTATTCAGTATGCTATTTGCTACTTTATCACTTTGTGACTTCTCTGAATAACTCCATAAAATAATTTGCAGACTAATTGATTATTATTTTCCCGCAAGCAAGGTTCCCTGATTTGCTGGAGATGTTGTAGAAATAAATCCCTGCTGGCATTTCATTTTTATATATCTGAAATTCCCTGATAAAGTATTTCGTATAAATGATCTGACCAAGCGGATTATAGAAATTAATGTATAATTCTTTCCTTTCATTGATTCCATTGACAGTAAGAGTTGATACATCAGAAACAGGATTGGGATAGATTTTTATCATATCATTTGTGTTACTCAGAGGATCAACAGATGAGACTAAATAACAAGTTGTATAGGAAGGATTATGATATTTCAAAATGTCATCTTCCTTGAAACATAATAAAGTAAACCCATCATAACCTAATCCCATCATATTATGCAACATTCCACTCATACTTCCCATACTGTCTACCCATCGCTCTACTTCAATAAAGGAAGTATTGGATCGGATACTTAAATGAAGTTGTTTATGGTAAGCATTTCCGATCATAATGCTATCGATCGTTGTGATATGGTAGGTCTCTGATTCAAGAAAGACAGAGTCAAAAAAACTGGTCAGTCCATAAGCAAGGATTGAATCATTGAGTGCTAAACCAAGATCATAAAGTAATCTTTCCGGTTCAGTGGCATTCATCCTGTAGTAAACCCTTTTATTACCATCTTCCCTGATATATCCATAATAATACCAATTTGACTGTGTTTCGTCCAACGATCTTACGACTTTTTTGTAAGACTGGAGATTTATTATTGTATCCCCAGTAAATCTAATACTTTCAGTACTGATGTTACCATATATCGCCTGAAAAATCAGGTTACTCCATAATTTATTCGAATCAACGATGGATTGACTGATACCTTGTACCCAAAAAGTCACCAGGATCATTAACAGCACGTTCTTTTTCATGGCTTTGTTATATAAATAGATTGTTTGTTATATCAATCCGCCTCAAAACCTCATTGACCTGAGAATGCCCTGTAAATATATGAATTATTTAAGAAATATCGATACGATAAATTGTTAGGGTGGTATTTTTTTTTGAAATGGCGGAAGGAGAAATACTTCCAGGGTCAAACTCAATAGCTTTTTATTACCGCAGAGATGCAGAGCTGCAAAGAAATTCTTAGCATGCATCCAGTTTATGAAGCCAAAATTATTTCCAATCTGAAGTTAATCAATAAGAGACCGGAATCCATGGTCTATAATAATATCCCGGTTTGAAAAGATGGTTTTAAAAATATGTAAACAAATTTTAATCTCTGCGCCTCTGCGTCTCTGCGGTAAAAATCTTTAAAGGTTCAGCACTGCAAAACCCTATTATTTCTTTTTGGTTTTACCTGCTGGTTTTACAGGTGGTCCGAGAACCTCTGCCAGTTTCTTCCAGAGGTCTTCGCCGCGAAGGTTTCTGCCAATAATCTTCTGGTCCTTGTCAAGTAAAATATTGGAAGGGATTGAGCTGATCCCATATAGCTTCCCGGCTGCATTGGCCCAATACTTCAGATCGGAGACATGTGTCCAGGTGAGATTATCGTTTATTATGGCTTTTTCCCAGTTGGCCTTCTTTTTATCGAAAGAAACGCCAAGCACATCAAATCCTTTTTTATTATATGCCTGGAATGCCTTCACCACATTGGGGTTCTCAGCACGGCACGGACCGCACCAGGATGCCCAGAAATCAACCAGCAGGATCTTTCCTTTCAACGATGAAAGAGTCACCGGATTCCCGGTCGTATCATTCATGGTAAAGTCGACGGCAGGCTGGCCGATCTGGACTTTCTTTAATATTTCTATCCTTTTTTGAAGTGTCTGGACATAAACAGATTTATTGAGACTTGTGTCAAAAGCGGAAGTGACTGATTCCAGTTCAGGGAGTTCGAACATCCAAACATTCCTCACGACAAGGTAAGCAGGAGCGGTCGACTTGTTATTGGTCTTCGCGAACCCGGTAATGATATTTTTCATCTCGCCGTCATGGGCATCATAGATCGAGTCGATCTTTTTTATCTTTACGGTATCATGAGTTTTATCTGCTTCTTCATATTCCTTGTTCAATGGCATCATTAAATTATTCATGCTGTCCTGCTTTGAAGTAAATTGCTTGTAAGTGTCCTGGGTAGCAGAACCTGAAACCTCCAGTTTCTCAGTGCTGTCAGCATAGGCCGTTAAAGTGATCTTCGAATTCTCCACAAAGAAAGGAAAACGATGATCCGTTCCTTTGATGACCAGGTTCCATCTCTCCGGCGCCAAGACCTTTCCCTCGAACTTAAATTCACCATGTTTGATCATTGTTGAATCCACCGTCTCTGTATTTCCGTCAAAGGATCGTTGTAGCAAGACCATACCGGTATCAACCCCTTTGATCATCCCGGTCAGAATATATTTGTTTTCCTTTTTTCCTCCGCAGGAAGCAAGCACTGCTGCTGTCAGCATGAAGAATAATATTTTTTTCATTTTCTCAGGTTCTTTGTTTTTAATTTTTTACAAAAGTAGAGGTTTTTGAGTTATGTTATAATTTAGTGTGATAGTTGAAAAAATCATAGCGGAGACTTGAAGAATCAAACTATTTGTTTAACCACTATGAACACAATGTTTGCACAAAGGTCACAATGAAAATTTTCTTTGTGGACATAGTTTATAACGTTGTGTCATTGTGGTTATTTTTTATCACATGATTCACATAATTCTTTATTTTTACGAAGTAAAATCTGATATATATGCGAACACTCGTCCTTTTCATTTTCTTTTCCCTCTTCTTCATGTGGGTTAACGACCTGGAAGCTCAACCTGAAATACAATCAACCGTTACACCAAAATATGATCTTTCGGTTGAACCGGTGCTATACACAGTCGGGTATGCACACCTCGACACACAATGGAGATGGGATTACCCGGAAACCGTCAACGAGTACCTGAAAGCCACATTGGATTCTAATTTCAGACTATTTGAGAAATATAAAGGGTACGTTTTTAATTTTACAGGCGCCCGGAGATATAAGATGATGAAGGAATACTACCCGGAAAAATATGAGAAGATGAAAAAACTCATTGCTCTCAACCGGTGGTTTGTCTCGGGTTCGTCCGTTGATGAGTGCGATGCCAACATCCCTTCACCGGAATCCATTATCCGCCAGGTATTATATGGAAACAATTATTTCCGTAATGAATTCGGGAAAGAAAGTGTGGATTTCATGCTTCCTGACTGTTTTGGCTTCCAGGCATCACTGCCTTCGGTATTGGCACATTGCGGCATCAAAGGATTTTCCACCCAAAAGCTGGCGTGGGGATCGGCCGTGGGGATCCCTTTTAATATCGGCAACTGGACCGGTCCTGATGGGAACGGGGTAATTGCAGCGCTAAATGCAACAGACTATGGCGGAGATATCGAACCCCGCTTGGATACAGTAAAAATGTGGGTGGACAGGGTGATGGAAAATGGCAAAAAATATGGTGTCTATGCCGACTACCGTTATTATGGAACCGGCGATATTGGCGGCTCCCCTGATGAAGATGCTGTGAAGAACGGGCTGGCCAGCATCAATAACCCGGATAGCAAGATCCATGTGTACCTGAGCTCCTCCGACCAGTTATTTCGCGATCTTACAAAGGAACAAAAAGACCGTCTGCCGGTTTATTCCGGAGACCTGCTCCTGACCCAGCATTCTGCGGGCTCCCTCACATCGGAAGCCTATATGAAACGCTGGAACCGGAAAAATGAGCTGCTTGCACAAGCTGCTGAACCCCTGGCCGTCGCGGCTAACTGGCTTGGCGGACAAGCTTACCCGCAGGATGTCTTCAACCGCGCCTGGTGGCTGGTGCTGGGAAGTCAGATGCACGATATCCTGCCCGGCACATGTATCCCGACAGCATACGAATATGCCTGGAACGATGAAGTACTAGGGCTGAACCAATTCGCAAGCCAGCTTGAAGCTTCCGCCGGAGTAATGATCGGGGCGATGGATACCCGTACCTCAGGAAAACCCATAGTGATCTACAACCCTATTGCTGTCCCCAGGGAAGATATTGTGGAAGCCGTGATCCCTTACCCTGACGGCTCACCGGATAACATCTCCGTCTTCGACCCGGAAGGCAAAGAAGTACCATCCCAGGTCATTAACGGGGCAAAAAATGCCCTCACCATTCTCTTCCCGGCAAAGGTGGCTTCGTTTGGTCTTGCCTGTTACGATGTACAACCGGCAAAGAAACCCGGAATATTTAAAACCGGTCTTGTCGCCGGAAAAAATTCGCTCGAAAATGATTATTACCGTATTATGGTCAATGCCAATGGCGATATATCAAACATCTTTGATAAAAAGCTTAACAAGGAGATCCTCTCATCTCCCATAAGGCTTGCTTTTCAAAAAGAACACCCTGATTTCTGGCCGGCATGGAATATGTATTGGTATGACCGGAAAAATCCCCCCGTCGGATATGTCGACGGAACTCCTGAAATAACGCTCTTCGAGACAGGCCCTGTAAGGATCTCTTTTAAAATAGAGCGTTCCGCGAGGAACTCCCGTTTTACACAATACTTGTTTCTTTGCGCCGGCGAAGCCGGGAAAAGGATCATCATCCATAATGATGTCGATTGGCAATCCAAAGGTGTCAGTCTGAAAGCATCATTTCCTTTAACCGCAGCAAACACTATCGCCACCTATAATCTCGGCCTGGGAACAATTGAACGAAGCAATAATAATGAGAAAAAATACGAAGTGCCCTCCCGGGAATGGTTCGATCTCACAGATAAATCAGGGACTTTCGGCGTTACTGTGATAGAAGATTGCAAATTCGGGTCGGATAAACCGGATGATAAAACGCTCCGGCTTACACTCCTTTACACTCCCGAAACGAATGCCTTTCATGACCAGGCAACCCAGGATTGGGGAAGTCATGAGTTCACCTTTGGATTATTCAGCCACAACGGGGATTGGCGCACCGGGAAATCGGAATGGCAGGGAAGAAGCCTGAACCAGCCGCTCATTGCATTCCTTGTACCGAAACACCAGGGTTTTCTGGGACAATCCTTTTCACTCATACAGGTAAGTACCCCGCAGGTCGATATCCGTGCGATCAAGAAAGCGGAGAATAGCGACCTTGTCATCATCCGCTTACAGGAACTCTTTGGAAGGGATGTTCAGAATGTGGAGGTGGCCTTACCTGCAAAGATTAAAAGCGCTGCAGAAGTGGACGGCCAGGAAAGAAAAATTGGCGATGCTTTGATCCGGGGTGGTAAACTGGTGGTTGATATGAAAAAATATGAAATCCGGAGTTTCGCCCTCCAACTTGAGCCACCGGCTGAAAAGCTGGATCAACCCATATCCTACCCGGTCGTCTTTCCGTATGACCAGGATGTCGTCAGTACGGAGAAAAACAAGAGGAACGGCGCATTCGACAAGGACAGCATCAGCCTTCCGGCAGAACTTTTTCCCGATAAGATCGTCATGGATGGTATCACTTTTAAGATGGGAAGCAAGCTGGACGGGCAGAATAATGTCATGGCCTGCAATGGACAAAAGATCCTTCTGCCGAAGACCGGAAATTATAACCATATTTATATCCTGGCCGCTGCTACCCGTGATACCGGCGGGACATTCCGCGCCGGCCAGAGTAAAAAAACCTTCCGTGTGCAATGCTATACGGGAAAGATCGGCCAGTTTGACAAACGGATCTGGGATAAATCAGACAGGATCAAAGCCCTGGAGAAAGGGTTCATCAAAAGGGATGAGGTTGCATGGTTTGCAACCCATGTTCATAATGATACTGCGAATGAACCATATCATTATGCATACATTTTTAAGTATGGAATGGATATAAGCCCCGCTGCAGGATACCTGCAGCTTCCCGAGAATGATGCCATCAGGATCTTCGCGATCACGCTGGCTGATGATCCTTTTGACCAGGCTCAGCCTGCAGAGCCTTTGTATGACGATTTCTCCGGTCGTAAAGGTTTTCCGCTTATGCTGGAGACGAGGTATGTTAAGGAAGAGATGACCCCGTCAGCAACACTGACGTACATTAAAACCCGGAACCTTAACGACATGCCCTTCAAGGTCACTTCGAAGGATTATGCTGATATGCACATGCCAAATGGCGTAACGGTGAGATATTATTATTCAGGGTTAGATAAAAACACGGCAAACAAACCGGAGCAGGGGACCATTGTTTCCTCCATCAACGACGGTATGTTCGGACTTTTACCGGCAGACTCTCTCAAGGATGTCTGGTTCCGGCAGGGCGAAGGCAGGATTGTCATGGATCTTCAAAAAGAAACCGGGATCGACAGCCTTCATCTTTTCTCGGTCTTGGATAGTCGGCGTGGTCCGCAACGTTTCTCACTCTGGGGGTTGGCTGCTAAAAAAGCCGTTTTTACCGGGGATCCGAAAGCATCGGGGTGGACTTATCTTGCCTCTGCAACCCCTCTCGATATGTGGTACACAGGCAGCGTGGTCTATACGATCATCCCTGATAAGGATAAACATGCCCGTTACCGCTACCTGATGTGGATCAGCGAGGATTCGTGGCATGGTCCGCAATATTTCAGGGAAGTGGATGTTTTCGAGAAATAATTGTCAGCCCCCCTCCCGGCCTCCCCCCATTCGGGGGGAGGTGTAAGGAATCAAATAGTTTTTCTCACCTACCATACTCACACCCACAGCCAAACACACACCCTATTCCCCACCCGGGGGAAAGGAGAATAATTTTTCAGTCTCCACACTCACTCTCACACCCAAACTCACACCTTCTCCCCCATCCGGGGGAAGGGAGAATAATTTGCAGGCTCCACACTCACTCTCACACCCAAACTCACACCTTATTCCCCACCCGGGGGAAGGGAGAATAATTTGCAG
>CAIYUC010000232.1 GCA_903929315.1 uncultured Bacteroidales bacterium
CATGTATAAAATAAAAGACTGAACAATAAGAGAACAATATTTTTATACTTTTCATTAACAAGATAATAAATGCTAAAGAAAGCAGGTAGAAATAAAAATAAGAATAATGCACTATTTATAACCATAGAGAATATTGAATTATCAAATACCCTGGATACATCAATCGAAAATATATATCAACATGGTTATATACCCAAGCTGAATAGGTTTGCAAGATAATGAACAATTGAATGTGGATAAAAACCCTCGGGTGAAAATATTCGAAAACAAATTGCAATTTATTTTGCATCTGATGACAGGGTTTTTAACATCGGAACAAATTAAATCCTTTGAAAGGATGCATCGGGTTGAAAAGCGTAAGCAGCCCAGTGATAAAATCAAAGCTATGCTTTTGCTGAACCGGGGGTTTAGTTATACTGAAATAGCCGAGATCCTGTTGATCGATATGACAACTGTTTGGCGCTGGCATCAGATCTATACCGAAAAAGGACTTGACGGGCTTCTTCAGGACAATTACTGCGGAGGCACCTGCAAACTTACAGATGCACATCTGGCTGACTTGAATGAGCATCTGGAGAGCAATGTCTACATGACAGCCAAAGAAATTTGCGCATTTGTGAAAAAAAGGTTCAAGGTAAAGTATACCTCCAAGGGTATGACCTGCCTTCTTCACCAATTGGACTTTACCTATAAGAAGCCAAAGCACATACCTGGTAAAGCCAACAGCGCAGCTCAACAGGAATTTGTTGAAATGTACACCCAACTTAAAGAAGATAAAGCTCCCGAAGACCGCATATATTTAGCCGATGCCGCTCACACTCTTCATAATTCTCAGCCTGCCTATGGTTGGATCAAGAAAGGAATTAATATGGTCATTCAATCCAATACCGGGCGTCAACGAATCAACTTGAACGGAGCTTATTGTATTGAGAATCATTCGGCCGTTGTTCATGAGTCAGAGACAGTCAATGCACAATCAACGGTTGAATTATTGAAAGAAATCATGCGTAAACAGCCATTGGGGCTCATTTATATAATCTTAGATAACGCGAAATACTATCATTCTCAGTTTGTAAGTGAATTTCTGCAACAAAATCCAAGAGTACAGTTCTTATTTCTTCCTCCGTATAGCCCAAATCTCAACGTCATTGAGCGATTATGGAAATTTTTTAAGAAAAAGGTCACCTATAACTCGTATTATGCGGAATTCGCTGTGTTTCGATTTTATTGTTTGAATTTCTTTAAAAACATTAAAAAATACAGGCCGGAATTATTGACATTAATGACCGATAATTTCCAACTGCTTCAAGCCTGATTATGTTGCAAACTTGTTTTCTTTGAGTATACCTTGTTGCGTAAAAAAAAGAATATCAATGATCTCCAGCGTAAAAATTGTTACCTGAATGTAATGTATCCAAAGATACAAAATAAATAAATTCAATATATTGACAAGCTGAATGCTTAATCTTGATTTGATATGTTTCCCAACCAACTTCTGTTGAAGCTTATTTTCGATTTCAGTCCGTACTCGATCTCTTACTCTTTTTGTTTCCAAAAGCTTCAAATGCATCAACTTCATTAAAATATAGCATTCAACAGGCACAGGTAAAGGGTTGGACACATCGGTTAAGGATCGTTAACATAATGATTGAATGCTTTACTTTTGAAGGGTGAATGGATGATTGGTAAAAGGACTAAACAGATGGCTCAATGGAATCCATGGCACGGTTGCCACAAAATAAGCCCGGGTTGTAAAAATTGTTATGTCTTTCGTTTCGATGCTGCTTTTGATAGAGATGCTTCCAAGATATTGAAAACCGCCGATTTCGGTTTACCGCTGAAGCAAAAACGTAATGGATCTTTTAAACTACCGTACGGTGAAACGGTTTACACCTGTTTTACTTCCGACTTTTTTCTGGAGGAAGCAGATGAGTGGC
>CAIYUC010000233.1 GCA_903929315.1 uncultured Bacteroidales bacterium
TATGTAGTGGGCGGCAGTACCATATTAAAAACCATCAATGGAGGCACTACTTGGTATGCTTTATCAAGTGGAACAGCCGATCAATTAAATTCTGTTTACTTTATAGATGCCAATATAGGTTATGCGGTGGGTGCTGGTGGAACTATTTTAAAAACCACCAATGGAGGAATATCCTGGTCTTCCTTATCAAGCGGAACATCAGAATGTTTAATTTCAGTTTACTTTCCCGATGCCATTACAGGTTATACAGTGGGTTGTGGTGGAACAATCTTAAAAACAATCAATGGAGGAATGAATTGGACTGCTTTATCGAGCTGTACAATTTATGATTTATGGTCTGTTTACTTTACCAGTACAAATACAGGGTATATTACAGGTAATCATGGAACTATCTTAAATACTACAAATGGAGGGACTGATTTTATTCAAGAAACCGCACTATACAATACTACATTCTCGATTTATCCTAACCCTGCCAAAGAGATAATAACAATTGAATTACGAAAATCCATGAACAATATTGATGGTTCAATCTCTCTTTACGGAATAACAGGGCAAGAAGTGATCCAACAAAAAATGCAAGGTCCCAAATTAGAAATCGATATCAGTTCACTTCCGGATGGTATCTATTTCGTGAAATATATTTCTCAGGGATACACGGAAATCGGGAAGTTCATTAAGGAGTGACAAAGTCACAGAGTCACAAAGTGACAGGGTATCAAAGTTATTCGTTGTTATTCATGGTTATTCGTTGTATTTTACCGATCACCGATCACCAGTCACCGATCACTGCTATTCTCAATTTTCACCAGCCGCACGTATTCTATTATACTCCCTGAAGAGATCTTCAGAATATACATCCCGGGTGCAATTGTAACAAGATCTTCTATTTTGACAGTGTTACCTGCTCCTGCAAAGATTATCTTTTTGGTTTTCAGAATAAGAGTCCCGGTGACTGAAATTAGGCTAATCTCAAAATTACCTGACAGATTGGAAGTAAACGAAATGACAAAGGCATCTTTGAAAGGGTTAGGATAAACCCGGAAGGTGCCTTCGCTTTTTACTCCGATCTGAGTATAGACCAAGGCATTCACATAATTGGGAATTCCATAACCCAGCAATGAATCCGGATGTGTATATTGACTTGCACTTCTCTCAATGGCAAGCCGCAGTCCGGATTGGCTAATGCCGGGCTGAGCCTGCCATAAACAGGCCATCATTCCGGCATTGATCGGAGAGGCAAATGAAGTACCGCTGCCTGCACCCAATGTGCCATCGGGATAAGCAACCCAGGCATTCCAGCCGTCCGAAGCAATGTTTGGCTTTACATAGTCCCCGTTTACGGTGCCGGTAGAACTAAAATAGGCGTAATTGCCCAGCGAATCTGTGGCAGCAATGCTCAATACATCCAGGGCGTCAGAAGGCGAACTAACGCAGGTCCATCCGCTTCCGCCTTCATTCCCGGCGCTGATACTGAGCGCCATTCCCTTACTGGCTGCAATATTTGCCCCCCTGCTTGAGGGATTCGTATACCCGTTCATATCTGCACAGGTATGATCCATCCAGTCATTATCAAAAGTGGTATAACCCAGTGACGAGTTGATCACATCTGCTCCCACGCTGTCCGCCATTTCTGCCCCTACTACCCAATTGTATTCCTCAACAATATTTTCTGTGGCTGCATCCTCTGTACGGATCAGCCAGTAAGAAGCTTTTGGGGCAGTACCAATCAGCTGGCCGGGAATATTGCCGCCCATCGTAGAGAGAACTGAGCCTCCATGCCAGTGTTCCTGATAGACATTGCCGCCGGGATTAACAAAGTCACGGGTTCCAAGGATCTGGTTATGGACCCTGAGGCTGTCAAAGACCGGGGTCACATCTGCATTCAGAAATCCTGCATCCAGCACTGCAATGACTTTTCCCTGGCCCCGGAAGCCCATATCGTGTAACGGATCTCCATTGATCAAATGAATCTGGCCATGGGAAGGTCCGTAATCGTAACTTTGGACTGATCCGGGTACACGGATTTCATGGCTTCCTCCTGTTTTACGAAATTCTTCTTCCAGCTGGAATTTTCCGTCCCCGAATGCAGATTTTTTGGAAGTGTAAGAGGTAACTCTCGTGACACTTTGAACAAATGAGAGAGCCCTGATGGATGGTAATAATGAACTATCATTGACCTTGACAGTGATACCATTGAACCATTTGCAACGTGTAAATACCTGTGTTCCCAATGCTTCAACAGCATTAACATAACCAGGATTTACGGGCAGGTCCTCTTCAATAATGGGAATTCCCTGAGCTGTCCTACGGTCGATGGCCCTTTGTGTGAGGAATGCCTGGGGATCGTTGATGGAATAAGGGGTCCCGTTTTTATCAGTGAAGGCAATGAAATATTTCTGTGGTATCTGTTGTGCAAAACCTGATATCACAAAGAATATTAATGCAATGGTTAAAATTTTGTTCATACTTATATAATCTTTATAGGCTACCTCTAAAAAAGGTTTTACTCCAGTTAATAATATGATAAAAGTATAACATTTTCATTCTAAAAACATACAATAGCCCCTATTAATTTTTATTTGCTTATATATCAATGGAAGTCACAGAGTCACAAAGTCACAGAATCAAAGTTATTCATTGTTATTCGTGGTTATTCATAGTTATTCGTTGTTATTCACTGATCACCGATCACCCATCACTAATCACGAGTCTTTCTGTAATTTGTAATCCGTAATTGTCCTTGTCCGCTTGTCCACTGTCAGCAATCGTCGGATAGGTCTCCTCTTCGTAACCTTTTCCCCGAACGTAAAAATACGCATGGGATTTTGTAAAAAGACCTGACCGCAATACGTATTTCCATATAGTGTTTTCCCGCTAAAAATGCATGATAAATCAGGTATTTCGGCTCTTGATCATGTCCTCCTGATCGCTGTACTTTTGTATCAATAAAAACAAATTATTAACCTTTAAAATCAAAAGCCATGAAAACAACGAAAATCTTCTTCGCTCTGGGTTTAGCACTGATTCTTTTTACCTTTAACTCAAACAATGTAAATGCAGGTAACACCAAACCAACCGGGACAATTCAGTACCAGGTTATTGTACATGTTGACCCTAATTTCTTTTTTCCATACCAGATGACTATCTTTATCACTGACGGTAACGGTCATGCAATATTTTCTCATCCGCAGGTTTATGTCCGGGGAACTACCGTTTATTATTTCGCAGAACCCGGACCGCAAACCGGAAAAAGAATCGCCCGGATAACCCTCTATCCGCTGATTGGTGATATAACACTTAATGTATTACCCGATGTTAAAACAGGACCTTTTGAAGTTGGTAAGATCTATACGTTCAACCTCTATATGAATGCACCCAAACCAACCTATCCGGTTGGATCAATTCAATAAAACCCAACAAACACCTTGACAAGCCGGAGAGGCTGTCCCATAAACCGGGGTAGCCTCTTTGTGTTTCCAATATGGAAAGTTTCAAATTGTCTTCCATAATTATAAATCATGCTTCTCAAATGAGATCTTCCATAACCAGAAAGACAGGAACCCAGGTACCACAAAACCCACTATGCTCATCCATAGCGGGAAAGCCCAGTTTGCAATGAGAACTGATGCTGAAGTAACAAGTCGCAGCAGGTGAGCCAGGGCGACTACCGCAAAAATAGTGCCGGCAATGCGCAATCCAAGATCTTTTCTTTTCATAAAGCTTGATTTGACAGCGATAAAAATAGGACTTTTTCTCAAATCTGACAAGTTGTAAATTTTATGTAATTTTATTTCCTGTTAACCATTTAAATTCAAACAAAATATAACTGATCATGAAAACAAAAACAATAAAACAATCAGTTACATTTCATGCTAAGCCAATTGAAATATATGAACTTATTATGGATGCTGAAAAACATAGCGCTTTTACCGGCACTAAAGTGAAAATGTCAGGAAAAGTAAACGGAAAGTTTGAGGTTTTCGATGGATACTATCATGGGATCAGATAAAACTGCTATCGTCACCGGCGCATATGGAGCCATCGGGAAAGCCATCGCAAGACAGATGTCAGAGCGGGGATATAGCGTTGTTTTAGCCGGCAGGAAAGAAAACAAGCTTCAATCTGTTGCTGAGGAGATCAGAAAGCAAACCGGGAATGAGAACGTCCGTTTTGAAGTGGTGGATCTTTCGCTGAGAGATAGCATCCGGAAAATGACCGAAAGATGGAAAGGTCCTCTGCACGTATTGATCAATAATGCCGTCACGGCACCCTTGAAAAGGACAGAAACAGAAGAAGGAGTTGAAGTGCAGTTCGCCACCAACGTTTTGGGCTATTTCCGGATGATCCGGTCTTTTACTGAATTTCTGAAACAAGCCGGAGAAGCACGGATCGTCAATGTTGCCAGCTATTGGGCAGGCGACCTCGATTTAAATGATCCTGAATTCCGCAGCAGGAATTATAATAATGACACTGCTTACCGTCAGTCGAAACAAGCCAACCGGATGCTGACCGTTGCTTTTGCAGAACGCTTGAAGGTATATGGGATAACGGTGAACTCCTGTCATCCGGGTGATGTAAATTCCAAGGTAAGCAATTGCCTCGGATATGGAGGGCATGAGACACCTGACGAAGGTGCAGCTACTCCTGTGTGGTTGGCAACAGATCCTTCCCTGAGAAAAATTACCGGTAAATACTTTGCAAATAAAAGCGAAGCATATTGTCAGTTCTCCCAGGATGTAAAGGGAATAAATAAACTGATCTCCGTTTGTGAAAGATATTGACGAGGAACAGGATGGTAGGACCAATCGTTATTTTATTCCGCTAATACTGCCGTACCGTAACAAATAACTTCCGTCACTCCACTCATGATCTCTGTCGTATCATACCTGACCCCGATGACTGCATTTCCACCCACCTGTTCAGCGTGGCTGATCATGATGTCAAAAGACTCTTTCCTTGTTTTCTCACAAAGTTCGGTATACAGAGTGATATTACCCCCTGCAAGGGTCTGAAAAGCCGCACCGATATTTCCAAAGATCGATCTTGACCTGACCGTAACGCCACGGACGATGCCAAGGTTTTTAATGATCTTGTATCCGGAAATTTCAAATGCTGTCGATGTCATTCGTAAATCCATAACTATTTTTTTAAATGTTGATATTACAAAGATAAGGCAGAAATTTCATTTATTTTTAATACCTAAGGTTGTAGGTTGACAAAAAGGTCTTGAAATTTATTTATCTTGCAAGGCCAAATAAGGGGGGATCTCATGATAAACTCAACCCCAGGGAAAAACTCATCCCATTAGTCCCCCTCTCTTTTTTCAAGAGAGGGGGAAGCCAAAGGCGGGGGTGAGTTTTTTAACCATTGTAAAACTAATTAATTAATGCCCATGGTTAGTGAAAACACCTTTAGAAAGAGCCTGAATCTGTTCGATTCGACAGCGATCGTTGCTGGTTCTATGATCGGTTCCGGGATTTTTATCGTCAGCGCAGATATTGCACGCACGGTAGGTTCCCCCGGCTGGCTGATGGTTGTCTGGATCATAACGGGCTTCCTGACCCTGTTTGCCGCACTCAGTTATGGCGAGCTGGCTGCCATGTTCCCAAAGGCAGGAGGACAATATGTTTACCTGTATGAATCATATAACCCTTTAACCGGTTTTCTTTACGGATGGACCCTTTTTCTTGTCATCCAGACAGGAACAATAGCTGCAGTAGGAATGGCTTTCGCCAAATTCCTGGGAGTGCTATTGCCAGGCATTTCCGAGTCGGTTGTTTGGTTCAATCCGGGGTTTGTCAAATTCGGGCCTGTCCAGATCGTTGCCATCGCCTCCATCGTTTTCCTCACCTGGGTGAATACCCGTGGAATACAGGAGGGTAAGCACATTCAAAACGCTTTTACATCAGGTAAAGCTATATTATTGTTCCTTTTCATTCTCGTCGGGTTGATATTTGCCGCAAATTCCGGCGCTATCCAGGCGAATCTTAAAATATTCTGGGATCCCGTACAACATATGAAAGGAAAGCCGGAGATACCCCTTGCAGGGTTTGCTATCATTGCTGCCCTGGGAATGGCCAGTGTGGGATCACTTTTTTCTTCCGACGCATGGAACAATATTACTTTTACGGCCGGGGAAGTGATCAACCCGAGAAAAAACATCCCGATGAGCCTTTTCCTCGGCACATTCATCGTGACCATCCTCTATCTCCTGGCGAATGTAGTTTATATTACCGTTCTGCCTTTGCGGGGTGTCCAGGATGGAGCCACAGTGGTTGCGCGGGGGATACAGTTTGCCACCAACGATCGTCTGGGAACGGCATCAATAACAGGGGTGTTTGGGGATTATGCTGTTATGATCATGGCTGTATTCATCGTGATCTCTACTTTTGGATGTAATAATGGTTTGATCCTTTCAGGTGCACGGGTCTATTATGCTATGGCCAGGGACGGAATTTTTTTCAAAAAGGTCGGAAAGCTTAATGATAAAGCTGTTCCTGCAACGGGACTTATCATACAGGGAATTTGGGCAAGCCTTCTGTGCCTTTCAGGAACCTATAGCCAGCTGCTGGATTATGTTGTATTTGCCGTCCTGATTTTCTATGTCCTGACAATCTTCGGTATATTTCTTTTAAGAAGACGACATCCTGAATATGAAAGACCTTACAAAGCTTTCGGTTATCCTGTGATTCCCGTGATCTATATCCTGCTTGCAACGCTGATCATGATCATCCTCCTGATCTATAAGCCGGATTACACATGGCCGGGATTGATCATTGTTATTCTCGGGATCCCGGTTTATTTTTTATGGAAGAAAGGAACAACCCCGCTTCAATAATAATTTTTGTGAATAAGAACTTTATCAGATCCGCCTTTTTCATTTCATTTTCAGTATTGCTGCATTTTTCTTCGATAGCGCAATGTTTTACTGCAAATAACGTATTCGGTGACAGGGAAAACATCACCTACGAAGTATCCTATAACTGGGGACCTATCTGGATAGAAGCCGGATTGGTAACATTTGCAGTAAACAAGGAAAAATACCTTGGCAAAGATACATGGCATCTGAAAAGTACAGGGAAAACCTATTCTACCTATGATTATTTCTTTAAGGTGCGGGATTATTATGATTCATGGATCGATCCCCAGACCTTTCATTCCATTGAATTCAGACGGTACATCTATGAAGGAAATTATAATTTATTGAATACAATCACGTTTGATCCAAGCCGGCAGACTGCCATATCTAATACGAAGACCAACAACAATCCCTTAAGGCAGGATACGATCCGGCTTTCAAAATGCATATTCGATATGCTTTCTTCCGTTTATCTTACCCGGACCCTCAATCTCTCCGATCTAAAACCGGAAGCGAGGATACTGGTGAGTGTCCTGATTGATGATAGTGTCTATAAGATCGAAGTCCGGTCGCTTGGAAAAGAAGTCGTTGAAAACAGGGACGGACAACACTATAAATGCATTAAATTTACAGCCAAAATGGTCCAGGGAACTATTTTCCGTGGAAATGAGGATGTTTTGATCTGGGTTACAGATGATGATAATAAGATCCCTGTATACATCGAGGCAAAAATTATTGTCGGAAGCGTGAAAGCATATCTCATAGAAGCTAAAGGCCTGAAAAATCCCATGAAAGCATTAATTAAATAAAATATAAGCTTGCTGCAAATTATCCTTCAAATAATCACTCAATATTAAAAATCTATGAAAAAGTTAATTCTGTTTGTTTTAATGATGGGAATGGCCGGCTTTTATGCCTGCTGCCCAAAAGAAAAAAAAGAGACTAAAAGCGAAGCCCCCATCATCGGGAAAAAAGAGATGAAACTGAAGAGCGACCTGATGTCCCCCGAGGTATTATGGTCATTCGGAAGAGTAAGTGAACCTGTTATTTCTCCGGATAAATCTACCATATTGTATGGCATTACCTATTATGATATCCGGCAGAACAAGGGCAACCGTGAATTGTACACGATCGGGGTCGACGGGAAAAATCTTAAGCAGATCACGAAAACACCGTTTGGTGAATACGCCGCAATTTGGCGCCCGGATGGGAAAAAGATCGGATTCTTATCTCCTGAAAGCGGCTCCATTCAACTCTGGGAAATGAATCCCGATGGCTCCGGCAGGAAGCAGATCAGCAATACAAAAGATGAAATTACCGGGTTCAAATATTCTCTCGACCAGAAGAAGATCTTCTATACAATGGAAGTAGCTGTTGATAAAACCGTCAGGGATATCTATCCTGACCTTCCCCTTTCTTCCGGCAGGATCATGACCGACCTCATGTACCGTCATTGGGATTCATGGGTTGACACCTATAGCCACATTTTTATCGCGGATTACGATGGAATGAAACTGACAAATGATATTGATATAATGAAGGGAGAACCTTACGAATCACCCTTGAAGCCATTCGGCGGCCTGGAGCAGATCAACTGGCGCCCGGATTGTAAAGTTATTGCTTATACAAGCAGGAAAAAACAGGGAAAGGCATATTCCCTTTCGACCAATTCCGACATTTACCTTTACGACCTGGAGACCGGGCAAACCACTAATATAACTATGGGTATGATGGGTTATGATGTAGCTCCTGTCTATTCGCCTGACGGAAAAATGATCGCCTGGCAAAGCATGGAGAGAGACGGGTACGAATCCGATAAAAACCGACTGTTTGTTATGGATCTCGGGACAAACGTCAAGACGGACTATACAAAAAATTTCGACCAGGATGCTGAGAATCTTGCCTGGAGCGAGGATGGAAAATCAATTTTTTTCACCAGCGACTGGCATGCCACTGATGAGATCTACCGCCTTGACCTTGCCGATGGTAAAATAGCAAAGTTGACTGAAGGCATCCATAACTATACCGGTGTGTTTCCTGCCAGGAATAAACTTATTGCCTCCCGGATGTCCATGTCAATGCCGGTCGAACTTTATTCTATTGACCCGCAAACCGGCAAGGATACCCAGGTGACATTTACCAATAAAGATCTCCTGGCCCAACTGGCCATGGGGTCTATCGAGCAGAGATGGATCAAGACTACTGATAACAAAGAGATGCTGACATGGATCATTTATCCACCTCATTTTGATAAAAGCAAGAAGTACCCTACCCTTCTTTATTGTGAAGGCGGGCCTCAAAGTACTGTCAGTCAATTCTGGTCTTTCAGATGGAATTTCCAGATCATGGCTGCCAATGGGTATATAATAGTCGCTCCCAATCGCAGGGGATTACCCGGTTTCGGGAAAGAATGGAACGAAGAGATCAGTGGAGATTACGGCGGACAGAATATGAAAGATTATTTCAGTGCGATCGACGCGATGACCAAAGAACCTTTTGTTAATAAAGATAAAATGGGATGTATCGGTGCAAGTTACGGAGCATTCTCGGTTTATTGGATCGCCGGACATCATAATAAGCGCTTCAAAGCATTCATAGCACATGACGGGATGTTCGATCTCGCAGCCCAGTATCTCGAGACAGAAGAGATGTGGTTTGCCAACTGGGACCTCGGTGGACCACCCTGGGATAAAAACAATAAGATCGCTCAGCGTTCATATGAGAATTCACCGATTAACTCCGTCAGGAACTGGGATACGCCTATCCTGGTGGTTCACAGCGAGCTTGATTACAGGATCCCGGTTACGCAGGGAATGGAAGCATTCAATGCTGCCATATTGCTGGGTGTTCCTGCAGAGTTTCTTTATTTCCCGAATGAAAACCATTGGGTGCTGAAGCCCCAGAATGGTATCCTGTGGCAAAGAACTTTCTTCGGATGGCTTGACAAATGGCTCAAATGACCTAATCTATTGTCAGCATGGGAGATACAAAATATTCACTCAGGGAAAATATCAGGAAAGCAGCCATTCTCCTGAAAGAGTCGAAATTTACCACAGCTTATACAGGTGCGGGGATCTCCGTTGAAAGTGGAATACCGCCATTTCGTGGCGAAGGAGGATTGTGGACGAAATACGATCCGGCTCTTCTTGATATCGATCATTTCCTTGGAGATCCTGCTAAAGCATGGGAGATCATAAAAGAGATATTCTATGATTTCTTTGGACAGGCGAAGCCGAACAAGGCGCATCTTGTGCTGGCAGAGATGGAAAAGAAAGGAATGATCGGAAGAACGATCACCCAGAATATAGACAATTTGCACCAGGAAGCCGGGAGCAAACATGTATTCGAGTTCCATGGCAACTCCAAAACCTTGGTTTGTCTTGGCTGTCATCGCTCTTATAAAGCGGGGGAGGTAAGTTTAGACCATCTTCCACCGACATGCAGGCAGTGTGGTGGATTGCTGAAACCGGATTTCGTCTTTTTCGGTGAAACCATTCCTGAGTTACCTTTAATAGCGGCTTATGAAGCTACCTCTATTTCCGACGTCTTTATCATTATCGGCACGACTGGTGAAGTTATGCCGGCAAACCAGATTCCTTTCCTTGCCAAAAATAACGGTGTGAAGATCATCGAGGTAAATCCACAGGAATCGAATTATACACAACGTATTACCGATATATTCCTGAAAGGAAAAGCCGGAGAAGTGATGGAAAAACTATCGAAAGAATTATTTTCCCCTGCCCTGTAAGATGATCAGGATAGTATAGATCATGATCTTGAAATCCATTGCGAGCGACATATTCTCGATGTAAAGGATGTCGAATTTCAACCTTTCTATCATCTGCTCGACATTTTCAGCATAACCATATTTCACCTGTCCCCATGAGGTGATACCGGGTTTTACTTTATGCAGCAGCCTGTAATGCGGAGCCCGCTGGACAATCTGGTCAATATAGAATTTCCTTTCCGGCCGCGGCCCCACGAGGCTCATGTCACCTTTCAATACCGTATAGAACTGTGGGATCTCATCAACCCGTACTTTCCTGAGAAATTTTCCGAATTTTGTGATCCTCGGATCGTCCTTGGAAGAAAGCATGGGCCCATTGTCTTCCGCATCCTTATACATCGTTCTGAACTTATGCATAATGAAGGGCCTGCCTTTTATCCCGATACGCTCTTGTGAAAAGAGGATGGGTCCGGCAGAAGTTAGTTTGATGCAAATCGCAGTGATGAGCATTACCGGTGAGAGAATGATCAGGCAAATGATGGAAACAATAATATCGAGGATCCGTTTGAGCGACAATTGCCAGTCGGGCATCAGGTCGGGGAAGATCTGGATCAGGGGTGCATGAAATATGGATGTTGTCCTCACCGAACCGACAAGAATATCCTGCATAACAGGAATGATCTTTATTACGACGTCGGTATCCTCCAATTGCGTAATGATATTCTCAATGGTATGATTCTCTGAATGCTCTATAGCAATAATTACCTCTTCCACATATTTTTCCTTGACAAGGTTGTACAGGTCTTGTAATTCACCCAGATGAGGCAGATAGGCTTCCAACTTATAATTATCATACCCTTCCACATTGACAAAACCGATAAACCGGTTGCCTGAGGATTTTTCCTGGTTCTCGATTTCTTTATAGATTGAAACGGCATTCCCGTTGCTCCCAATGATTATTGTATTGAATCCGATGATCTTATTATGGATCCTGTAAGCGGTTCTCGAGGTCAGTAAAAATCGGCATGACGCTGTGAAAAACAGGTGCAGGAATAGCAGCACGAAAAAGAATTCAACATAGGTCCTGTTGTTTATGATGACATCATCAAGGATCAGTGCAAAAAACAGGATGGTGACACCCAAGAAGGTGATCAGAAGGGTTTGTCCGAATTCTTTGAGCCTTGCTTTACGATAAATTTTTCGGTAAGTGCCGATAAATAAATAAAGGATCAGCCAAAATAAGGGGACGATAATAATTCCCGCATATAATTTTTTATCGAAAAAAATCTGGTCGGCATGATGAAATATTGCATGATCTACCGCATACTTCCTGTAAATAAAGAACAATGTCCAGGCAATGACGGCAGCGAGATAGTCTGCGACAATATATTTAACAACCTGGAGTCTTCTGTTCATTTTATCATTGCTTAAGTTCCCGCCCTGTTAATTCCTTGTAACCAGCTTAAAATTGTCAAGAAGAATCTGCCCGTTTAATGTACCCGAAGTGATATCATTTCCAAGGTAAACTTTAAAAGCTGTTGCACCTGCATAATTATTTAGCGCATTGGTGAGTTCAATATAAATTTTCTTCCATTTACCATTTGTAGGGACCAGCGTTATGATAGGCTCCTGTATGATCGACGCGTCAACATAAATAACGGTTCCGATTATCAGATTCGTATTAATATTGAAATTCAGCTCCAGATAGACCGGTGCATTTGGAATCTTAAATGCGGAATGTGTGACACATTCCAGTTCTTTACTGATAGTATCCATGGTGATGATCCCCGAATGCATCCCTTCGAAGGTCAATGGTGAACCGATAGGGGTTTTTGTAATAGCAAAGCTGCTTCTGGGTGTGGTATCAATGGTAATACCGGCATTCTCAAAGTCTTCCATCCAGAGAAATTGGGTGGATGCAAGGTACGTTGTATGCAAGGTCCCCAGTGATGTCGTGGAGTCAGGTTGAAAATTCACTTCCAGGGTGATCGGGGTATAGAACTGATAAGCTGTCCTGGTAGCGGCAATTCCGTTTTTCTTGATCCCTGCAAAGACAGTTACCTTATGTTTCCCCTCTTTAAGAACAGGTAACTTTGCCGGCATCTGAAAAGCGCCGAGCAATTCATCATCCACGTATACCCAGGCATCGGTGATATTATGAGAGGCACTTCCCTGGCTTGATGATTGGATAACCAGGTAAATGGAATCGATTTTCAAATATGCAGGAATGGTTTGATCACCGGAAAACTTCTCGCAGGATTGTAAGGAGAACAGGAGAAAAAGAAGAATTGATATGAATATGGGATTTAAATATCTTCTATAAATCATAATCCGGGACTGGGTGTTTCCCATTTATTTTAAACGACCGATTAATGCTAATATTGTTCAGGAAAATCATAAAAAATAATTACAAATAATGCGCCAATAGTGAATAATGAAATTAAAGATTCGCTGCAGCCTGACTGATTTTATCAATAATCTTATAGGCAACTTCAAGAGCACTGTAGCCGTCATTGATCGTGACTGAAGGGATCGTGTTATTGACGATGGCAGAATAAAAACTTTCCAGTTCGGCTTTAATTGCATTCAGCGGTTTGATTTCAGGCGTTTCAAAGGCAATCTGTTTAGTTCCTTTCCCCGGACCAAGATCAAGGATGAAACTCATAGGATGTGAGCCATTTTTATCCACTTCTTTGATCCGGACAATTTCCGCTTCTTTTTTTAAAAAATCTACCGAGATGTATGCATCACGTTGAAAAAACCTGCTTTTCCGCATTTGTTTCAGGGAGATCCTGCTGGCGGTCAGGTTAGCGACACAACCGTTATCGAATTCGAGCCGGGCATTGGCTATATCAGGAGAATCACTCACGATTGAAACACCGCTGGCGCTTATTTTCCGGATATTGCTTTTTACCACGCTCAAGACAATATCAATATCATGGATCATCAGGTCCAGGATAACGGGAACATCTGTGCCTCGCGGGTTGAATTGTGACAGTCGATGTGATTCGATAAACATCGGCTTGTTAAGGAATGGCTCCGCTGCAAGGAAAGCAGGATTAAAACGTTCAACATGACCCACCTGTACCTTGACATTGGCTTCCCCGGCGATCTTGATCAGTTCTTTTGCTTCTTCCAGGGATGTTACAATGGGTTTCTCAATAAATACATGACGGAATTTTCGCAAGGCTTTCGATGCACATTCGAAATGTGATACCGTAGGCGTGACAATATCCACCACATCCACAGAATCGATCAGTTCCCCGAGGGAGGTCCATCGTTTAATTTTGAACTCCTGTTCAACCTTTAATGAAATACCTTCATCGGGATCAAAAAACCCAACCAATTCGTAATCCTTGATTTCCTGCAGGCATTTGATATGGATCTTTCCCAGATGACCTGCACCCAAGACTCCTATTTTCAGCATTTTAGATGAATTTTATAGGTCAGTAATGAAATTTTTGAAATAATCCAATCCTTCCTTTTTTCCCTTTTTTACAAAAGTAGGGTTTTTGAAGCGAATGAATTATTATTTTCGTAAAAAATTTACTTCTAGATAGATTGATTGTTCTGAAAGAAATACCCCATGATCGACTCCTATAAACATCAAGGCCTGAGAAAATTATTAGTTGAGAATATAAGGGCAAAGGGTATTCATGACAGTGATGTTCTGAAGGCAATGGAAACTGTCCCCCGGCATTTTTTCTTTGACTCCTCTTTCCTTAAATATGCCTATGAGGACAAACCGTTTCCCATCGGCGCCGGACAAACAATATCTCAACCTTATACGGTAGCCTTCCAAACAGAATTATTACATATAAAAAAAGGAGATAAAGTCCTTGAGATTGGTACCGGGTCCGGTTACCAGGCATGTATCCTGGCTGAAATGGGTGCAAAGGTTTTTACCATAGAACGGCAAAGGTCGCTATTTAACAATGCAGTAAAATTTCTTCCTGCACTGGGATATACCATCAAAGTCTTTTATGGAGACGGCTATAAAGGGTTGCCGGCCTTTGCGCCGTTTGATAAGATCCTTGTTACAGCAGGCGCGCCTTATATCCCGGAACCGCTCGCCGAACAACTTAAGATTGGCGGAATACTTGTGATTCCCGTTGGAGCATCGGATGTCCAGATCATGACCACCGTTACTAAGACCGGAGAAAAAGAATCCATAAAGCGTGAGCATGGTTCATTCCGATTCGTTCCATTACTGGAAGATAAAGCTGCCGATTAAGCCCGGACATAAAAATTCACACCTATTGCCTGACCTGAATTATTCATAGGATTAAGCCAGAGGAACAGTAAAATAAAAAGTACTCCCCTCTCCCGGTTTGCTCTCTACCCAGATCCTTCCCTTTTGTTTGGTTATGAACTCTTTTGAAATTGCTAATCCCAGGCCCGTTCCGGATTTGGACACCCCCGGTATACGAAAGAACCGTTCAAATATTTTATCAAGATATTTTTCTTCAATTCCTTGCCCGAAATCCTTTACGGAAAATTGAACCTCCCTTTCTTCTTTCCTGACGGTAAGAATAATAGAGGTGTTTTCACCAGAATAATGTATCGCATTATTCAGGAAATTGATCAGTACCCACGCGGTTTTTTCAGCGTCCGCATTGATGAGAGGAAATTCCTCAGGGATATTCATTGTAATCCCGATTTTCTTTTGGTCAGCCTGATATTTCACGGCATGTAGAGCATAATCAATAACAATATGTGGATCCATAGCCTGGATCTCCAATTGTATATTACCGGTTTCAACCTGTGACAGGTCTAATAATTCACCTGTTATTTTAAGAAGCCTGTTTAATTCATCCCTCACATTCTTTAATAATATCTTTTGTTCCTCATTCAATTCCCCGACTCTGGAATCTTCCAATAACTTTAAATTCAACCGGGCGGATGAGATAGGATTTTTCAACTCATGCGAAACCGTTGCAATAAAATTTGTTTTTGCGTCATCCAGTTCCTGAAATTTTGTAATATTTTTAAGAATGATGAGATGACCGATTAATTGTTGCTCATTTTCACCGGTCCCGGTGGTATAAACATCTAGGATATCCTTGATAAAATATGATTCTTTTCCCCCTGCAATGATCTTTAAAGGATTAAATTCTTTGGATTTATAGGTGTTATTCAGCAAGTCCTTTGTAATATTTTTGAAAAGGTCATTTTTCAGGGATACATCCGATATGTTTTTCCCGATTAAATCTGCAACAGGGATTCCCAGCAGATCACATGCTACCGGGTTTGAAAAAATGATTTCCTTCTTTTCGTCCAGCCCGATGATCGCATCCTTGATATTACTTATGATAGACTCTATTCTTTTCTTTTCAAAAAGGATCTTGTACAAATTACTTTTTTCAAATTCGTTAAGTTTTATAGCCATTGTATTAAATGCCTTAGCCAATTCTCCGAACTCATCCTTCGAATTAATATGCAGTTGCTGATCATAATTTTTTCTTGCGATTTCCCGGATTCCTTTGGTGAGTTCCTTGACAGGGTCAGCAATATTTCTCGGAAAATTCATAAGGATTGAAAATGAGATAAGGAAAAAAACGGTTCCGACGATGGAAATGTACATGAAAGCCTTGTTTGACGTCTCTTTTAATTTATCATTCTTTTTGATGATCGCTTCCATATTCAGGTCGGAAATTCCTGTAATATATTTTTTCACTTCATTGTATTCCTGTAAAAGGTCAAAGAAGTAAGATTTATTCACGGTTAAACTATCATTTCTGATACTTGTGAAGTGATTCGTGTACTCATAAAAAGAGTTTGTTAAAAGAATCACCAGTTCTTTTTCCCCTACTTCAGTAATGTTATTTTCCTCTGCACGCAGATTTTTTTCAAAATCCCTTATCTTTGAAGAATACGTGCTATCCGTATAAAAGGAAGGCTTATGAAAGAAGAATTCGCTCTGAATATCTTTCATTTCATCCAGGGAAATGGAGAGATCTTTCATTGCCACAACAGATTTGTAATTATCCCGTAGCATGGCATCCGAATCGCTGGATAGTTTAAAAATATAAACTGAGCTGAATACCCAGATAATGACTATAATGAGGAATAGAAAGCTAAACCCCATGTATAATTTTGTTTGAAGTTTTAAGTGCATATCATGAAACTATTATGATGTCAATTTTTGTTCCTGAAATTTTTCTCAGAAGTTCCCGGATAATATTTTTCCTTCTGAGTGTTTTGAAAATACTGATCACAGGTAAACCAACAAGGATCGTTGTTATTTGTTTTTCCAGGGCAATAGTACAAATAGTACCGGATATATCATTGCTTTTTTTCCGGATCACTTCTGCCCCCAATTCGGTTGCAAGTTCAAGATTATTAAGGAGATGCCGTTGAGAAGCAAGATTGATCTTATCGAAGGATTCTTTTGAAGTCTGGACATAAACAACATACCATTGGGAAGAATAAAAGTTTGCCATTCGGGATGTTTTTCGGATCAGTTTCCGGGCGTTTTTTTCATTCGAGCTGACACATGCGAGAAACCTTTCAGATCTTTGCTTTGATGTGGAGAAAATTTCGGCCTCGATTTTCCGCTCAACTTGTCCTACAACCTGTTTTAAAGCAAGTTTTCGCAGCTGAAGGATCTTTTCAGGCTGAAAAAAATTTCGTAAAGCAATATCTACTTTACTGGGGTGATAGATCTTACCCTCTTTTAATCTTACAATCAGTTCATCGGCAGGAAGGTCGATATTCACTATATCATCCGCCTGGCCTAGGAGGTAATCCGGTATACGTTCTTTTATATCGATTCCCGTGATCAGTTCAACATCGGCGCTTAAGCTATCGATGTGCTGAATATTGACTGCACTAATCACATTGATCCCTGCATTGAGTATTTCAACAACATCCTGCCATCTTTTTTCATTTCTTGATCCGGGGATGTTTGAATGTGCCAGCTCGTCAACAATAACGATCTCAGGATGAATATTGAGGATGGCCTGCAGATCCATTTCCTCGAGTTCCCGTCCTTTATAAAAAACTTTTTTCCTGGGAATGGTTGGTAATCCTTCTGCTAATTTCACAATCTCTTCCCTTCCATGGGTTTCGATATACCCTATCTTAACATCCGCCCCGTTCTGTAATAAGCTCCGGGTTTCTTCCAGCATACGGTAAGTTTTACCGACCCCGGCGATCATCCCAAGGTAAAGCTTGAATTTACCTTTTCGTGACTGACGGATCAGCTCAAGGAAATGCTGTACGTTTTGTTCTCTATCGTCATTATTCATTTAAGACATTAATTCATTCTTCACAAAGGTATTTAAGTTTGTCTTAATCAGGGTTAATTAGAGTAGCTCTTGAAATTTAGTCTTCCCGTTACTTATATCCGGAATAAGATAGCAACAATTATTCTACTTTCTGTTTTCACCAGATCCGGAACCCAGTTTGAGGGCAGCGGAGTGGTTGTATATCCGGATGGGGATGTAACCCCTCCATGTCCGGCAAAATATGGAACATTTGATTCCCTGTGAACAAATTCCACCCTGAATAATGTACTCTGGTTCGGCATCCAGTCAAAATTGGTTGAACAATCCCAACCTGTAAATGGATCACCCGGGTTTGCAGTAAAAGGATGTGTTCCCATTGTTTGAGTCGGGTTGTTGGGATTTGGTAAAGGGCTTGCATCACCTGTGGGATAAAGAACCAGATAACGTCCCGGGTTGGTCATGTATCCTCCTCCAAATGTCCAGGCAAATTTGCTTTTATAAAACCAAAGCCGGTTGTAGAACATGGCACTTTCAAAAAATTGTGCCGGTCCCAAGACAGGGTCGCTATGAAAACCATTCACACCGTCTCCTTTTTCAAAGCCAATATCTCCGGTTAAAGAAAATGCCATTTTGCTTATTCCCCTTGATTTAGGTTTGTTAAAATACCTCCATAAGAAGCTATTATCTGAATGAAACCGGTGTCTGCCAGGCATACCTGCAGCATCCGCTCCATAATAATCATTGGTGAGAAGTTTAAAATTCTCATTTGGGCACCAGGTAATATTTCCACCGAAACCGGGCATGCTGTTAAACATGCCATAGCTTTGCCATCCATTGATGAGCCATAATTCTATCTTCAGATTATTGGTCGGGAAAACTTGAGTCCGTATGCCATTGAAAAACCAAGGGGTATTATCCGATGTAAAGGAGGCTTGATATTCCCAGTTCTCTACCTGATAGTATGAATTAAGTCCAACATACGACATGAACATCCCTGCATCTACGTTAATGCCATGCCAAACATTAAAGTGATAACCTGCATAACCTTCGCTCAGGTAACGATAAACATTGGCAAGGTCATATTGACCGCGATAAGGGCTATAATCGTTTCGTGGAACCACCGTGGAGCGGGTTCCGAATTGTGTCATTATTCTGCCACGTGCACCCTTGAAATAAAAATCACCACCAAAATTTACACTAGAAATTTGCATTTCATTGTCACGGGCCAAAGCCGTTGAACCCACCACAGTATGATCAATAGGATTGGCAAAAGAATAGGAATAGTTGGCATCGATCATAATACCGGCAGTAAAGTATTTACTTTGTAATAAGGCGGAATCACGACGGTCACTCCCGTTTTGCCATGTCTGATCCATCCCGTCAAACGGAATTTGTGAAGCGGGGACTTTCGTCTCATTCTGTGCGGCCGTATAAAGTGTACAAAAAATTAATGTTATTGAAAGAAGTTGAATTTTCATTTTTTAAGATTTAAGTTGACAAATATCAATTATTTAAGTCGGTCTAAGTCAATGTTCAATTGTAAAACATTCACTATTGATGGTCCGAAAAGTCCCAGCAATGGCTTTTGAATATGTTTTTCTACCAGTTGGCTAATTTCACTTTCCGGAAGATTCCTTGTTCTGGCGACACGTTTAACTTGTATAAATGCAGCCTTAGGTGAAATATCCGGATCCAGCCCACTACCAGAAGCTGTCACCATCTCAGCCGGGACATCTGATTTTTTTACCTCTGGATCATGTACAAGAAAGGTGTCTATTGTTGCCTTCACCTGTTTGAGGTAATCAGGATTTGACGGCGCTTTATTACTACCACCAGAACCGGCTGCATTATAATTTACTGCTGAAGGTCGTGACCAGAAATATTTATCAGCCGTGAATGATTGACCAACATTGGCATAGCCATACTTTACAATGCCATTGGAAGAACGATAATTAATTATTTCTCCTTTTCCGCTGTTGGGTGAAAATTGTGCAATACCCCATACTATCGCGGTATAAACGCCACAGAAAAAGACGATGCAGCACAGCGTCAATATTGTTGCCTGTATAATATTTGTTTTCATAAATTCCATCTTACTTTGTGACTCTGTGACTTTGTGACTGTTAAATAATAGCCGAAATAACCAGATCAATAATCTTTATTCCGATAAAAGGCAGGATTATCCCTCCCAGACCGTAGATTGAAAGGTTTCTCCTTAGCAATGCACTTGCCCCGATAGGTTTGTAGGCAACCCCTTTCAAGGCAAGCGGGATCAGCAGTGGAATTATAACAGCATTGAAAATGATGGCTGAAAGAATAGCGCTTTGGGGGCTATAGAGATGCATAATGTTGAGGGATGCCAAAGCTGGAATAGAAACCATAAACAAGGCAGGAACGATGGCAAAATATTTTGCTACATCATTCGCAATGCTGAAGGTGGTGAGCGTGCCGCGTGTCATTAATAATTGTTTACCGATTTCAACGACTTCAATCAGCTTGGTGGGATCATTGTCTAAGTCCACCATGTTGCCTGCTTCTTTTGCTGCTGATGTTCCACTGTTCATGGCCACGCCTACATCTGCCTGTGCAAGGGCAGGAGCATCATTCGTGCCATCCCCCATCATGGCAACCAATTTTCCGTTTTGTTGCTCTTTGCGGATGTATTCCAACTTATCCTCAGGTTTGGCTTCAGCAATAAAATCATCTACGCCGGCTTTTTCAGCGATATATTTTGCAGTGAGAGGATTGTCACCTGTTACCATCACGGTTTTCACTCCCATTTTCCTTAACCGCTCGAAACGTTCCCAAATTCCCGGTTTAATAATGTCCTGCAATTCGATCACGCCTATAATTTTTTTATTTTCCGAAACCACTAAGGGTGTTCCTCCATTGGAGGAAATTTCTTCGACCTTTTTTTCAATTTCTTCCGGGTATGGATTTCCTGCGTCAACAGTCATTCTTTTTATTGCATCAGAAGCGCCTTTACGGATCTGAAGTCCATTTCGAAGATTAACCCCGCTGGTTCTTGTTTCCGCTGAAAATTTTATCAGTGTTGCACCTTCCGTAGATAAAGTATTTCTGGCCATACTTTTGGTTGATAGTTCAACGATCGATTTCCCTTCGGGTGTCTCATCCGCGAGTGAAGAAAGTGCACATGCTTTTATCAAATCGTTTTCATTTACCCCGTCAGCAGGATAAAAATGGGTTGCTTTTCGATTTCCAATTGTTATCGTTCCGGTTTTATCCAGCAGAATGGTGTCGAGGTCACCGGCTGTTTCCACGGCTTTTCCTGATTTGGCGATCACATTAGCACGAAGCGCCCTGTCCATTCCTGCAATACCAATGGCGGAAAGCAATCCGCCAATCGTTGTAGGAATCAGACAGACGAACAGGGAAATGAATGCTGCTATGGGTATGGGGGTATGTGCATAAAGCGAAAACGGCTGCAAGGTCACACATACAATGATGAATATTAATGTAAAACCTGCCAGCAGGATCGTAAGGGCAATTTCATTCGGGGTTTTCTGACGTGTTGCATTTTCCACCATAACGATCATCCTGTCGAGAAAACTTTCTCCCGGTTTAGCCGTGACCTGCACTTTTATGTTATCGGATAAAACTTTGGTACCACCTGTCACAGAAGATTTATCACCACCTGCTTCACGAATAACTGGGGCCGATTCACCGGTGATTGCACTTTCATCAATGGTTGCAATACCTTCGATGATCTCACCATCGGCCGGAACAATATCACCTGTTTCACAAAAAAAGATATCCCCTTTTTTCAAGAGCGATGAACTCACTATTTTGATTTCTTTCAGCATTATTTCACCAAAAGACTGCACCAGTTTTGCAGGAGTTTCTTCTCTTGTCTTACGCAAACTGTTTGCCTGTGCTTTTCCTCTCGCTTCGGCGAGTGCTTCAGCAAAATTGGCGAACAGTACGGTGAGAAGCAGAATGATAAAGATGAAGAAATTATAGGCGAATGACCCCTGTGAATGATCCCCTTTCAAAATCCAGAAGCAAACTACCAGCATGATGAGGGTTCCGATTTCAACGGTGAACATGATGGGATTGTGATAGAGGATGCGTGGATCGAGCTTTACGAATGATTGCTTGAGAGCTTCTTTTACTAAATCTCCCTGAAACAGTGGAGTCTTTCTTTGGCGTTTCATATATGTAAAATGTGAAATGTGAGATGTAAAATGTTAATTTTATTTATACTTTTGATAGAGTTATATTCACTTTTACTTGAAAAATAAAGAACTATGAAACCACATAAGAGATTAAATGCATGGATTAAAAGTTTTGAATTAGTCAAGGAAATATATTTATTGACGAAGTTATTTCCTTCAGAAGAAAAGTTCGGGTTAATCTCCCAAATGCGCAGGGCTGCAGTTTCAGTACCGGTAAATATTGCAGAAGGTGCAGCAAGAAGAAGCAAAAAAGAATTTATCCAATTTCTGCATATTGCCCTGGGTTCAGTTACAGAATTAGATACCCTGGTACTTTTAAGTGCAGAATTAGATTTCATTGAAACTAAAAAATCAGAATCGTTAATTGAAAAATTGGATATCATTGGTAAACTTATATATGGGTTAATACTTAAACTTGATACTAAAGAATATTAAGTTGTCCAATATTCATAATATCTCACATCTCACATCTCACATCTCACATCTCACATCTCACAACTTTGCCATCGCAAAGTATTCAGCAATAGGACCTAACGCCAATGCCGTGAAAAATGATAATGCAACAAGAATGGCGATCACAGCAAAAACCATAATGCCAAAAGTTGCGGTATCTGCTTTCAGGGTACCGGCACTTTCAGGAATGTATTTTTTCTTTGCCAGCAATCCGGCAATAGCTACCGGACCAATAATTGGCAGGAAACGTGACAATAACATCACAAACCCGCACGTAATATTCCAGAACACTGAAGGGGTATCGCCTAATCCTTCAAAACCGCTTCCATTGTTGGCGGATGAAGAAGTGTATTCATACAGCATTTCCGAAAATCCATGATAACCAGGATTATTCAGCCAGGGAAGATCCGGATGAAGATGAATAGTATAAGAAGAGAGGGCGGCGCCTGAAAGAATGAGCAGTGGATGCAACAGGAAAATAATCATCGCTATTTTCATTTCGCGCGCCTCTACTTTCTTTCCGAGAAATTCAGGTGTCCGGCCTACCATTAATCCCGAAATAAAAACAGCTATAATGATAAAGATATAGAAGTTGAGAAAACCGACGCCGACCCCTCCATAAAAAGAATTAATCATCATCCCTAACATCATAAACATTCCTGAAAGAGGTGTAAAACTGTCGTGCATAGCATTTACCGACCCATTGGAAGTAACTGTCGTTGTAATGCCCCAATAAGCCGAGGCCGCTGCACCGAAACGGATTTCTTTTCCTTCCATACTTCCATGTGTCTGATTAATTCCCATTTTTTCAATAGCAGGATTACCATCCATTTCTAACTTAATAGCTGGAACTACAAATAACAGAAAACCCGCAGTCATCACACAGAATATCATCAACGCTAATTTTTTTCTTTTCAGGTAAAATCCCAATGCAAATACCAATGCTATAGGAATTAGAATGATTGAAATATTTTCAGCTATATTTGTTAAGTAAGTAGGATTCTCCAGGGGATGAGCAGAGTTTGCACCGAAAAATCCACCACCATTGGTACCCACCTGCTTGATGGCAATCATTGAGGCTGCTGGGCCTCTCGAGACCTTCACAGTGTCCCCCTGCATAGAGATAATAGTATCCTTTCCTTTAAAAGTCATGGGGGTACCATTGAAAACAAGAATAATTGCCACGACAAATGAAGCAGGTAATAGTATTCTTGTGCAGGATTTGATAAAGAAGTTGTAGAAGTTTCCAAGCTTGTCGGCAGTTCTTTCTTTCAAAGCGCAAAAAACCACCGCTACAGCAGCCATACCTGCTCCTGCACTGATAAATTGGAATAATTGGAGGATCAACTGTCCGAGATAGGATACACCTGTTTCCCCTGAAAAATGCTGAAGGTTGGTATTTGAAACGAAGCTTACAGTAGTGTTGAATGCACAATCGGGGGTCATGGAAGGATTTCCATCAGGATTTAGCGGCAACCAACCCTGGTTCATTAACATAAACATTCCAAAAAGGAACCAGATGAGATTAATGGTAAGCAAAGCGACAAGGTGTTGCTTCCAGTTCATTTCTTTATTTGAATCAATACGGCTGATACGAAAAAAGAATTTTTCTACCGGGTTGAAAACAGGATCTAAAAATGTTCTTTCCCCGGCATAAACTTTTGATATATACTTACCAAGCGGTATTGCCAGCGCAATGGTGGCAGCGAACATGAGTATTACTCCTGCAATTTCTGTGTTCATACCTTAAAATTTTTCAGGTTTAAGTAATACATACACGAGATAACCAAAAACCATAATGGATAAAATGAATAGTGCTATCATAGTTTTAGATTTTTTCAAAAAACTCAACAGATCTGAAAAATAACCAGAAACATCCTGTACTGGTTAATACAATTATTAGTGTTAGCATTTCTTAAGAACTTTTTGATTTAACACCTTATATCAATTGCTGTTCCAAAAGAATTTGAAACAAGCTAAAGTCTTATGAATAAAAGAATTATGGAATTTTTTTAAAACTCAAGTCATAAAAAAAACCTATCAAAATGATAGGCTCTTATCAAAATGAAATGGTAACAGGTGAAGGATTTGCTTGATCCGGGTGGACCAATCAATATTATTCAAATCCGAACTTTTCGATTTTCCTGTATAACGTGGGGATTCCGATCCCCAGGATTTCCGCGGCTTTTGTTTTATTCCCCTTTGTTATTGCAAGGATCTTCCGGATATGCATTTTCTCCAATTCTTCCATTGTACCTTCAAAGCTGGAAAGTGATGTGTCCAGGATGGGTTTCACGATCTCATAGGGAAGCAAATCGACTGTCAGAAACTCTTTATCAGCCAATATAACTGCACGTTCGATCATATTTTTCAACTCCCTGGTATTTCCGGGCCAGTTATATTCTTTCAGTTTCCTGAAGAAACTATCATCCATCCCGGAGATATTTTTATTTGTCTTATGTGAATAAAAACGGATAAAATGATTTGCAAGTTCTTCAAGGTCATCTATGCGTTCACGTAAAGGTGGCACTACAATTTTAAATCCTGAAAGACGGTAATACAAATCTGTCCTGAAACGCTCCTGGCGGGCTTCTTTTAATAGATCCCGGTTAGTAGCTGCTATGATCCTGACGTCCACTTTTACCGGTTTTGTATCACCGATCCTTGTAAATGACTGATCCTCAAGAACTCTTAATAGCTTTGCCTGGAGGCCTACATCCATATCCCCAATTTCATCAAGAAAAAGTGTTCCTTCATGAGCTTCTTCGAATAATCCTTTTTTGTCAACATTTGCACCGGTAAATGCACCTTTTTTATATCCGAATACTTCAGATTCCAGCAAATCTTTTGGAAATGCAGAACAATTGACTGCGATAAAGGGTTTGCTTCTCCGGGGACTGGCATTATGGATGGATTGAGCAAACAATTCTTTTCCGGTTCCGGTTTCCCCTTCAATCAGGACAGTTGAAACTTCAGGTGCAACTTTTCTGGCCAGGCTAATGCTTTCCTTAATAACTGATGAATTGCCGAATATTTGCTCAAAACTGTAACGGGTTTTTAGTTTCTTTTCCAGATCCACTATTCTTCTTTGCATTTTGGCTTTTTCGATTGCCCTTTCAATGGTAACCAGTATCTGATCATCGCCATCACCTTTGGTCACATAATCGAAAGCACCAATTTTCATGGCCCGCACTCCATCCTGGATCGTTCCATAAGCTGTTATAACAATAACTTCGCACGAAGGATATTGCTCTTTGATCTTTTCCAGGAGTTGTATTCCATTCATGTCGGGAAGTCGCACATCAGTGATTACAAGCAAAATATCCTTTTGTTGTTCCAACATCTGGAGCCCTTTTCGTGAATTCTCTGCCTGAAATACACGGTAACCTTCAAGTTCGATAATTCGTGAAAGCGCCGACCTTAGCTTTTCTTCATCGTCGATAATTAAGATTGATCCTTTCAGCATAATTAAACTATTGCCTAAGCCTTCCTGAATTTACAATATCTTCATTCTTCATTCTTCATTGCTCATTCTTCATTAATCGAGTCCTCTCCTTTTCAGCAGCGGGTCAATCGAAGGATCCATTCCTCTGAATTTCCTGTATTGTACCATTCCTTCATCATTGCCTGATTCTTCAAGACAGTATTTCCTGAATTTTGAAGCAAGTTCTTTATTATAAATATTCCCGGATTCTTTAAAGGCATTGAATGCATCGGCATCCAGGACTTCAGCCCAGATATAAACATAATAACCTGCAGCGTAACCACCATCCCAGATATGCGAGAAATAGGTTGACCGGTAACGGGGAATGATCTCTTTTATAAGCCCGATAGAATCCATGGCTTTCTTTTCAAACTCATTAACATTGACATCTTTTGGTGCCATCAGGTTATGAAAATCCATGTCGAGTAAAGAAGCTGCGAGATATTCAACGGTGATAAATCCCTCGTTAAATTGTCCGCTTTTCTGTATCTTTTCAATCAGCTTCTCAGGTATTACCTCTCCGGTCTTATAATGTCTGGCATATGCCCTGAGCACTTCCGGTTCTCCCGCCCAGTTTTCCATTACCTGGGAAGGTAATTCAACATAATCCATAGGTACATTTCCCGCAGTACGGGTATATTTACCTTTTATAAACAAGCCATGAAGACTATGCCCGAATTCATGGAACATGGTGGTTACTTCTTCAAAAGTTAGCAATGAAGGAGCATTTGCAGTCGGTTTTGAAAGGTTGAAGGTAGTTGACATAATGGCATCCACCGGTTTGCCGTCTTCCCAACCGGCCGACCGGAAATCATTACACCATGCTCCCCCTTTTTTTGAATCACGTGGATAATAATCCAGGTATAATATTCCAAGGTGCTGTCCATTTGCTTCTTTTACTTCATATGTCTCCACATCTTTTTGATAGACTGGTAAATCGGTACGCCTGATAAAACTGATTCCATATAATTTGTTAGCCACCATGAACATACCATCACGTACATTCGATAAGGTGAAATAAGGTTTAAGTTCATTGTCATCCAGGTTGTATTTCTCTTTCCTTACTTTTTCGGCATAATACCACCAATCCCAGGGTTCCAGGTTAAATTTCCCCCCTTCCCTGTCGATGATTCTTTGCATTTCCAATACTTCTTTCTTTGCCACCGGTAATGCGGCATTCCATAATTTCATGAGAAATTCATCAACATTTGAAGGTGTTTTTGCCATATTATCTTCAATAATGTATGCTGCATAACTGGGATAACCCAGCAATTTAGCTTTTTCAACACGAAGTCTGATAATTTTGGCAACAGTCTCCTTGTTATCAAATTTATTACCATTATCACCTCTCATGAAATATCCCCGGTATAATTTTTCCCTCAGATCGCGACTTGGAGAATATTGAAGGAAAGGGATCCAACTGGGCTTGGCAAGGGTAAACACCCATTTCCCTTGTATTCCGGCATCTTTTGCTGCTTCGGCTGCTCCATCAATAACTCCCTGGGGTAATCCTTCAAGATCTTTTTTATCCCCGATCACCAGCATGAAATTCTTATTTGTCTCGGCAAGCAGGTTTTCGCTAAAAGTCAGGGCAAGCATTGACAGTTGTTCATTCACTTTTCGTAACTGATCCTGTTTGTCTTTTGGCAGATCAGCGCCCTGGCGGACAAAATCACGGTAATATTTCTCAACGACACGAACCTGCTGACTGTCTAATTTCATTTCATGGCGTTTGCTGTAAACGGATTTGATGCGTTTAAAAAGATCCCCGTTCAATGCAATGTCATCATAATGCTTTGAGGTAAGCGGACTAAGTTCTTTCGCTATTGCCTGCATCCGGGGATTTGTATTCGATTCTTCAAGGTTATAAAATACCTTGCTAACCTTAGTTAAGAGTTTCCCTGATTTATCAAAAGCAAGAATGGTATTGTCAAAATCAGGAGGTTGGGAATTGTTCACAATTTCATTTATTTCATCTTTTTGTTGTTTCATGCCTTCGATAAATGCCGGCAAATAATGCGTTGTATCGATTTTATCAAAGGGAGGAACTTTGAAAGGAGTATTATATTCACTGAAGAAAGGATTATCCGCTTTCTTATTGCTTTTGCATGAGGTCAATAACATGATGGCCAGCGCCATCATCAGGAATGGGATGTTTCTCATTTTTTTAAACTTTTGGATTTCAAATAGGTTAGTTTTAATAGGACTGTAAATATATTATTTTTTTAAATAGTAAGCCATTGATTGAGGCTAAAGCTAATTTTTACAACATTTTTCCACTTTTCAGGTTAGTAAGGAAAATCTTTCCCTGAACCTGTAACTTTTTTGGTTTTTATACATCTTATGACACATGTTTTAGATTTTTCCCAGAGGATGGTGTCAACAGGAAATAATAATTCTTTGGCGGTTTTATCGTTTGATTCGTCGATTTCATTTCCTGTTGACATCATTATTAATTACAATTGTACAATGAAGTTTAACGATACACAATACGTATTATAGTTTATGATAAAGATCAGGAATATCCATAAATCTTATGAGATGGGGCAAAGCAGCCTTCATGTGCTGAAAGGGATCGATCTTGATATTGAAACGGGTGAAATGATCTCCATCATGGGCGCTTCAGGTTCAGGGAAATCGACTCTTTTAAATATTCTCGGTATCCTGGATAATTATGATGAGGGTGAATATGTTCTTGATGGTATGAAGATTAAAAGATTGAATGAGAGAAAAGCTGCACAGCTCAGGAACAGGAAACTGGGTTTTGTTTTCCAATCCTTTAACCTGGTTTCCTTTAAGAATGCGATGGAAAATGTCGCTCTGCCTTTGTATTACCAAAACGTCCCCCGTAAAAAGCGGAATACCATCGCGATGGAATACCTTGAAAAAATGGGGATCGAAGATTGGGCTCACCACCTACCGAATGAATTATCCGGCGGACAAAAACAAAGAGTGGCCATCGCGAGGGCATTAATCACAAAACCTAAAGTGATCCTTGCTGATGAACCCACCGGTGCATTGGATTCTGTAACCTCAAGAGAGGTTATCGATCTCCTTCAGGAGATCAATAACACAGGTATTACCATTGTTATCGTAACGCATGAACACGATATAGCGCAGCGCACCGCCAGGACTGTTAAAATAACTGATGGTATGATCACTGAGATTATTAAAAATTAGGAATTGCCATGTTCGAGATCGACAAATGGCAGGAAATATACAGCACCGTAAGGAAGAATAAGCTCCGCACTTTTCTCACCGGTTTCAGTGTGGCATGGGGTATTTTTATGCTAATCATTCTGCTGGGTTCGGGGAAGGGATTGGAGAATGGTGTTCAGGCGCAGTTTGGCGGTGGCGCTACCAATGGCATCTGGATCAGCAACGGGATGACCAGCCTTCAGTTCAAGGGACTGAAGGTCGGAAGGCAGATCAGATTCACAAATGAAGACTATAAGGTCCTCAAATCTACCCTAAAAGGACCAGATCATATATCGGCCAGGTTGTTCCTGGGAAACAACCTGATCTCATATAAGGATCAATACGGCTCTTTCTTTTTATCCCCCTGCCACCCGGATTACGGTTATATAAAAACAATCGACATCATACAGGGAAGGTTCCTGAATAATATTGATATCAATGAATTCCGAAAAGTTGCGGCGATCGGGGAGAAAGTTAAAATCGCACTTTTTAAGGGAAGCGATACGGTGGCCCTTGGTAAGTATATAAAGATCAACGGCGTACTTTTCAATGTTGTGGGTGTGTTCAGGGATTACAGCCGGAATGATGATGAACAAAAGAGGGTGTATATTCCTATCACAACCGCACAGCGGGTATTCAGCGGTGCAAATATAGTGAACCAGATCTCATTTACTACAGGTGCAGCAACACCGGAAGAAGCGGATCAAATGGTTGAGCAATCCAAGTTTCTCCTGGCGAAGCGACATACATTTGACCCTAAAGACAACAGGGCCATTAATATCTGGAACAAAAGTGAGGATGTAAGAAAATTTACTGCTTTGTTTGCCGGTATCCGGCTTTTTATCTGGATCATCGGTATAGGGACTATCATTGCTGGCATTGTAGGTGTCAGTAATATCATGATGATCGTAGTCAAGGAACGGACAAAGGAAATAGGGATACGGAAAGCTCTTGGAGCAACCCCCTTTTCTATTATCGGGTTGATCATGCAGGAAGCAATTGCGATCACCAGCTTTGCAGGATATGTCGGGTTAGTTTTCGGAGTCGGGATCCTGGAACTGGTGAGGAAATATATGCCACCAACGAATTTCTTTAAAAATCCGGAGGCAAACTTTTCGATCGCGATCAGCGCTACGATATTACTCATTATTGCCGGTTCTCTCGCAGGTCTCGTGCCTGCGATGAAAGCGGCCAAAGTCAGGCCTGTGGACGCGTTGAGAGATGAGTGAAAAGTGAAAAGTGAAGAGTGAAAAGTGAAGAGACAAACACCATATAACAATGGCGCAAA
>CAIYUC010000234.1 GCA_903929315.1 uncultured Bacteroidales bacterium
AGTTCTCATTTAGCATTTTCAAACCCATCCCTCCAGGATATTGGGAGAATGCTTATACCGGAACCTCGTTTAATTATCTTTTCACCCAGTTCAGTGTCATCCTAAAATATATCCAGCTTTTGTTCCTGCCAATAAATCAGAATGTAGACTATGATTTTCCGGTCTCAAATAATTTTTTCGGGATAAGAACTCTGCTTAGCTTCCTGGTACTTTTATCATTGATCTTTCTGGCTATCTTCTTTTTTAAAAGATACAGGATCATTTCATTTGGTATTTTCTGGTTTTTTCTCACATTATCAATCGAATCGAGCTTCATTCCTATAAGTGATGTGATTTTCGAACACCGTACCTACCTCCCGTCTTTTGGTTTTTTTCTGATACTTAGCTCAGGCATATATGTATTGCTCTGGAACAGATATAAATACCTTGCAATTTCTATTTTAATGATCATAATAGGATCAAATTCCGTTCTGACCTATGAAAGGAATAAAGTCTGGAAGGATAATCTGACATTGTGGAGTGACAATGTATCAAAATCTCCGGGTAAAGCCAGGCCACTTTATAACCGTGGTTATGCTTATGGGAAGCTTGGCAAGTGGAACAAGGCAATAGCCGATTACTCCAGGGGGATCGGGATTTACCCGGAATATTCAGATGCATATAACAGCCGTGGCTTTGCTTACGGGAACCTTGGACAATGGGACAAATCGATAGCCGATTACTCCAGGGCGATCGGGATTAATCCGAAATATACCATAGCTTATTACAACCGTGGCGTTGCTTACGGGAACCTTGGACAGTGGGACAAGGCAATAGCCGATTACTCCAAGACGATCGGGATTGACCCAAAATATACAGATGCGTATTATAATCGTGGCTTTGCTTACGGGAACCTTAAACAGTTGGACAAGGCAATAGCAGATTACACAAGGGCGATCGGGATTGACCCAAAATATACAGATGCATATAACAACCGTGGCTTTGCTTACGGGAACTTTGGGCTGTGGGACAAGGCGATAACTGATTACTCCATGGCGATCGAGATTGACCCAAAATATGCAGATGCATATATCAACCGTGGAGTTGCCTACAGTAACCTTGGGCAGTGGGACAAGGCAATAACCGATTACTCCAGGGCGATCGGGATTGACCCGAATTATGCACTTGCGTATTCCAACCGTGGCGTTGTTTACGGGAACCTTGGACAGTGGGACAAGGCAATAGCCGATTACTCCAAGGCGATCGGGATTGACCCGACTTATTCTAAAGCATATTCCGATCGTGACGTTGCCTACAGAAAATTAAAAAGCAGTAAGAGTCAGTAGAGGATAACTGGTAAATTGGTGAACTGATAAGTTTTATTTATACATTAATTTTTTTTAGTGAAGAAAGAACAAATAAAAACGGGACTACCGAAAAGAGATCATCCTAAGCAATATCAGAAACCGAAAAAACAGGTTAAACGAAACAGATATACTGACCTGGTTGGGTTGGCCATTATCATCCTGCTTGGCATCCTCATTTATTCCAATTCTTTTAGATGTTCATTCCATTTTGACGATTTTCACAATATTGTTGAGAATATGAGCATCCGGAATTTAGCCGATGTGAAAGCCTGGGGGAACTTCTACCCTACCCGTCCTTTCGGTATATTCACCTTTGCACTGAATTATCATTTCAGCCAGCTTAATGTCTGGGATTGGCATCTTGTAAACCTGGTCATCCATCTTATCAATGCCTGCCTGGTCTGGTGGCTTACCTTACTGATCTTTTCTTCCCCTGCCCTGAAAGATCATCCAATCATCAAACACAAAAATGTTTTAGCCTTACTGACAGCTTTACTTTTTGTTTCACATCCTCTGGCCACCGAATCCGTAACCTATATCGTCCAGCGGCTGGCCTCCATGGTAACTATGTTCTACATCCTTGCCCTGGCCCTATATTTGTCAGCCCGGCTTTCAAACAAAGGCATTAAATCCAAAAGCCTTTTGTTTGCAGGTTCATTACTCTCTGCCATGCTGGCTATGCTTACAAAAGAAAATGCCTTCACGCTTCCGTTTGCAATTATGCTCTTTGAAATATTCTTTTTACGGACAAAGAAACTTTCAATATATTTTAAGGATTATCGCGTTATCCTATTAATGGCAGCATTTCTGAGTATAATCATTATCATACCTTTAACATTTTTATCTGGCATTTTCAAACCAATCCCTCCAACCCAGGGCAATGCTTATACTGTAACCTCACTTAATTATCTTTTTACCCAGTTCAGTGTCATTGTCAAATATATCCAGCTTTTGTTCCTACCAATAAATCAGAATGTTGACTATGATTTTCCGGTCTCAAATGATTTTTTCGGGACAAGAACCATACTAGGCTTCCTGATACTTTTATCGTTGATCATTCTGGCCATATTCCTTTTTAAAAAATACAGAATTATTTCTTTTGGCATTTTTTGGTTTTTTATTACATTATCGATCGAATCGAGCTTTTTTCCGATAAGTGATGTGATTTTCGAACACCGGACCTATCTCCCTTCATTTGGTTTTTTTCTGATCCTTACCTCGGGCATATATGTTTTGCTCTGGGATAAATATAAATATTTTGCAATTTCTATTTTTGTGATCATTATAGTATCAAATTCCGTCCTGACCTATGAAAGGAATAAAGTATGGAAGGATAATCTGACATTGTGGAATGACAATATAGTAAAATCTCCGGATAAAGCCAGGCCAATTGTTAACCGTGGCTATGCTTACGGCAACCTTGGCGAGTGGAACAAGGCAATAGTCGATTACTCCAAAGCGATCGGGATTAACCCGGAATATTCAGATGCCTATAATAACCGTGGCTTTGCTTACGGGAAGCTTGGACAATGGGACAAATCGATAGCCGATTACTCGAAGGCGATCGGGATTAATCCGAAATATGCCATAGCTTATTACAACCGTGGCATTGCTTACGATAACCTTGGCCAGTTGGACAAGGCAATAGCCGATTACTCCGAGGTGATCGGGATTGACCCGAATTATACCCTGGCCTGGTACAACCGTGGCGTTGCCTACGGTAAACTTGGGCAGGGGGGCAAGGCAATGGCCGATTACTCGAAGGCGATTGAGATTGACCCGAAATCTACAGTTGCCTATTCCAACCGTGGCGTTGCCTATAGTAACCTTGGGCAGTGGGACAAGGCAATAGACGAATACTCCATGGCGATCGGGATTGATCCGAAATATTTTATGGCCTATTTTAACCGTGGCGATGCTTACGAGAATCTCGGACAATTTGATAAAGCAATTGCAGATTATTCAAATGCGATCGGGATCGACTCCGGTTTTGCCAAAGCATACTCTAACCGTGGCATAGCTTACGCGAACCTCGGACAATGGAATAAGGCGATGACAGATTGCTCGGAGGCGATAAGGATCGATCCTAAATTCGCCCAGGCTTATTATAATCGCGGAATTGTTTATGCAAATCTCGGACAGTGGAACATGGTGATAGCAGATTGTTCCATGACGATCGAAATTGACCCGTCATACGTTCAGGCTTATTCCAATCGTGGCGCCGCCTACGGTAATCTTGGGCAGTTGGACAAGGCAATTGCCGATTACTCCAAAGCGATCGGGATTGACCCGAAATATGCCACAGCCTTTTACAACCGTGCTGTTGCATACGATAATCTTGGGCAGTGGGACAAGGCAAAAGCCGATTACTCCAGGGCGATCGAATTTAATCCAAAATATGCAGATGCCTATATCAAACGTGGCATTGCTATAAGGAAATTGGGCAGTGAAAAAAGATGATAAACCGATCAAACTTGTAGATTGAAGAAAGAACTATTGAAAAAGAGACCTCTGAAAAAGGATCATCCTAAGCAATATCAGAAACCGAAAAAACAGGTTAAAAAAAACAAATATTCTGACCTGGTTGGGTTGGTTATCATCATCCTGCTGGGGATCATCATTTATTCCAACTCCTTTAACTGTTCATTCCATTTCGACGATGTGCCCCGTATTATTGATAATACCAACATCCGGAATTTAGCGGATGTGAAAACCTGGTGGAACTACTATCCTACCCGTCCTATCGGTATATTCACCTTTGCACTCAATTATCATTTTAACCAACTTGATGTCCGGTACTACCATCTTGTTAACCTGATGATCCATCTCATCAATGCCTGCCTTGTCTGGTGGCTCACACTTCTGATCTTTTCTTCCCCCGCCTTGAAAGATAATCCGATCATCAGGCAAAAAAAAGTTATTGCTTTCTTTACGGCTTTACTATTTGTTTCACACCCACTTGCCACTCAATCTGTCACCTATATTGTCCAACGGTTTACCTCCATGGTAACCATGTTCTATTTACTTGCACTGGCCTTGTATGTAACGGCCCGACTTTCTGACACAGGCATTAAATCTAAAAGCCTTTTGTTTGCCGGTTCATTACTCTCTGCCGTGTTGGCTATGCTTACAAAAGAAAACGCCTTCACACTTCCATTTGCCATCGTGCTCTTTGAAATATTCTTTTTACGGACAAAGAAACTTTCAATAAATTTTAAGGATTATCGTGTTATCCTGTTAATGGCATCATTTCTAAGTGTAATCATTATCATACCCTTAATGTTTTCATTAACCATTTTTAAACCAATCCCTCCATCCAACGGCAATGCTTATACTATAACCCCGCTTAATTATCTTTTCACCCAGTTCAGCGTCATTGTCAAATATATCCAGCTTTTATTCCTTCCAATAAATCAGAATGTAGACTATGATTTTCCGATCTCAAATAATTTTTTCGCTATAAGAACACTTCTAAGCTTCCTCTTACTTTTATCATTGGTTATTCTGGCTATATTCTTTTTTAAAAGATACAGGATCATTTCTTTTGGCATTTTCTGGTTCTTTCTCACATTATCGATCGAATCAAGCTTCATTCCTATAGGTGATGTGATTTTCGAACACCGTACCTACCTCCCTTCATTTGGATTTTTTCTGATCCTTAGCTCGGGCATATACATTTTGCTCTGGGATAAATATAAATATTTTGCAATTTCTATTTTTGTGATCATTATAGGATCAAATTCCGTCCTGACCTATGAAAGGAATAAAGTCTGGAAGGATAATCTGACATTGTGGAGTGACAATGTATCGAAATCTCCAAATAAAGCTGGGCCCATTATTAACCGTGGCGTTGCTTACGGGAACCTTGGGCAATGGGATAAATCGATAGCCGATTACTCCAGGGCGATCGGGATTAATCCGAAATATGCCAAATCCTATTCCAACCGTGGCATTAATTATGCGAACCTTGGACAGTGGGACAAATCGATAGCCGATTGCTCCAAGGCGATCGAGATTGACCCTAAATATATAGATGCGTATTACAACCGTGGCGTTGCGTACAGTAACCTTGGGAATAGGGACAAGGCAATATCCGATTACTCCAAGGCGATCGGGATTGACCCTAAATATGCCATAGCTTATTACAACCGTGGCATTGATTATTGGAATCTAGGACAGTGGGACAAATCGATAGCCGATTACTCCAGGGTGATTGAGATTGACCCAAAATATACATATGCATATTACAACCGTGGCATTGATTACGGTACCCTTGGACAGTGGGATAAGGCAATAGCCGATTACTCCAGGGCGATCGGGATTGACCCGAAATATGCCTCAGCCTATTACAACCGTGCTGTTGCCTACGATAACCTTGGGCAATGGGACAAGGCAGAAGCCGATTACTCCAGGGCGATCGGGATTGACCCGAAATATACAGATGCATATAACAACCGTTGCATTGCATTAAGGAAATTGGGCAATGAGAAAAGGTGATAAACGGCTTCATCCTCAAGGGGAGATTTTCCTATAATGCAAAACCCTTTCAAAAATCCATGACAAAAGCGCCCGATCCGGATAGTGAATAGTACCTGATTCCCATTGTTTCTGCCTCTTTTATCCAGTCCCGGATCTTCCATGCAGGATTTGTGGCATCGATAACAACTTCCCTGAAGGTGAATACTTTCAGGAGATCAGCGATTTTTATCTTTGGACTCCCCGTTATGATCAAAAGATCCAACTTTAACTTTGAAGAAACTGCATCCGGTAACTGATTGGAATTGATTATCGCAATCTTCTTCCCATTGAATTGAATAAAGTTTCCTTTTTTATAAAATATTCCGGAAACTACCGGCTTTGGATTTCTAACCATAGGATGGATCAATAGTTTTAATTTTTCTTTATAACCTAATACTATCCGGGTATTCTGAATAATATCAGCAGAAAAATCATTTAATGCAAAAATTTGATTCCCTGCAAGAATACTTTTACCCTGGTCGATAAATTCAAATGCCGATCCTTGCTGGAGGTGATATACAATAAGCTTTTTCCGCTCCAGCCGGACAATTTTTTTCATCACCCAGGAACCGGATAGCACAATTAAAATGGTAAGAGATAAAATCAGGAACGCTTTTCTTTTTGAATTAAAGAAAAGGATCATTCCGATAAAAAACAGATACAATAGTATTAATTCCCATTCACTGATAACAATTCCTTTCATGGTTGAAAAAGGAAGTTCTTCGATAAAATGAATCGAGCCATTCAAGGATCCGATCAGGAAGATCAGGATCTTTGCAACGTAAAAGGAAATGAAAGGAACAGATCCAAAAAACAGGAGGAGGATTCCGATATAGATGATCAGGCTCGACAGCGGAACGACGATGATATTGGTGATCATGAAATAATTCGGAAACTGGTGAAAATAATAGAGACTCAGCGGAAATGTGGCGATTTGTGCCGACAATGAGACTGCCATGATGGCCCAAATCTGATCGATGAACCAATTGGAAGGCTGGAATAGATTGTAGAAAGATTTGTTCAGCAGAATGATCCCTCCCACTGCCATGTAAGAAAGCTGAAATCCGACATCCATCATGTAACACGGATTCCAGATCAGAAGAAGAAGGAGGGAAGCTGCGAGAGTATTCAATATATCCGGGCTTCTCTGAATGGAGTTCCCGATGGTGACGAGGCTGAGCATTGCAGCTGCTCTAAGCACAGCAGACGAAAGTCCTGTGAGCATTGCATAAAACCAGATGAAAAGAATGATAAGGATTGTTTTAATCGTAATACCATATTTGAACCTCCTTAAAAATGCCAAAAGTTTTTCCAGCACGACAAAGATGATCCCGACATGCATTCCTGATACTGAAAGAATATGCATGGCTCCGGTTGCCGAATAATCTTTTATAAGCCGGGGATCAATTTCATCGACATACCCTAAGAGAAGCGCAGCGCCAACTGCAAATTCCCTTCCTTCCATCTTGTTGTTCCTGAAGATGTCAAGCAGGCTTTTACGGAATGACAATGCCAATGCGATCAACGGATTTTGTTCATTTCTGCTGATTATTTCCCATTGACCGGTTTTAACGTAGGCTTGAATTGAAATCCCCATAGTTTTAAGGAAACGCCTGTAATCATAAGAATAAGGGTTGGTTGGCCCAGGTGGTTCCTTTACCGCAGCATAGAAAAGAACGCGATCACCATAATCCAGGTTTTTGGTCTTATCATCTTTTTGAAAATACACCAATATCTTCCCTGTTGCTTTTAACCATTTGTCCTTCATCCTGACTGCTTCAATTCTGAGTATCGCTTTTGCAGTTCCCGGTTTCTGGGTCACGGGTTCCGCAATGTCAGCTATATAAAAGGCCTTACCTGAAGTGATGTTACCGGCATAATTCCAATGGTTTATATCACCCTTGTTAACCGTAATCTGATAAGAAAGACCCATCATCAGGAAGGATATGATAATACCCGGCAACCATCTGATGTTAAATGAAATCAAACGTTTTGAAAAGATCACCATCTGGAGGTAAGCACAAAAAAAGAGGGATAATCCTGTAAGGATAAAAAAACTGGTTTCAGGAAAATAAAAACCTGTACATATTCCGGCAATAAAGAGGAATATCAATCTTATTAAAGGAAATTGTCTCCAGGGATTCATTTTTACCTGATGATTTAATACCGGTTAACATTAATCGGCATAAAATCAAAAGGTAATATATCAGGGAGAACAAAATTTTTCGAGATAGGTTTTTACTTTTTCGGATCCGAGGGACAAAGCTTTGTTCCAATCCTCACAGGCAGCGCTCAGTTTTCCTAGGTATTGCCAGGCAACACCGCGGTTTGCAAAGGCTTCACTATTTGTAGAATCGATCCCGATGGCTTTGGAATAAACTTCAACTGCCTGATCATAATTCTTCTCATAAAGTTCTGCCAGGCCTTTATTCAGGTAAGGATTTATATTACCAGATTGCATCCGGATCGCTATATCAAAATCAATAATTGCATCTTCAAATAATCCCGTAGCTGCTTTTGTCGCACCCCGGCTTGCATAATATTCGGGTTGAGTAGTATCAAGTTTAATGGCCTGGTTAAAATCCGCAACCGACCCCGGAAAATCCTTCAGATTGAATCTGGCTAATCCGCGGTTATAATAACCTTCAGCATAATCCGGCTTGTATTGAAGCCCACGGGTAAAATCTTCCATCGCGTCTTTAAAATCACCCAAATCGAATTTGACCAAACCCATATTAAAATAAGCATCTGCAAAATCCATTTTTAAAGACGTGGCTTTTGTATAATCATAAACAGCGCCCATATAATCCTTCAGATAATCTTTTGCAAGCGCCCTGTTGTAATAGGGATCCGCATAGTACGGTTTCAACTCAATGACTTTTGTAAAATCCCTGATAGCTCCAAAGTAATCTTTCATCCCGCTTTTCACAAGACCCCGGTTAAAATACGGTTCTGCCTTCGTGGAATCAAGCGCTATACCTTTGTTGAAATCAACGATAGCAGCTGGAAAGTCTCCCAACTTTGCTTTTTCGATCCCCTCCTGCACATATTCCTTCACCGTTTTTTGAGAAAAAGCAATATTAAAATGACAATAAAAAAATAAGATAAATAGGATTCGAGGGAATAGTACTTTTACGAAGGATCGATTCGATGTGCAATAGATCGTGGTATCGAAATCCTGCATTCTATCTCCGGAATTATTTACAGTATTTTATGATAAGCTGCATCGAATCTTCCAGTCCGAGGTAATAGGATTTATGCCAATCCTCGCAGGCGCCGGTTTTATCGCCAAGGTTCATCTTCGCTTTTCCCCGGTTATTATAAGCATCGCTGTAATCATCTTTAAGTTTTATGGCGGTATTAAAATCTTCCAGCGCTTCCTTATTCTGGTTAAGTCCAAGTTTGGCCGCGCCCCGGTTATTGTAAGCACTGGAATTATCCGGATTTTGTTTCAACGCGATGTTGTAATCTTCAATGGCGCCCTTCAGGTCGCCAAGGTAATGCCGCATCATCCCGCGGTTCGAATAAACATCAGGGAATGTCGGTAATTGTTTAATGACCTGGCTATAGTTATCCAGCGCTCCTTTAAAATCCTTACTCATGAAGCATACTCCTGCCATATAATTGAAAGCTATCGCATTGGTACTGTCTTTATTCAGGGATGCTTTCAGATCTTCCCCGGCTCCTTTAAAGTCCTGCATCTCAAACCTGCAAACACCCCGTGATAATAACACTTTAGAGGAGCCCGGTTCAAGGCGCAATGCTTCATTCAAATCATTTATGGCTGCCGGGTAATTTTCCAAAAGGATATAGGTGTACCCGCGTTTCATATAAGTATTGCTACTTTTGAAAAGATTCAGGGCCTGGGTATAATCTTCAATAGCACCCTTATAATCACCTTGCCTCCCCTTGACAGATCCGGAAGATGACAGTTCAGTCGCTTTTTTCTCATTCGGATCGGTAATTACTTTTGCGGGGGAAACTGCTTTATTTAATTCCCCTTTGGTGAAATTTTTCATTGCCTTATCGGGAGAATTCTGTGGATTCTTTTTCCCGGGTGATCCCTTTTTAACCTGGGATTGACCCGGTTTCTGTGCATTCCCGGAAGAATTTGTTTTAGGCTGATCTGTTTTTTTCTGATTGTTAACCCCTGTCTGGGCACAAACGAGAATAGTGAAGCAGGATAAAATTACCAATGTAAAAATTCTAAAGATTTTCATAATTGCTATTTATTTTAAAACAGTATATATAATATTAAACCCACTCTAAAAAGTATTTATCCTTAAATGTTTTGGGCTAAAGCCCTACATTTCAGTGATTTGCCTTACCCCGGCTTTAAGGCCGGGGTAATTGATATCCAATTATTTATAGGACTTTAGTCCAAAAGGTTCATTTTTCGGAGCAATCTCAATATTTAAACTTCAATATTTTTCAAATATTGTATCATTAGTCTGGCTGTTCGGGCAGATGCTCCTTTCCCTCCCAGTTTTTCTTTCAGCTCCCGGTATTCCTGAATTATCCTGTCCCGGTTTGCCGGAGCTTCCAGGATCTTTTTCAATTCAGACGTAAGATTTCTTTCTGTCAGCTGGTCCTGGATGAGTTCTTTCACCGATTCTCTCTGCATGATCAGATTCACAAGAGATATGTAAGGTACTTTCACAATTTTACGGGCAATCATATAGGAAAGCCTATACCCCTTATAACAAACTACCTGGGGTGTCCCGATCAACGATGTTTCAAGGGTAGCAGTACCGGAAGTAACAATTGCAGCATCGGAATGTTTAAGCAGATCGTAGGTCTGGTTAAATAAGATCTTTACGTTTTTATCCGGACATGCTTTCCTGTAAAAATCTTCTTTGAGCGAAGATGCCCCTGCAATCACGAATTGGTATTGTTTGAAATCCGGCAGTATGGAAACCATGATCCTGAGTATGTTTTGAATTTCCTGTTTCCTGCTTCCCGGAAGCAAGGCAATTAACGGACTGTTTGTCAGACGGGTTTTTTCAAGAAAGACCTTTTTATCCGGGATTTGAAGATCTTCATTAATAACATCAAGTAAAGGGTGCCCGACCCAATCTACCTCATAATTAAATTTTTGATAGAATTCCTTTTCAAATGGGAGAATCACGAACATCCGGTCAACGTTTTCTTTGATGATCTTAACCCGTGACGGACGCCATGCCCAGAGCTGTGGTGAAATATAATAAAATACCCTTATTTTTTTGGTCCTGGCAAACCTGGCAATTCTCAGGTTAAACCCCGGATAATCCACCAAAATGAGCACATCGGGATGAAAAGCAAGAATATCTTTTTTGCAGAACCGGATGTTATTCAGAATGGCACCAAGATTTGAAACTACTTCCAGAAAACCCATAAAAGCAAGATCCCGGTAATGGCGGATCAGCTGCGCCCCTTCTTTTTCCATTAAATCGCCGCCCCAGCAACGAAATATTGCTTCATGATCGAGCTTTTTCAGCTCTCTCATTAAGTTGGAAGCATGCAGATCACCGGAAGCTTCTCCGGCAATAATGTAATATTTCATTTCAGGACCACCGTCACAATGATTATTAAAATGAGGGTTATAATAAGGATTCCTTTCCCTGTATTTTCCACTTCCTTGTGGAGAATATAATAACGTATGGGGAGGATATTCAAAGCAGTACTGACAAACATCATTTTCTTTATGGACAACATGATAGTACCGTGGAAAAAAATACCTGTCATGGTGTTTAATCCATAAAGGACCCCGAAAAGGAGAACCGGAAGAACTATTCCCAGCAATATCCCGAATAAATATGAATTTTTTTTAAACATTCAAAGGCCATGTTTTTAAAAGAGCTATTGCTTGCTGAGCTGTGAAGTCAAACTGTACCGGAACGATTGAAATAAAGTTATGCTCAAGTGCATATTCATCCGTATCCTGTGCATCATCGATTTTAACGAATATTCCTTTTAACCAGTAATACTTTCTTCCGCCGGGATCGATTCTTTCATCAAAATCCTCCTGCCATGTACCGCCTGCCTGTTTGCAAATATGGATCCCCTGGATAGCTGACTCTGGTGCATAAGGAATATTAACATTCAGACATACTCCTGCAGGTAACCCAAGATTCAACACATTCTCTGAAATCTGCTTTATGTATTTTGCACAGGGTTCCAGATTGACATCATGTGAGTAATTGAGAATTGAGAAACCTATAGAAGGTATACCGGCCATCGCTCCTTCCAACACTCCTGCCATAGTTCCGGAATAAATAATATTGATGGATGCATTGGAGCCATGATTAACGCCCGAAACCAGCATATCCGGGCGAACTTTCAAAACAACCCTGAACCCGAGTTTAACACAATCGACAGGTGTTCCATTACAACTGTATTCTTCATAACCGGGTTCTTTCACTATTGTTTTCAATCGCAGGGGTACATTGATCGTAATCCCATGTGCAGTTCCGGATTGCGGTTTATCCGGGGCAACAACGACAACCGTTCCCAAGGATCGCATTATTTCGATCAGTTTCCTCAATCCGGGTGCATGAAGCCCATCGTCGTTGGTGACAAATATCACAGGTTTGCGTTTCATTTGGAGGGTCGGATGAAGTCGGGAGGTAAATCCCAAAAAAGTATGCAAAAGTAACAGTTTTTCGGGAATTTTCAGAACCTAAGGAGCTGTTCATAAAGTTCTTTGACAGGCAAACCCATCACATTGAAGAAGGAGCCTTCGATCTTTGAGATCCCTATATATCCTATCCATTCCTGTACACCATATCCTCCTGCTTTATCAAAAGGCTGGAAATTTTCGATATAATAATCGATTTCTTCCATTGTCAGCTCTTTAAAATAGACAGAGGATGTCACATGGAATGTCTTTTGCTTATTTTTTGATTTCAGGCAAACCGCTGTGATCACATCATGTTTCTTCCCTGAAAGTTTCCTGAGCATAGAAACAGCTTCCTGATAGTTGGCTGGTTTCCCGAGAATCTCATTCTGGATGCACACGATTGTATCGGCAGCAATGATCAATGCCTTGGGATCCATGCGGACACTGTCAAAACTGCTTGCTTTACGTTCAGCGAGGTAAACAGCAATTTCATGAGGGGCAAGGGTTCCCGGATAATTTTCCTTCACCTTTGTAGGGATGATCTCAAAATCAAGACCCAGTTCTTTTAAAAGATACTGTCGACGGGGAGATTGAGAAGCGAGTATCAGACGATACTTTTGAAGTCTGTGATTTATCATGGGGTTATTATATACTTATTGCTATTAATTGCATGGATAGGATACCCGCAAGCATTATCAATTTCGATAAATTACTCAGATAATGATAATCTTCCTTGTTGTTGGCTACCGACAGCTTATAAATAAGGAAGATGAATGGGATCTGAACAACAAATAAGAGATACCAGAACACAATTGTCATGTCCATTCTGTAAACCACAATCTGTCCATAAATCAGAAGGAGGATCGTGACAAGAATGAGAGCTGCAATGATATATTTTGTTTTCCTGATACCGATTGTTAGCGGGATTGTTTTGCATAAATATTCTTTATCACCGTCAAGATCTTCCACATCCTTTATAATTTCACGGAAAAAGGTAGTAAGGAAAGCAAACAATCCGTATGCAATGAAAAATTGATTGACAGATTTGAAATTACTGAGTACGGCAGAAAAATTTGTAGGGTCAAGACGAAGATTGAGAAATTCAAAAAGCCAGAGAATAAAAATGACCAATGCAGAGAGAAATGCCACGATAAGATTGCCCCATAGCAAGGATTTTTTATATCTCGCTGAATATAACCAGAGAAGAACCGCAACAGAGGGAAAAATAAATCCGAAGCTCATGGATCGGATATGGAATGCAAGGAAAAAGCCAACCAGGACAGCAATTGTGGTTATTATAAGATGAAGGACAATGGCTGTACGCGATGAGACTAACTTATCTATCACCAGTTTATCCGGTCGGTTAATATGATCGATCCGGATATCGAAATAATCATTGATAATATATCCTCCGATTGCAATAAGTACCGTTGTTAAAACCAGCAATGAAAAATCCAAAAGACCTGACATCCTGGATCCATCACCGGAGAACAAAAATGTCTTCAGAATGCCATATCGAAGTAAAAACTGGGTAAGAATAATGATCAGGATATTAGGTAAACGAATTAATCTGGCTGTTGCCAATAAAAAGGGGACAATTTTTTTCATAGATACCGGGTACCTCACATTACCAATGATAAGCATCATCATTCATCCATTTCCCCTGTATTTTCATTACCTGTTCGATAACATCACGGGCACAGCCTTTTCCTCCGCTAGAATGAGAAATATATTTCGCCACATTCTTGATCTCTTCTGCGGCATCGGAAGGACAGGTTGGTAAACCGGCCTTGGTCATAATTTCATAATCAGGGATATCATCACCCATGAATAATACATTGGAAGATTCCAGGGACTTATTCTTCAGGTAATCATTATATATTTCCAACTTATTCTCAACCCCGAGGAAGATGTCAGTGATTTGGAGGGATTTCAACCGGTGCATCATTCCATTTCCCTTTGAACCGGAAATGATTGCCACATTATAGCCTTTCTTTATTGCCAGCTGCAAAGCATACCCATCCTTTACGTTGGATACCCTGTATGCTTCGCCACTATTCGGGGTAATCACACTTCCATCGGTAAGAACACCATCATAATCGAAAATAAAAGTGTTTATATTCTTCAGAAGTTCTTTATAATTACTCATGTAATTTTTTATGTTTTATTATATTTTTCGAAATCAAATCATAAATAGCCCTATACTGTGGATATTTTGCAAGTACTTTCCTATGGTTGGCTAATACTTCATAATCCTCGCGCACAGCGGGACCTGTCTGGCGCTTGAAAGGGTCTTTGTATTTTGAATTCTCCGATGTTTTTTTGATGATCGGATGCATCAGGTCAAAGGGTAAATCGTTACCGGTCAAAATATCTTCGGCGATAGAATACATAAAATTCGTAAAATTTCCTGCAAAAACCGCTGCTATATGTATGATCTTTCTTTGTTCAGAATTCACCACATGAACATTATTACAAAGGATCCCGGCAAATTCGACCAATGCCTCCTCGCTTCGTTTATTATTTGCCTGGATATCAATATGAAGATTACGAAAACTAACAGGTTTACTTTTTGAGAAGGTCTGGGGGCTATGAAAGACGCCATAATTCGATGAAGATCTTTGAAGAATATCCATATCCATCGACCCGGATGTATGGATGATCAGCTTATCCTTTAAATGAACTTTTTCAGCAATACTTTTAATTGCAGAATCACTTATGGAAATGATATACAGATCGGCTTCAGGATTCAGTTTGGATAAATCATTGATGGATGTTGCATCAACTTTTTTCGCCAGCTTTTTCCCTCGGTCCTCAGTCCTGTTATAAACCTGAAGGATGTCAAATCCTTCTTTCTTTAAAGCTAAAGCCAGATTTGTAGCCAGGTTTCCTGCGCCAAACAGTACAATTTTCCGGATTTTTAAAGCGGGCATCGGAGTTTTTTTTGACGAAAATACAAATATATAGTAATCCCTTCTGAATTTCGACCGAAAAAGATATGATACTTATTATTAGATTGAAATGTGTAATTTTGCAAATTCTTTAATACTTCAGAAAATTATGCCTAAAAAGATCTTTCCATTCCTGATTGCCTGCATCCTCGTTGTATTTTTTACCGCATGCCGGAATAAGGGCAAGAATGGTGAGATGCTTTCTACCGACGTGGTAGAAAACCCAAATACTGCAAGCGGTAAAGGGGATTTAGGTAAGCTGCCTGTGATAAAATTCGAGGATGAGGTTCATGATTTTGGCAAGATCATAGAGGGTGAAACGGTTTCCTTTAATTTCAAATTTAAAAATACGGGAAAAACGGATCTGATTATAGCCGATGTGACAACATCTTGCGGGTGTACCGTTCCTTCCTTTCCCAAAACCCCGATACAACCCGGAATGGATGGATTTATCAAGGTATCTTTTAACAGCTCAGGTAAACGCGGTTACCAGACAAAAAATATTGCTGTTGTTGCCAATACTCAACCGAATACGACCCCGATCCGGATCAAAGCGCAGGTGGTAAGCCCGGGGGGAGAGAAATAGTGAAGAGTGAAGGATGAATAATTAAAAGTGAATAGTTAGTTAAATATTTATTTCGTAATTCGTAATTTAAAATCTTCAAACATGAACTTATTAAACATCTTATTAATGGCTCCGCAGGGCGGTGCGAGCGGAACCTCAAGCGGTTGGTATTCATTTCTTCCATTACTTCTGATTGTTGCTGTGTTTTATTTATTCTTCATCCGTCCGCAAATGAAGCGCTCAAAGGATCAAAAAAAATTCAGGGAATCTTTGCAAAAAGGACAGAAGATCATCACCATCGGTGGAATTCATGGCAGGATTGTTGAAATGCAGGACACAACTGTAACTATTGAAGTTGAAGACCAGGTGAGATTACGGGTTGAAAAATCAGCCATTGCCATCGACAATACTCAAACCATAGAAGCCAAATAAACTGCCGGTTCGCAAAGAATTTTGATTTGAAACCCGATTTCATTGATCTGATACAAAATGCCAGAAAAAAAAAAGTTGAAAAATTACGGACTCAACTTGTTATTTTCCTGATTTGCCTTTTTATATCCATGTTCTTATGGTTACTGGTCAAGCTTTCCAAAGATTATTATTACACGATCGGATATCGTTTAACGTTTACCCAGATTCCTGAAAACCTTCATCTTGTCCGTTATTCCGATAATACCCTGATCTTGAAAATGAAAGTTCAGGGATTTGATCTTTTTTCCGAACGATACATCATACCCCGTGATCAGATTGCCGATATTCCCCTTAACGGTATTAAAGTCAAACCGGATGGTCACTTTCTTACAGGTTACCTTCTGACTCAAATGATTGGTAAAGATATTGCCAATCAGGCAAACATCAATCATGAGGTAGTTTCCACTTTCCCTGATACTCTTTTTTTCAACTTTGAGAGAATTCCGTTGCAGAAAATTATTGTCACCGATCCGAAGCACATGGATAACGCGGATGTTAAGCTTTCCGATACTGCTATTTTCAACCGTGATAGTCTTCTGAAAGTCAAAAATAAACCGGAAAAGAAAAAACGGACATGATCAAAATTGGACTTACCGGTAATATCGGAAGTGGAAAAACGACGGTCTCGCAGGTTTTTAGCATACTGCAAATCCCGGTTTACCATGCGGATGAAGAATCCAGGCGATTACTACTTGATCCTGCCGTAATTGAAAAAATCAAGAATACATTCGGAGAAGGATTCGTAACACAAACAGGTGAGGTTGACAGAAAGGCATTGGGAACGATCGTTTTCGCTGATTCCCATGAGCTTTCACAATTGACAGATATTCTTCACCCATTGGTAATAGAAGATTTCAGGGAATGGTGCAAGTCGAAAAAAGAAAGCATTTATGTTATTCATGAAGCAGCGATCATCTTTGAAAGTGGCGTTGAAAAGGATTTTGACAAAATAATCCATGTATCCTGTCCAAAAGAAATTGCCATCCAGCGTGTTATTGAACGGGATGGAACGACCAGGGAGGAAATTCTGAAACGCATGCAATTCCAGTTGACGGATGAGGAGAAAGCCGACCGGTCAGATTGGGTTATCAGCAATGACGGGACGTTGATGCTGATCCCGCAGATTCTTGAATTGGATAAAAAACTTCGGGCTGTTTCTTAGGTAGCCTAAAAACTCACCCCCTTAATCCCCCTCTCTTGAAGAAAGAGAGGGGGAAGCCAAAAGCCATTGTGAATTCTAAGATATAAACAAATAATGATACAAAATTATTTCCATAAACGGTAACATAAGG
>CAIYUC010000235.1 GCA_903929315.1 uncultured Bacteroidales bacterium
ACCGGGGAAGTGGCAACATTCATGGTGATGATATTGGATGTTGCAGGGTTTCCGATGGGGCAGACAATGTTTGATGTCAGGATGCATATGATCTGGTCACCGGATACCGGATTGTAAGTGTACATGGATGAATTTGTCCCGACATTGACACCATTGACCTTCCATTGGTAAAAAGGCGTAGGGCCACCATACATGGTGGCCGCTGTATAGGTCACCACGATTCCGGAGCAGACCGGGTTTGCAGATGCGGTTATCGTTATGCTGACCGGAAGATTCGGATTGACCGTCATGATAATCTGGTTGGAGGTGGCAGGATTGCCGCTTGGACAGGTCACGTTGGAAGTCAGGATGCAGGTTATTACATCTCCGTTTCCGGGTGTATAAGTGTATGTTGGATTATTCGTACCCACATTGATCCCATTGACTTTCCACTGATAAGATGGATTTGTTCCGCCGTTGGTGGGGGTAGCCGTATAGGTAACCTGGGTACCGGCGCAGACCGTAGTATTTGATGCCGATATCGACACATTGACGGTATTTCTCGGATTGACGGTAACCACATAATAAACCGTCGGCCCGATACAATCGTCAATATATGGAGTTATTGCATAGGTCACTGTCTCGGCGGAGGAATTGGTATTGATCAGTACCTGTTCAATAGTGTTTCCGTTTCCGGGGCTGTATCCGGTAACAAAAGGGGAGGAGCCTGTCGCAGTCCAGGAAAATGATGCGACGGGAGGGATCGAGGCAAGGAATATATTCGTGTTGTTCCCTGAACAAATGGTTTTGGAAAGCGGGTCATTGGTGACTGATGGAGTTGTATTGGTGGCAAGTTGGATAGTATCCGATCTGGTACATCCGTAAGGAGTGGTCACAATACATGCATATATGCCTGCCTGGTTTGTAGTAAGTGTCTGGCCTGAACCGGCAGGAAGTCCTGTTACCAGATTGATCCATTGATAAGTACACCCACTGCATGCACCAGCATCAAAGGTGATCTGTGATTCGGCACAGATCATCGTGTCATTGCCAAGGTGTACAACAGGTGCCGGGACGAGGGTGAGATGAACCGTATCAGAGGTCATGCATCCCCATTTCATGACATCCACCCAATAGGTCCCGGTAGTATTCACAGTTATAGTTTGGGTTGTCGCACCGGTCGACCAGTGATAGCTGCTGAAACCGGGACCTGCATTGAGTATTTTGCTGCCTCCCGGACAGATGGTGTCGTCATTCCCCAGGTTGACAACAAGAGGATCGCAGTCGCACCCGACGTTGCCCCTCACGTCCGGTAAACCCAGCGTGTTTACGCCGGATATCGGGACCGTCATTGAACTCCACCCGCAGGAGTTTCCCACAATGTTTGGATTATTGATGACCGAAAGAAATGATATGCCCGTCTCTTCAGAGCAATAAATCTTATTGTTCGGCCCCAGCTGCAAAGCGTTATACTTGTACCGGTTGCTATACTGGTTCGTTCCGGATGCCACAATATACGGGCTGGTTAATGTTCCTGAGCTGACATTCCACTGGTAAATCTTCCGGACCGTAAAGGTTGACACGCCGAAACCCTCTGAAGTGTACAACATGTTCCCGTCAGGAGAAAATTCGCAACCGTACATATTGCCGTTCGAACCGCTTACATTGATCGTTGAGAGCATCGTAAGAGTTCCGCTTGCCGGGTTAAAACTGAAGAGGTCAATGGTCTTTGAGCCGGCTAAAACAAGCCCGAGCCTCTGACCATTCTTCGAGAACTTCATCTGCCCCTGCGCATTATAATCCGGCGGACTCGTATTCTGATGATTTGAGCCGACGGACTGCGTTTGTTGGACAGCCGCCAGTTGAGCCTGAGCCTGGGCTGTGGTGGTAACGCTGCTAAATCCTGCCGCCGTAACATGATATTTATAGAAAGTATTTGCCGCTCCTGAACCTTCTTTATAATCGTGCGCTACAACCCAGTACCCGCCGGATGTATCCGAAGCAGCGGTCAGCTTTTCCGCAAATGTCACAGTTCCCGACGGCTGCACGACGGACAACGGCGGCTCACTAACGCTTACGACGTAATTCGGGGCGGTCCCCGTTACATTGATCAAAGCCACGCCCAGGTCCTCCGGGGCTTCCTCAGCACCTTTGGTCGTAAAGATTAAAAATCTCTGGCAGCTTGACCCGGGAATGGGCAATCCGAGAGCTGCCTGAGTGGACGATTGACCGCCCAGAAGATCCGTGCAGACCGGTGTTGAAGAGCTGTTGTTCCAAACGTTCACGCCATCGGAATAAAACATGATCATACCGGCGGTATCCGAAACCACCGTGCACCCCTCGTTGGCATTCATGTAACACCCTGGTTCAGGAGTCGTTGACCCGTCGCTGTTAAACCTGAGGCCGGCCTGGTTTCCGAAGTACCACGTAGCGCTTGACTCACCGGTGGGAACGACGTACACTTCCAGTTGGGTTGGCTCAGCCGCCGCACACCCGTTTGTAAAGGTATAATTTACGCTGACCCATTGCGCTCCGATCGTATTCCATTGGATAGTGATCGTGTTGTCGGTCGCGGTCCCGCCGCTCACCAGGATTCCTCCGGAAGAGAAACTCCAGACGTACCCTGTCATGCCAGGTTGGGTTGTGTACGTTTCCGTATTCCCCTGGATCACGTTGATATTACCGGCAATGGTGATATCGGGTCCCAGGGCCGGAGTGATATGGATCGTGTCCGTTGCCGTGCATCCCCACTTCATGGCATCCACCCAATAAGTGCCGGCAGTTGTAATCGTAACGGACTGGGTCGTTGCCCCGTTCGACCAGTGATAGCTGCTAAAGCCAGGACCTGCATCAAGAATTCTACTGCCAACAGGACAGATGGAGTCATCGGGACCCAGGTTTACCGTTGGGGGATCCATGATAACGATCGATTTGCAAGTCGTTCCCTGGACCGGTAACCCTTCATTGACAATCAAATGAATATTATAAGTCCCAGGTTGATTATAAGAAAAAGGAAGAGGGTCGAATAAAGTGGAAGAAGGAACGGAAGCGTTGTTGCAGGGCAGAAATGTAAGACGGGTTAATGTTCCGCTGCCCCTGTCGGTAATGTAGGCATAGAGAGTATCATTCTGGCGGAATATCTCCGAGAAACTATGCGGCTGATTAAGTCCTCCGATATTACCAAGTACAGTCCCTGTAACGTTTCCTGAAATGCCGGCAGGGAATGTCAGTTTGCCCAATTCGCCATTCACAAGATAATTGGTCCAGTAACCTGTTGTAGACTCACAGTCACGCAGCAAGGTCAAACCGCCCGGAGAGTTAAAACCGCCCGGATTGCCGAGATTGACACCTGTCGGGGCATTTAGCAGCGATGTTCCGAAGCTGACCCGGGCAAGCGTATTTCCCCCGGCCATGATCAATGCATACCATAGTGAGTTTTCCGAATCAAGGCAGATCGCTTCAGGACTTGTCAGAACACCGCCTAAACTGCCAAAATCAGTCACAACCGGGGAATTATTTGCCAGCGTATTCCCGAAATTCAACCGGATCAGGTTCTGACCGGTTGAACAGGTAACAAGCCCGATCCAGTTTGTTCCTTCCTGTGTGATGACCAGGCCATAAGCCATATTGAAAGAAGGGAACGGACCAATGTTCGTGGCCGTAGGAATATTTCCGGGCGAACTCCGAAAATCAAGGCGGATCATGGTGGTATTGCTGTTCACGAAGCCATACCAGTTGCCATTATCCGATTTTACCTGGATCCCTTCCGCATTGGGTCCGATCAACCCTCCGAAGTTACCCAGATTGGTCCAACTGAGAGGGTTAATCTTAAATGTTGATCCGTGGTAATAACGGATCACACCCGTTCCCTGGCAAATGACAAATGAAAAGCAACTGTCATGCTGTTTGACTAATGTAATATGGGTCGGATTGCTGAGCAGACCTCCGGGATTGCCGATATTAATTCCCGTTGGATCATTATTAGCACTGCCGGAGCAAAAATTCCAGTAGTAGGTCGTTCCGCTGGTCGTAGTATCAGTGATGTTGACCGGGTGGTTGATGCAGGTTGTATCCGGGGAAATAAATCCGACGGAAAAGAATTCCGGCAACAGTGTGACAAACAAAGAAGCCGAATCTCCCGGGCTGCATTTGTTCCTGCCTTTCACCCAAATGTTGCCGGATGTGGCGACTGCGCTGAAGTTCACGGTGATGCTGTTGGTGCCTGCACCGCTTGCGATGGTGGCTCCGGGTGGCAGTATCCATGTATAATCAAGGGTATTGGCGAGTGGCGGGATAGAATAGGGAATGCCGCCGGAGTTCCGGTGCACGGTGGCAGGGCCCGTGATCGGTCCGGCGGGTGCAATGGGAAGGCAATCAAGGAATTTTACGAGCATGTCATCGCAAGCGCCAAAGTAAACGTTCCGGTACCCGTCAGGCGTTGCAATACCTGTTGACGAATACGTATATCCTGACAGGTAGAGGGTATCATCGGTAATGTAACTGCATTTAAGAAACTCATCGCCATCCGCCCCGCCATAATAAGTTCCCCATTGACGCACTCCGTCTGTGTTGAATTTGACAAGGAAACCGTCATAATCTCCTGCCAAAGCCGGTTGGTAAGCATCCGGGGTCGAAATGCTGTCTCCCGAGGTGGTAAAACCTGCCAGGAAAACATCATTATTGCGGCCGGTCGTGCAACTGTAAGCCCATTCGTTTCCGGTCCCGCCGTAATAGGTCCCCCATTGCCTTACACCCGTACTGTCAAATTTCACCAGAAAAGCGTCCTCAAAACCGCCCAGCTCAGGCTGGTGACTTCCGGGGGTGGCAATTCCGAAGGAAGAGGCTGCTCTGCCGGCCAGGTAAACATTTTTCAAATGATCGGTACAGCAAGCCAATGCGGTTTCTGCATATGCGCCCCCGTAGTAGGTTGACCAAAGCCTTTGCCCGCCGGTAGTGAATTTTGCAAGAAAACCATTGTTCCATCCCCCCCCGTATGTTGTCTGGTGTGCTCCCGGGCTTGCAATGCCGGTATGCGAAGTGGTAAATCCGGCGATGTATGCATTGCCGGTACTGTCGGTGGTGCAGTTATACGCTATATCATCGTATTCTCCCCCAAAATAGGTACCCCACTGCCTGACACCGCTGCTGTTGAATTTTGCCAGAAATGCATCCCTCTGGCCATCCCGGGTTGGTTGATAGGTGCCGGTTGTGGCAATGCCGGTATCGGAGTCTGTGCCCCCGGCCAGAAAAATATTTCCATGTTTATCGATCGTCAGGTAGCCCGGTTTATCATCTCCGGCTCCGCCATAATATGTTCCCCACAGCCGGTTGCCGGCCTGGTCGAATTTTTCAATATAGCAATCGAACAAACCGCCCCCAAAAACGACCTGATGAGCCCCTGCCGATGCAATTCCCCAAGTAGAACTGGTAGTGCCTGACACGTAAATGCTCCCACTGTCACTGACAATGCAGGATTGAAGATCATCATACAGATCTCCCCCGAAATAGGTTGCCCACTGCCGTTGCCCGGCTGCATTGAACTTGACCAGGAATCCATCCATATTACCGGACAGTATATTTTGATAAGATCCGGCCGTAGCAATATTAGTGGTTGACAAGGTTGCCCCTGCCAGGAAGACATTCCCTGTTTTATCAGCAGCGCATTGGGCATCGCAATCATAATCAATACCTCCGTAATAGGTCCCCCAGAGCCTTACTGTAGTAGGGTCGATCACAAGCATTGAGTTTTCCGGAACAGGATTACCGGAAGAAAACCCGTAAACACCCCTGCCGATCTTAATAAACCTTGTCCGGATATCAACTTGTGAATTATTGACCAGGTAATAGCTTTCCGGGATCAATTCTTCTATATCGCCAAATCTTGTCCCGAATTTCAGCGTATCCTGATTTAAGGATATATAATCCGGGCCTTCGATTTTTAACCGAATGTCCTGGATGTTGCCACCCGGATGGACCACAAAATTGTATTTGTATGTATGTTTTTCATTGGTGAAAAATTCAAGATCAATATCCGGATAGATATCCTTGTAGGTGATATGCCTGTATTGCCTGACATTTCGAATCCCGGAATCAGGAGTAAAAGCAGTATAATAATTGAAGTAATCGGGGGAAGGATCTGATGTTTCAATAACCGGATCAGGATTGGCATTCAGGAGGTCGAAATCAATCCTGGAATACTCGATGCTTGATGCTGGATGCTCGATATCAGATACCGGATGCCGGATGCCAGATGCCGAATTGCTGTCACGTAACGCGAAACGCGAAACGCGAGACGCGGAAAATTCATCCTTCAAACTTCGTTGATCGATATTCGATATTCGATAGAGATCATAGCTAAACCCGCCCCTCCTTAATTGAACATTAAATCCCGGCGTATTCAACAAATACAATACTCCCGGGTTTGGCTTGCCGTTCTGATCGATGATCTGGCCTTTGTTTTCTATGAAGGCTGAGGTAGACTTTAAAGAGCCTCTGGTTTTAGTGCCTTCTGAGAAGGCCGGTTGGGAGAATAAAGACCAAAGAAAAATAGCACAAGTCAAAATGTAACATGCAAAATGCAAAGTGCAAAATGATTTTACAATTTTAGACTTTACCATTTTACCTTTTGGCAGGGGGGGATATTTAATGAAGCTGTAGAAACACACTTCCGGAAATTAAAGAGGTTTGATATCATGCTGATTTTGACCCTAACAACAAAGATAAGAAATAGATAATGAAATCAGCAATATATTTTAATAATTTTTTAAAAATATGTAAGGATCGGTTCTGAGGAGAATAAAACAAACCATCAAGAAAGAAGGAGGAGAGTGAAATATGATCTATGAGATAATTGTCACCTGGTACTGGATTTTACCTGACAGTGCTTCAGCCACTTTTAACATCAAAGGTTGCAGTGTCTGATACCTGCTGTCTGAAGCGTCCAGAATGATGATCTTAATCGAAAACCTTTTAAGATTTTGCTGATACTGAAGATTTTTATCAAGTGTCAGAAATAGATCAAACCCTGCAAATGTCATCAAGCCGAGAAGTTCTCCATTCTTCTTCCCGGTCCAGTTCAATTCCTGTACTGTTTTAACTTTATAATCTATACCAAAATCAAGTTTAAGCCTTCTTGGAATATTTTCGTCAAGCAAAATTTTCATCAGGAACCTGTTGGATGATTAACTTTTTAGCAATTTCGAGTAGTTGCAAGGCTTGATCTTTTTTGACGGTGGGAAAATTGAACAGAAATTCATCCAATGTTTCTCCGGATTCAATGTATTCAAAGAAAAATTTTACAGGAACCCTTGTCCCTGAGAATACAGGCGTTCCTCCTAAAATTTCGGGATCAATGATGATCACACCATTCTCTTTTCTTTTCATACTACAAAGTTACAAAAGTTAAACGAAATATTGGTTAATAATTATTTTCGCGACTTAGCGACTCGGCGGTGTTTTTTTTCTTTTGAGGCAGGCTATCTGGAATATTCGATATTCAATTATCTTTAAGACAACGAACCGAAAAAGCATTACTCCTCAAAGCCGGATACAACGAAACTGAGGGATCGGTATCATTCATCCCATGCGCCCACGCTTTAGTTGCCCCATGCGCAGTCGATGACCAGAAGAACGTTGCAAATCCCTGATAATCCCATGTTTTGTTAAGGTGCCGGGTGCCGGAAAGAAGAGCATTAAAGCCTGAAAATCCTGAATACTTCAGTGGGCTTGCTGCAAAGGCATTGCTGATGTAATTTGCAAAAAGTGTATTCCAGTCAGCTTCTGCAGGAACATGCCATCCCGGAGGGCAAAGGCCTTGTGTGGAGATGGTTTCGTCGTAGTTCATTATCTCATCCCACTGGTAAACAGATGCTGGATGCTGGATGCCGGATGC
>CAIYUC010000236.1 GCA_903929315.1 uncultured Bacteroidales bacterium
GTGGGTTTTATCCAATTCTGACTTCAGACTTCGTTGATCGATATTCGATACAAATCGTAGCTAAACCCACCCTTCCTCAACTGCACATTCATACCCGGTGTATTTAACAAATATAAAACAGCCGGATTGAGATTATTATGCTTGTCAATGATCTGGCCTTTGTTTTCGATGAAGACTGAATTGGAGTTTGTCTTGAAGGAGGGCTTGTTCGTGTGAGCGGAAAGGCTCAGGATTACAATTGAAAAGAAAAGTAATATGATACAAATGCTGCGGATATCTCAATTGGCCTTGAGATTCAAAGGTAATGAATTTAATCTAACAAATATAATTTTTGGCAATTATATACAATCTCCTTTGCAAGATCAAAACTCTTTTCTTTTATAATATTTGTCTTCATTTGAAATTGTTTTACATTAATCGGCTTTCTGCCAAAAGGTGATACTTTTTTACAATATTTATTTTCAATACCCAAATTGAATCCCCGAATTACTGCATTCCTGCATTACTACATTACTGCATTCCTGCATTACTACATTACTGCATTCCTACATTACTACATTCCTGCATTTCTTTTAAAAATATCGTACTTTTGTGCCCCTCAAAAATTCAGTAATTATGAATATGAACGCAGATTATCTCATCATCGGTTCGGGAATCGTCGGTCTCGCCATCGCACGGGAATTGCGGTCACGCTTTCCGCAGGCGGAGATCCTTGTCATCGATAAAGAGCCCGATGTGGCTTATCACGGCAGCGGCCGTAACAGCGGTGTGCTTCATTCCGGATTTTATTATTCGGCGGATTCACTGAAGGCCAAATTTACGCATGATGGGAACGAACAGCTGAAAGAATATTGCAAGGCGAAAAACCTTAAACTTAATGAATGCAAAAAGGTCATGGTGGCGCAGGATGAGTCGGAACTGGAAGCATTGTATGAACTGGAACGCAGGGGTAAAAAGAATGGGGTGGATGTAAAGATCATAACAGCGGAAGAATTGAAAGCTATCGAACCCAATGCAAAAACTTTTAAATATGCGCTTTATTCTCCGGATACCGCTACCGTCGACCCTGTGGAAGTGAGTATGTCCATCAAAAATGACCTCCGGGCTGCTGGTGTTAAATTTCTTTTCAATGACGGATACCATAAAAAAGCAGATGCCCATACCATACTTACTAAAAGCCATCAACGGATTACTGCAACAAAAATCATCAATGCTGCAGGACTTTATGCCGACAGGATCGCCCGTGACTTTAACTTCTCAAAAAATTATACCATCATACCCTTCAAAGGCATTTACCTGAAATATACCTTAAAAGATAAACCGATACAGACAAACATCTATCCTGTCCCGAATTTAAAGAACCCTTTTCTGGGAGTCCATTTCACAGTCACGGTTGATAACATCATTAAGATCGGCCCGACTTCCATTCCTGCGTTCTGGAGAGAAAATTACAAGGGTCTTGCAAATTTTAAACCTGGGGAATTATTTAACATTTTAGGATGGGAAGCCAGGCTGTTCCTTACAAATGCCTTTGGTTTCAGAAGTCTTGCTTTCGATGAGATCAGAAAATATAATAAACCCTATTTCGTCAGACTGGCAACAAAAATGGTAAACTCAATTGATTCATCCGGTTTTACCGAATGGAGCAAGCCTGGCATAAGAGCACAACTGCTGAATAAAAAAACATTGGAGCTGGTGATGGATTTCGTGGTAGAGGGAGACGAACATTCCATCCATGTCCTGAATGCCGTTTCACCGGCGTTTACGTGCAGCTTCCCATTTGCCAAATGGGTTGTGGAAAACTGGGTTATTAAATAATAAGTTAAATCTACATGTTCGAGATAATTTCATCGCCGAACTCCGAGCATTTCAATTTCGTTGCACCCTCCATCTGTCTTTCAAAATCGTAGGTGACCCTTTTTTTACGGATCGATTCCTGTAATCCTTTAATTATAAGATTTGATACTTCGAGCCATCCTATATATTCGAACATCATGGCTCCTGAAAGGATAACCGATCCCGGGTTAACCATGTCTTTCCCGGCATATTTCGGAGCAGTGCCATGGGTAGCCTCAAAAACCGCATGTCCCGTCTCATAGTTGATATTTGCCCCGGGAGCGATACCTATACCACCGACAATGGCAGCCAATGCATCCGAAATATAATCACCGTTCAGATTCAGTGTGGCAATGACCGAATATTCAGCCGGCCGGGTCAATATTTGTTGAAGGAATGCATCGGCTATGACATCTTTAATGATAAGCTTACCGCTTTCAAGCGCTTGTTTTAATGCAGTCTCAGCCGCTTCTTCATTCATGAATTCTTTGAACTTCTCATATTGTCTCCAGGTAAAAACATCTCTCCCGAACTCATTTTCTGCAAGATCATACCCCCAGATTTTAAATTGACCCTCTGTAAATTTCATTATATTTCCTTTATGGACGAGTGTTACCGAAGGCTTCTTTTGCGCCAGGGCAAATTTGATCGCCGCACGAACCAGTCTTTCTGTCCCTTCTTTTGAAACAGGTTTAATACCGATGGAGGATGTTTTAGGAAACCTTATTTTGTCAACATGCATTTTCCTGATAAGGAAATCAATGACACGATGCACTTCCTCTGTTCCTGCCATCCATTCAATACCGGCATAGATATCTTCCGAGTTCTCACGGAAAATGACCATATCCGTAAGTTCAGGACGTTTTACCGGGGATGGAACTCCCTGGAAGTACCGTATGGGACGGAGACAAACGTAGAGATCGAGGATCTGTCTCAAAGCCACGTTCAGTGAACGGATTCCACCTCCTACGGGTGTTGTCAGTGGTCCTTTAATTGCCACCAGGTATTTCCTTATTGTCTCAAGGGTTTCATCAGGCAACCATTCTCCTGTTTCCCTGAAGGCTTTCTCGCCGGCTAACACTTCTCTCCATTGGATCTTGCGTCGGGAGGCATAGGCTTTTACCACTGCTGCATCAAAAACACGAACACTTGCATTCCAGATATCCGGACCTGTCCCGTCTCCTTCGATGTAAGGAATAACAGGTTGATCCGGTACCGATAGATGTCCGTTAATATAGGTGATTCTGTGATCATTCATAATAATAGTTGTTTGATTGATTTTTTATTTTTCAAGTATCCTGATCAGCGCTCCCCACTTTTCATCTACTTCAAAGGAATGCTTAAGATAATAATTACCGAAAAGGAAATGCGCCTTGATAATTTTAATTCCCCTGGCTGTCATATCGGCAACGAAATCCCCGATCATGGCAGAAGCAATCCCCTTTCCCTGGAGCGACGAAGTGACTACGATCCCGTCCAGGAATGCATGGGTTTCATCCATGTACCTCCAGGTCAAACCTCCAATGATCTTGCCTCTTTCATCTTCAACAATGAAATGGTGATCGGCTTTAGAGATTTCCTTCGGATAATGTTCCCTGAAAAAAAGTTGATAAAGCTGACCGATCTCCCTGGGTTCAACAGGCTCACGGAAAATATACCGGGTACCGGACTTGTCTTTCAGATCAATCCTTACCACGAAGTGCTCGGACTGATTTTCACCCACTTTCAGGAAATCAATTCCCTGTTCGCTTTGAAGCCTTGGAAATACCATCCGGCTGAATACGTTTTTATCTTCCGGCCGGATGATAGCAGATTGTAATTCCGAAAGCTCCAGCAATTGTATAGGCAGGACATTCCCGTCCGACTGCATCTTTTCAAGAAGCTTATCAAAGGCCGAAATGATTTCCTCCGTGGCATCAATAAAATAAGAATGACGGTAAAAATAGTAACGGATCAGTTCGGGAGACCCCTGCAACTGATACAGTTCAATTAATTCGAAGAGTGTCTGCTCCCTGGCAACCGGTGTGGTGAGCGGATTCATCTTATACCATTCCCTGTATTGATCGATTGCATTGAATAATGCAAGCGGGAAATATAATTTTTGTCGGTTTGTATTAAGATACTCCTCAAGATCATCCAGGATGTTATGGTCATCAAAACAATAAAGAGGACATTTCATGAGGTCTTTACGCATGTTTTCAAAGAAAACGGATGCTTCTTCCCTGCCGAGCGCTTCGATACAAGCGTCAAAGATCCAGCTGACCTTGAGCTGTTTCTTGCACCATGGATAGATGTTCGCAGTCCTGCAATAAAAATCTTGTAAAATAGGTCTCACCAGTGAAATGGTATTTTTGTAATCCGTCCAGCCGGTAAGAGAGAGAATGACCGCACTTTCCCTGAAATCCATTTGAGGGACAACTACATTTGCAGGCGTGATCACTCCAGGGACGATCTGGGATCCACTGTGATGCCATGCCCTGAAGAATACTGTAAAAGCTTTGATAAAGACTTTCTTCCAGGCGTTGGCCTGTATAAAACCTGACGAGGTATGTATTTCTGTAAATTCACGGATCTTATCCCAGGCTGTAAGACCCCCGATGTACTGAGTAGTCAGGATGCCAAGATCGGGTCTGCTGCTGCCAAGGAATGGAGCCACTGCTGGCCCATAGGGAAATCCGGCAAGGGATGCCAACCAGTAAAATGTATCGGATTTGGGTTTGAAGTCGGGTTTTTCATTCATCACCAAATGGAGGTCAAAGTGCTTCCCATAAAGGGTGTTGATGCTCAGCCGGTAGTGTTTGAATTCCTTGTAAGCTTGTAAACGCAAAACCCAAATCCCTCCTTCCGGGACATCATTCAGATCAAATCCCGGCTCATTAAATACAAGGACAATGCTTTCCTGCAGGAAAGTGGTCGATTGAAAAATATAGGTTATCCGTTCTTTTTCAATACCTGCCATCCCGTATTCAAAAACAAGCTTTGACTTCCATGTTGGAAGAGGATATAAAGTAGTTTTTTCCTCCATTGCTTTTTCGAAAACAGCAGCTAAGCGGTTGAAAAAGTCTTCTGCTTTCTTCGACAGGTATGGGTCTGCTTTGTGCAGGATCCATCTTGAAAGCTCGGCTCGTATGGATACATAGAACTCCAGGTGGATAGTGGCAAAATCGTAAAGCATACGAAGAATGTATTCAAACTGCTGCCTGTTCTTTTTTCCGGCAGGCCATTTAAGATGGGTCCGGTACCAGTACAATCTTTGCTTTAACGCATCCAACCGGTGCTTGCCAAAATTACTTGAAGCTATTTCCCGGATCGACTTTTCATTCAGGAAGGAACGTGCCGATTCAATAAAAACAGGCATATTTGGGCTCAGATCCGATTCTGTTGACTTCAGGAGTAAGATCCTGTAAGCCAATGCTCTTATTTCTTCAGACGAATGATAGGCAAGGGCTTCCATCCTGTGGTGAAGAACATTCACTAACCGGGGTTCTGCCTCTTCAAAAAGTCGTCCAAGTTCATCAGTAGCATTATAGGATTCGGTAAACCCAAGAAAAAGCGACCTGAAAACCAGGGTATTTGCTTTTATCAGGGTTTGATTCCTGACAGATCTCAGTACAGGGAAATCTTCTTCCTTGTATTTTTTATGGGTTGAAACGTAGATATTCTCCGATATGAAATCCAGCGGACGATCCCATCCTTCCTTCACCGGGCAAAATGCGATCAGTTCGGGATTTCCTACCCATAGCTTCGGTTGGCGGGCAAAGATACCGATATCAATTTGTCCGGTATGGATCCCGTACCTGAAATCGCCAATCTGGTAATAGGTTCCCTTTATCTTTTTAAAGGTAAGGTGCTGCTTGCTAACACGATTGTAGAGCTTGTTTTCCCGGTATAGTATATCCGTTTCGAGGATGCCTAAATCCCTGAAAAACCACCTCGGGATCAGAATGGTAAAATCCGCAGCGGAAATGCTGATGGTATTGCTGGTATATAAAACATCGATAACAGCCTTGAAATTATTCTCAATGGTTTTCCTGTTAAACGAACCTTTCGGGGTCAGTTCGTTCATTTCTTTACTAAAATCTCTTTTCAGCAGAGAAAAATTTACCACTCTCTCGTATGGCGCTACATCCGCATTGGCAGATGTGACGATCTGATGAAAATATTCCCGGAGATTATCACCCTCTATCGATGGGAAGATCGGGTCTTTTGTATCCGGAACGATCAGCAAAACATTGTAAGGACGATTATCTCCGACAACAAAGGTGCTTTTAATGCCCGGAACGTGGATGAATTTTTTCTCAATAATTTGCGGTGCAACGGTCTGCCCCCGGTTGTTTTTATAGATATCCTTTACCCTGTCGATGATCTCGTAATGCCCGTCTTTTGCTACTTTAAAAACATCGCCTGTCGGAAGCCATGAATCTTCTCCGGCAGAAACCGGATAGGGGATACTATCACCGGGACCGGCATCTTCCAGGTATCTCCCTATATAATGACCGCTCAATTCCAGCTCTGAATCAGCAGTAAAACGGGTCCTGACACCGGGTAACGGTATCCCGACAGAGGAATCCTTGTATTGTCCGGAAGGGGTCATGGTGATTCCTCCTGTTCCTTCTGTCATACCGAAACCACTGCAAAGCCGGATCCCATATTGATTGAAAAACCGGAAAACAACCGGATCAAGATAACCGGCCGCAGAAAGTCCCCACCTAAGCTTCTGTCCTGTGACCTCCCTGACAGTTTTAATTCGAAGGTCCTCGCTTTCAATGCCATTTGTTTTTTCAAGGCATTGTTCGTATAACTCCTGCCAGCGGAGCGGAATACTGATAAAACCGGTGGGATTCACAACAGGGAAAAGTGAAAATAGTGTTTCGGCAGAACTGTTCCCGGCAAAAACATAAGTCCCGTTCCAGAAAACAGCCCCCATCATTTCAAGATACCTTCCGAATGTGTGAAATAGCGGTAAATAACATAAAAATGTCTCATCTCCGACATCAGGCAATGCGGCAGCACGGGCAAATCTTTTACTTACCATGTTATAGATAGAAAATGAGACTCCTTTAGGTAAGCCCGTACTCCCGGAAGTGAACATAGTGGTTGCAACCTGATTGTTCTTCAAAAGACTTCTACCACCAAGTATCGAATCAATATCCTGATTGGTCAGTTTTTTACATTCTTCCTGCAAATACGTTATTTCTCCATTGGCCATGGATACGGTCATGAAGGAGAATATCCTAAACCCGGTCCTGGTTTTCTCCTGAAGTTTCAAAAGGAGAGCACATCTTTCTTTGGTGTCGGTCAGGACGATATTGATTCCCAGTGTGTCAAATATGGAGAGCAGAACCTCAAGGTTAAAATGGGTATTAAGGGGTGTATTGAATATATCATAGCAAAGGCATGCCAGATCGGAACAGGCGCCTTCGAGGCAATTATCGGTGTAAATGGCAACACGGGGCGCTGCATAGCATTGGTAAAAAACTGTCGCAATTTCCCTTAAATGACGTGATATTTGTTCGTAGGTCCAATCGATGGGAAGCACGGAAGACATATCCCTGAAAAGGATCCTTGAAGGATGTTCGGCAACCCTTCTAAGCATCATATCCCTAAACGTATAATTGATTGCCTGAAGCAGTGAAAAAACAACATCAGCCCATCGCTCTCTTGCAGCAGAAGTTCCCAATGCTTTCAGAAATTCCGTTTTTTTGGTAATGTCAAGAAAGTCCAGCCAGAATTCTCTTTTGAAACTGTTTATTTGCCCTTCTCCGGAAATGGATTCAGCAGCTTCAAGGATTTGACGGGAAAGGTCTTCTTTCGTTTCCTTACCATAAACCTTGGATTTCCATTCGATCAGCAGGGATTCAAAATTTGATATATCAGACAAGCGGATTCTGTATTTTGTAAAATGGCGCGCAAAGTTAGGAATTAATCTATATATAACCGCAGAGGCGAAATGACGCAAAGAATTAAATCATTTTGACATTCTCATTTCGACATAGGAATAATAGATATCGACCATGAAGCGAAAGTATGTGTACAATTAAATGGTGCTTCCAATCTTTCCATCGAAAGCATTGACCGCCAGATCAAAGTTTTTGCCGACTGGTATGAATCTGTAGGCTTCGGGATCCAGGAAGCCATTTTTGCATATGTTCCCGGGCAGGGTTCTTTATAATAAAGGTGATCTGTAACTTTTAATATAGAAAAATTATGGGCAATAGCTTATTTGACCTGGCAAGGCCTGTCGAAAAGAATCCGGCAACCGGCGGGCGAATAAACTCCCAGGTAATCCTGATTCAGGAAAGTGATATTAACTGGGGCCAGTTCCCTGCGCGTGACGTAGCCGATGGTATAACCATCTCGCAGAATATTGCCATGAAATCCGGAAAGTATTTTCACCGGTTATACATGACCCAGGGCACGATCAAACCTGCTCAAAAAAAACTCAAAGGAGCAAACCAGGATTGCGGCGGCTACCAGGTCACTCTTGAAGCGTTTTATCCCGGCCTTGAAAAAGCTATCCAGAAATGGATCGCAAATTTTGGTGTAGACTTTAAGGGTTTGGTGATCATCCAGAATTGCTCTGCCGGTAAAAAATATCTTGTCGGAGAACCTTGTAACCTTGTAACTATTGAATCTATTGATTCCACCTGGGGAGAAGAAGTGGATAAGGAAAAAGGCAGTAAGATCATCTTCACCTGCAAGCAAAGCGTTCCGATGGCATTTTATGAAGGTGCTGTAACATTCGATCCTTCATCGGCCAGTTGGTAATCAATAATATTTTTTAGGATTATAAGGTCAGTAGGCGTGCTGGGAACCTCTTGTCAGAATATCGGCAAGGGGTTTTTCTTTGTGAATCTGGTAAACCATTTTGACAAAGTGTTGTCTATTAAGTAGAATATTCCGGGATGTTGTAAAATTTATTAATTTTACTTATAATTACTTTTGATAATTTTGTGATCTCAAAATTACCTAACTTTGATATCGTTGATCCCCATGAATGAATAGATTTCTACTTTCCTGCTTGTTAAGTCTCTGTCTGATCGCCCCGGGATCCTCACAAACCCCGACAAACTTCGGGACGGATTTCTGGGTTGCGTTCTCGAGAAACCAAAACCTGACGGCGAATCTCAGCCTTTATATTATTTCGGATGTTGCGACAACCGGCACCATTTCTTCCGCCTGGCCCGGTGTGACCCAAAATTTTTCCGTTACCCCGGGAACTGCCACGCAGGTATCGCTTCCTCCTGATGTAGCCTTAAACGATACCCTTGAGAATAAAGGGATCCATATCGTTTCAAACGACCCGGTCTCTGTAATAGGGTATAATGCAATGAGCGGTTCCGCCGATTCTTATCTTGCCATCCCGACGAATGCCCTGGGCGTGAGGTACACGGTCTCAACAATCATGCAACATGTTGTCGGGAACGGAGCAAGCCTCAGTGTCGTTGCCACACAGGATGGTACAAATTTGTCCATCTACAATCATCCAAAATCTGCATGGAAATATGTAAGCCTGAACATGGGGCAAACCTATCTGATCGAGGATAATGATATCAACGAAGACATGAGCGGTTCGCTCGTGCAATCCAATTTCCCGGTAGCGGTATACGGATCCGTTCCATATGTAGAAATTCTGATGAATTGCCCTGCTCCGGATCTTATCGTGGAAGAGATGTTTCCCCACCCGGCCTGGGGAAAAAGGTTCATGCTAACCGACTTTGGCGGACAAACAAACGGAGGGACGATCGTTCGGGTTTTTCCGGCCCAGGATGGAACACAGATATTCACTGGCGGGACCTATATAGGAACATTCGGTGCCACTGGTTGGTGCCAAATAGCAGAAAGTGGTGGGCCAGCAGATATTGAGTCATCTAAACCGGTCATGTGTGTCCAGTATTCTCAGGGATATTGCATTGGTAGTGGCCTTGGGGATCCATTCATGATAAACATTCCTCCAGTTGACCAGTATTTAACTCATTACGAGATTGAAAGTATCCCCACCTATACCCAGCAATGGGTAAATATCACGATCGCGGATTACTCCCTGGGAGCCGTTTACATGGATGGGACACTTATTCCAGGTATCTATTTTACTCTGGGCGTCTCAAACCATTATTATTCTGCAAAGGTACCAGTAACCGAAGGTTTTCATGAATTTCACAGCGACTATCCATTCGGGTTGTGGGTGTATGGAGAAAGTACACAGATAGCGTATGGTCACCCGGCCGGATGTAACTTTTCTCCCATCGAGCATGTTGACAGCGTTATCCTTACGCCGGCAATTTCCAACGGTGTTCTGAACAGCTCCACGCTTTGTTTCCAGGCACATGTTCAGGATTCGCTGGCAAACCCGGTTCAAGGCGTACTTGTAACATTTCACGTAAGCGGACTCGGGCCTCTGGCGGGAATCGGGTACACGGATGTGAACGGGAACACAACCTATTGTTACTCACGCACGGGAATGACCCCCGGGACCGACAGCATTTACGCGGATTGCAACACCTACCTTTCCGATACTGTAATAGCCATCTGGTCGCTCACACCTCCATGTATCAATCCCACCAATGGAGGCAGCATTGCAAAGGACCAAATAGGATGCGGCACGTTTACGCCGGACAGCCTGACTAGTACCATGCATCCTTCCGGTCAGACAGGAACGCTTGAATATAAGTGGCAGAAATCAACAACGAGTGCCTCCATTGGTTTTATTGACATCCCCGGAACGAATACAGCCGGCTATGCACCCGGAACGATCATCCAGACTACCTGGTACAGGAGACTGGCGAGGGTGGACTGCATGACTGACTGGACGGGTGCGGTTACATCAAACGCCCTGGAAATGACCGTTGTTACACCTGTAGTTCCTGCTATAACAATCCTTGCAGATTACCTCCAGGTATGTGAAGGTGACAGCGTGCATTTGACGGCAACTCCAGTAAATGGTGGTACCAATCCTGTGTATCAATGGAAGGTGAATGGCGGCATAGCGGGAATGAACAGCTTGACCTATTCTTATGTGCCAACCAACGGTGACCTTGTTACATGCACACTCACATCCTCCGATACATGCACAACCGTTAATCCTGTAACCAGCAATCCGATTACATTAACTGTCAATCCAAATCTTCCTGTCAGCGTTTCGATCTCTGCATCAGCAAATCCTTTTTGCCAGGGAGCTACCGTTACATTTACCGCTGCCCCAACAAATGGAGGTGGTACTCCTTCTTATCAATGGAAAGTAAATGGTATAGGCATCGGACCTGATAATCCCGTTTATTCCTTTTCTCCAAATAATGGTGATGTAGTTTCTTGCGTGATGCATTCAAGTATAGCGTGTCCGATTGGAAATCCTGCCTCATCGAATACCATCACGATGGTTGAGAACACAAATTCACCTGTCAGTGTTTCGATTAATGCAACGGCTAACCCCGTTTGCAGCGGTACTTCCGTAACATTTACAGCAACACCAACAAATGGAGGAACAATACCCGTGTACTATTGGAAGGTTAATGGGATCAATGTTGGAATTAATAATCCGGTTTATACATATTCCCCACCAAATGGTGATATTATTCTGTGTATTCTGACTTCAAACCTCTTTTGTGCTTCAGCCAACCCTGCAACCTCCAATACGATCACGATGACGGTCAATCCAAACCTGCCGGTGAGCATAGCTATCAATGCCTCTGCAAATCCGGTTTGTGCCGGGACTCTGGTTACTTTTACAGCCAGCCCGATCAATCAGGGTACATTACCAATTTATCAATGGAAAGTCAATGGTAGCATTGTTGGTGCGAATAATCTTACATATTCTTACATTCCCGTTTCTGGCGATCTGATATCATGTATTCTTACATCAAATGCAATTTGTCCTACAGGAAATCCGGCAACATCGAACACAATTGCAATGACTGTGAATCCCAATCTGATTGTAAGCCTTTCAATTGTAGCATCCAACAATCCAGTCTGCGCAGGAATACCAGTCACCTTCACCGCAACGCCCTCCAACGGAGGATTAATACCTGTTTATAATGGAAAGTAAATGGGATCAGTGTTGGAACCAACAGTACAACTTATCAATATACACCCGTAAATGGAGATATCATCAACTGTATTTTAACCTCAAATGTTTCATGTCCTATAGGAAATCCCGCTACCAGCAATACGATTACAATGAATATTTCTTCTTTGCCAGTCGTTACATATACCTTTTGTAATGACTCCAACACAACAACCAATGCTAAGCCCTTCAAGCTCAAAGGTGGAATTCCTCTTGGCGGGACCTATTCTGGAGCAGGAGTTGCTGGCGGGATTTTCAACCCTGCTATTGCGGGTGTTGGGATTCATCAAATAACTTATACCTATACGAATGTGGCTTTATGTTCTGCCAGTGCTCATTTATTCCTCCATATCTTGAATCCTTCCAACCTTCCCTGTGGTTCACCTCTGACCGATATTCGTGACAACAAGGTTTATCCCACAGTCCAAATCGGTTCCCAATGCTGGATGGCTGCAAATCTTAATTATGGAACTCTAATTCCTGGAAATACATCTCAGAGGGATAACTGCGTCTGGGAAAAATATTGTTTCAATGATGTGGCTGCCAATTGCGGACAACAGACATATTACCAATGGGACGAACTTATGCAATATGACGAAGCCGTTTCCACACAGGGATTTTGCCCGCCGGGATGGCATGTCCCTACAGAAGCTGATTGGAACACATTGTTTGCAAACTATATCAGCAATGGCTTTGCAGGTAGCCCGTTGAAGTATTCAGGTTTTTCGGGTTTTAATGCTATTCTATCCGGCGCCAGGCATCTTAATAAAAACTGGGATTACCAAGGGTTTGCAACATTCTTTTGGTCATCGACTTCGCATGGAATTAATAAAGCCTGGGCGCATGGTATGAATGATATCGATCCGAGTGTTTCCATATACCCATCGTTCAGAGATAATGCTTTCAGTGTAAGATGTGTTCATGACTGACCCCACTTTACTGTCATTTTAATATTCTATCAGAGCTTTAAAATAGCCATCCTTTTATTTTCCTCTCTTTTTTAGTGTCCTTTGCTCACTGCAATTGCACCTGTATTTTCGCTTCATGGTCGATATTTACTATCCCTATGTCGAAAGTGAAGCAAAATGGCATGAGCTGAAGTATTCGCTTCGCTCCATTGAGAAGCATTTTCTGTTTGATTTCAAAGTCTGGATCACAGGGGATCTCCCCGAGTGGATTACCAATGTAAACCACATTCCTCACAATAGATGTGTGGGAATGCAGGAGAATACCACGTATGATGCAATTGCAAAACTTCTTGCATTCTGCAATCATCCCCATTCCGGTCCCGGGTTCATTCGGATGTATGATGATGTCTATGTTCTCAGGGAGGTTTTTCTCGATGAAATAAAGTTGATCAAGGTTTTTCAAACCTGGGAGGAAATCGACCAAGACAATTATGAGATCTGGTACCGTCAACTGATCCGTACTCTTGAACTGGTTAAAAAACATGGTTACAGAGGCTTTTCTACTGAATCCCATTTCCCGGAATTCTTTGAAACCGGCAAAATGGCAAGCATTATCCGTTTTTATTATGCTTTGGAAAACCGGCTTCTTACTTCTTCATTGTATTACAATACAGTATTTTCTGATTTGGAGCCTGGGGTTGATGCTGCTGATGTCGGGATCCGGTTTTATTTCAACCGGGATTCAAAGTATTATCATTCATCCGAAGGGGATCTTCATTTCAAATGCCAGGGAATGTATTATCTCAATCATAATGATTCCGGGCTGACCGATAACCTAAAAAGATTTCTGGAAGAAAGTTTTCCCAATAAAAGCCGGTTTGAAAAATGAATATCGCAAAGCTGATATTGAATTATAATACTCCTGAACTGACTCATAAGCTGGCTATATCTGTTCCCGGTGCAATTGTCATTGATAATGGATCTACCATTCCAATTCCGGTTGCTAAAGTTCCTTATTCGGTTATACGTTTTGAGGATAACCTTGGCTTTACCCAGAACTGGAACCGTGCCATATTGTATATCATGGATCAATGGCCAGGCAAGTTCGATGCTTTCTGGCTGATGAATTCCGACATTGTTATTGATCAGGATTCAATCACAAGGATCGAATCCTTAACCGAATCCAACAATTATCCCATGCTATCCGCTGGGTTTAATTGCTGGATTGAACAATGTCAGAATCATCATTCACCAGGTGTTCGTGAAGTAAAATGCATCGAATTGACAGCCCCGGTGATCCTTTCAAGCGTATTTGAAACCATAGGCTTTTTCGATGACCGCTTCATTCTTGGTTATGGAGTTGATCTTGATTTCTGCTACCGTATGCAGAAAGCAGGTTTGAAGATGTATGTGGATGATCTTTCTGAGTTCTATCACATCGGTCATCAGACAATTTATGCAGCCGGCCAGGTGCAATTGTATAAATCCCTGGCCATGGAAGAGCTTCGCTCAGGTATGGCTGGAAAGGATGGCACTGAATGGAGAAATGAGATTTTACTCACGCTTTCGGAAATTTATCTACCGCGGGTAGACATGTGCGAGCAATTGTCACGCATCAGAGATGCGCGCCAATTATGAAATATATTAAATTTCGCTACTTCACATTTTCGCTACTTCACATTTTCGCTACTTCGCTATTTTCTTTGCGTCTCCGCGTCTCTCCGGTATAACTTTTAAGAATCTGGCTTCTTAAAAAAGATATGTTATTATTATCACAGTATATCAAAAAAGTATTATTTTTATCCCGGAAATAAAATATTTAAAGTCCCGTTTAGAAAATAAGAATTGGCTGCAAATTGTTGCGATTATCACGATTGTCACGATTATCACGACCGTTACGATTTTTTGAAAATAACCTGAAAATTACGCTATGTTGCCCGATATAAATTCAATAAGCCGGATCTACCAAAAGCTTTCAGATAGTGTTTCGGGGGTAAGGAAATTAGTGAACAAGCCGCTAACGCTGACGGAAAAGATCTTATATGGCCATTTATTTGATCCTCTACCTGAAAAACCGTTTAAGCGCGGGATCGATTATGTGAATTTTTTACCTGACCGTGTTGCCATGCAGGATGCTACGGCTCAGATGGCATTGCTTCAATTCATGACGGCTGGACGCAAGATAACAGCCGTTCCTGCCACTGTGCATTGTGATCACCTGATCCAGGCAAATGCGGGGGGTAAGTTCGATCTTGAACAGGCAGTGATCCGGAATAAGGAGGTTTATAATTTTCTGCAATCCGTTTCTGCTAAATATGGCATCGGTTTCTGGAAACCAGGGGCTGGCATCATTCACCAGGTTATCATTGAAAATTATGCATTCCCGGGAGGTATGATGATCGGCACGGATTCCCATACACCCAATGCAGGTGGGCTGGGAATGGTCGCTATTGGTGTGGGTGGCGCTGATGCAGTGGACGTTATGTCGGGCATGCCCTTCGAACTGAAGATGCCTAAGATCCTGGGAGTGGAGCTGACTGGAAAACTGACCGGCTGGGCTGCGCCTAAAGATGTGATCCTGAAACTGGCAGGCATTCTTACTGTCCAGGGCGGTACCGATTTTATCCTGGAATTTTTCGGGGAAGGAACAGAAACCATCTCCTGCACGGGAAAAGGAACGATCTGCAATATGGGGGCTGAAGTCGGTGCTACATGTTCATTCTTTACCTACGACGGGAAAATGCGGTCATACCTCCAGGTCACCGGACGGCAAGCAGTGGCAGAAGCCGCAGATCAATACTTGGAGATTTTGCGTCCCGATAAGGAAGTAATGGAAAATCCGACTGCTTACTATGATCAATATATCAAGATCAAACTTTCGGAACTGGAACCTTATATAAACGGCCCGTTTTCACCGGATATTGCGCATCCCATTTCGGAATTCCCGGCTTTTGTCAAAGAAAAAGGATATCCTGAAAAATTCGAAGTCGGCCTGATCGGTTCCTGCACCAATTCATCCTATGAAGATATTTCACGCGCAGCTTCAATAGCGAAACAGGCCATAGAAAAGGGTCTGAAAGTAAAATCTGAATTTATTGTCACCCCGGGATCGGAGCAAATAAAATACACCTGTGAAAGGGATGGTTTACTCGGAATATTCACCGATATTGGCGGGGTTATTATGGCCAATGCCTGCGGACCATGTATCGGTCAATGGGCAAGGAAAATTGATCCCCCCGACAGGAAAAACTCAATCCTGAATTCTTACAACCGGAATTTTTCCAAAAGGAATGACGGAAATCCTAATACTCATAGCTTTATAGCCTCACCCGAGATCGTGACAGCCATGTCCTTAGCCGGTACCTTGACATTTAACCCGCTTACGGATACCCTGATCAATGAAAAAGGCGAACATGTGAGGCTTGATGAACCGCAGGGAATGGAACTTCCCGTCAATGGATTTGAAGTAAAAGATATGGGTTACCTGCCACCATCCAAAAATCCCGATATCATAGCTGTGAACATTGATCCCCTGTCAGAAAGGCTCCAAATACTTGAACCTTTTGAAAAATGGGATGGAAAAGACTTAAGAGGGATGCATCTCCTGATCAAGGTAAAAGGGAAATGCACCACCGATCATATTTCAATGGCAGGTCCCTGGCTTAGGTACCGGGGACACCTGGATAATATTTCCGGAAACCTGCTGATGGGCGCCGTTAACTTTTTTAATAATAAAACCAACGCCGTTAAAAATACCGAAACCGGTGAATACAAGGAAGTTTCAAAAGTGGCCAGGGAGTATAAGTCGAAAGGTATTCCTTCTATGATCGTTGGGGAACAAAATTACGGCGAAGGGTCTTCCCGGGAACATGCTGCAATGGAACCAAGACATCTGGGCGTTCGTGTGGTTCTTGTAAAATCTTTTGCAAGGATACATGAAACAAACCTGAAAAAGCAAGGGATCCTGGCGTTGACATTCAACGAACCTATGGATTATAATAAGATCAGGGAGGACGATACATTTGACCTCCTGGGACTGGACACTTTTTCTCCCGGGAAACCAATGTTCCTGCGTATTCATTACAGTAACAGTGAGGTTGAAGAGATCGTTGTCAAACACAGCTATGGCGCCTTGCAAATCCAATGGTTCAAAGCAGGCAGTGCATTAAATTATTTGAAACAGATCCACCACGATTAATCAGTATGAACATTTAAATTTTCTTTTATGCAAATCGATGAAATTATAAAGCAGCTTTCCAAATTAGCGGAACAATCCTGTACGATAGAGGAAAGTTTATTTACCCAATACGATGTAAAACGGGGCCTGAGAAATGCCGATCATACAGGTGTTTTAGTGGGACTTACAAAAGTTGGGAACGTTGTTGGCTATGAAAAAAAAGACGGGAAGCTGGAAGCCATCGATGGAAAACTGATCTACCGTGGTATCGAGATCAGTGACCTTGTCCATGGGTTTCAGGCAGAAAAAAGACATGGTTTTGATGAGACGGTCTTTTTACTTCTTTTCGGACGTCTTCCCAATGGGAAGGAACTGGATGAGTTCTCAAAAGGAATGGCTGAATTAAGAGCATTGCCGGAAAATTTCAACCGGGATATGATCCTGACAATGAGAGGGAAAGATATCATGAATATGCTTGCACGGTCAATACTTGCACTATATACCCTCGATGAAAATGCCGACGATACATCCATCAACAACATCCTGAAGCAATCCATCAGCCTGATCGCCAAGTTCCCAACCATTGCCGTCTATTCGTACCATTCAATGCGCCACCTGATTTATTATGATACATTAACCGTCAGGTATCCCGATAAAAAGCTTGGCACAGCCGAGAATTTCCTGTATATGCTGAAAGGAAATGATTATACGGCTCTCGAAGCGGAATTACTCGATCTGGCATTGGTCCTTCACGCTGAACATGGTGGCGGGAATAATTCAACCTTTACCACAAGGGTGGTAAGCTCCAGCGGGACTGACACCTATTCGGCTATTGTAGCTGCTATCGGATCCCTGAAAGGCCCGTTGCATGGCGGGGCAAACCTTGAGGTTATGGATATGATGGAGGATATAAAGGCGAATGTAAAGAATTGGTCGAATGATGATGAAATTGCTGCATATCTGAGGAAAATCCTGAAGAAGGAAGCATACGACAGATCAGGAAAAATTTATGGATTCGGTCATGCAGTCTATACCGTCTCCGACCCGCGTGCCATCCTTTTAAAGGACAAGGCAAGGTTGCTTTCAAAAGAAAAAGGAAGAGAAGAAGAATTGGCGCTTTATGAAGCTATTGAAAGGATCGGCCCGGAAATCTACTATGAATTTAAAGCCACCATGGATAAACTGATATCTCCCAACGTCGACTTTTATTCAGGGTTTATCTATGACTGCCTTAAAATACCGAAAGAATTGTTCACCCCGTTATTTGCCATTTCCAGGATTGCCGGCTGGTGTGCACACCGGCTGGAAGAGTTGATCAGCGGAAGACGGATCATCCGGCCGGCGTATAAAGCTGTTAACCCGGATGCAAAATATATCCCCCTGTCAAAGCGGGGTTAGAAGAACCAGAATCTCACGCGTCACCCTGTTCCGGGGATTATTAATACTAATAAAAATGGAAGTTTCTCGCAAAGTTTCGCAAAGTTTTACGCAGAGTCTCGCAGAGTTAAAATATGTGCTATCAATTTTCTGCGTAACTCTGCGGTTCATCTGCGAGCCTCTGCGTGAAATAAAAAAGGCTAATTAGACAACCCCTTAAGGAGTTGAAGTATTTAAATTATTTTGACTATGACATACACGATTTTAAAAACTGATTTTTCTGATGGTGTGGCGGTTGTCACACTGAGCAGACCGGCGGTATTAAATGCGCTGAATAATGAATTCTTTGTTGAATTCAATGATTTCCTTGATGATCTCGAAGGACGGAATGATATTAAAGTGTTGATTATAACCGGTGAAGGGAAATCCTTTGTAGCCGGGGCGGATATCGCGGAAATGTCGGGAATGAATCCTGCCCAGGCGTTGGCTTACTCGAACAAAGGACAGGAGACCTTCCTGCGCCTGGGAAAATTGGATATCCCGGTCATCGCCGCAGTCAACGGTTATGCACTGGGAGGTGGCTGTGAACTGGCTATGGCCTGCGATTTCAGGATCGCCGGTAAAAATGCCAGGTTCGGACAACCGGAACTGAATCTCGGGCTGATACCGGGATATGCAGGTACACAGCGATTGTCGGCATTAACAGGTATGGGAAATGCACTCCATCTAATTCTTACTACGGAAATGATTGGAGCAGATGACGCACTACGGATCGGATTGGTTCAGAAAGTGGTTGAACCGGAAATGCTTATGGACGAGGTCCGGGCAATGGCAAAGAAAATTGCTTCAAACGGTTCCCAGGCAGTTAAGAAAGCAAAAGAAGTGATCCGTAAAGGATATGAAATGCATTTTGAAGATGCCTGTAAGCTCGAAGCAGAGACATTTTCAGGCCTTTTCGACCACGCCTCAACCAGGGAAGGGATGAAAGCATTTCTCGAAAAACGAAAACCAAATTGGTGAAGCTTAATTCCCTTAACCTGACAACCCCGCTTCTTGAGGCAGTTAAACCTGCCGAAGACAAGGGGTTGGGGAAAACATATGACTAAATCAACAATAATACAAAACCTAAAACCAATCAAAGGATGAACTACGAAGAAAGTTTACAAAATGTATCGGTGCTTGGGGCTGCCGGGAAAATGGGCAGTGGTATCGTGCTTCTTACTGCAGCCGAAATGGCTGATCTTAGCCTGAAACCCGAAAATAAAGGGAAAACTTTTGTCTTGCATGCGATAGATGTTTCTGATGAGGCGCTCTCCGGTTTAATGCGTTATCTGAAAACCCAGGTAGTGAAAGTGGCCGAAAAAAAAGCAGTCATGCTCCGGAAAGTTTATGCCGACCGGAAGGACCTGATCGAAAATTCAGATATCATCGACCAGTATGTCTTTGATGTCTTACATGTTGTAAAACCAACTAAACTATTGGAAGCGGCCCGCGACTCAAAAGTTATTTTTGAAGCGATCAAGGAAGACCCTGACCTGAAAATCAGTGTTTACAAAAAGATCAATGATAACAACCCTCGAAAACCCTGGTTCTTCACTAATACCTCTTCGATCCCTATAACCTGGCTTGACGAAAAAGCAAACCTTGAAGGAAGAATTGTCGGCTACCATTTCTATAACCCGCCTGCAGTGCAAAAACTCGTTGAACTGATCAAATCGCAACATACCTTAAAAGAAGTGGAGGATTTTGGATTGATGTATGCCAAAAATCTAAAGAAGGTCATCGTTCCGGCACATGATGTTGCAGGTTTCATCGGGAACGGACATTTTATGCGCGATATCCTGTATGCCGGGAACGAAGTTGAAAAAATCAAAGGGGAATATACATTCGCGGAAGCAGTTTATCTGCTCAACAAAATCAGTCAGGATTACCTGATCCGCCCGATGGGTATTTTTCAACTGGTCGATTATGTTGGTATCGATGTATGCAGCTTAATTATGTCGGTGATGAAACCATATATGAAGACCGAAAACATTCATAGTCCGATGCTTGACCTGCTGTTATCAATGGATGTCAGGGGCGGTCAATACGCAGATGGTTCGCAGAAAGACGGTATTCTGAAATATGAAAAAGGAAAACCGGTCGCTGTCTTTGATCCTGGCACAAAGCAATACATTCCGATTGCCGGGTTCCAGGAAAAAACGGATAAGAAACTGGGAGCCATGCCGGTTGTCAGGCCATGGAAAACAGTTGTAAACAATGCGGCAAAGGAAGAATTATTAACGACCTATTTTAAAGAACTGAAATCATTAACAGGTTTCGGTGCCGGGTTAACAAAGGCTTATGCACTCCGCTCCCGGGATATAGGGAAGAAACTGGTAATCGACGGTGTGGCTTTCAGTGAACAGGACGTGAACACGGTATTGCTTACGGGATTCTTCCACGCTTATGGACCCATTAATAATTATTTGAATTAAAATAATAACTATGAAAAAGTTAAGACGTAAAGTATATATGGTTGCCGGTTATAACTCCATTTCTATGGGCTCCGGCAGGAAAGAGTTCAACCCTAAAAAGACTATGCCGGGATTGGAGGATTACATCAAAGAAGCCGGGCAGGGGACATTGAAAAAGATCGGCGGAGCAAAGAACGTTGACGAATGTGTCATCGGTAATTTCATGGCCGCACGGTATAACAAGCAAGCACACCTCGGTGCTTTTTTCCCATATATTGACGAAGGATTAACAGGCAAGCCTGCAATCAGTGTCGAGGGTGCCTGCGCTTCCGGTGCATTGGGACTGATTACCGGCATTAAAAGCGTTCTGGCAGAAACGGCGGATGTCGTGTTAGTGATTGGTGTTGAAGTTCAGAATACCGTTAAAGCGATTTATGGAGCCGATATCCTTGCCGGTGCCGGCTGGTTTCAGGTACGTAAGAATGGACATGCCTATTTCTTCCCGGGAGAATTCAGCGACAGGGCAGGCGCTTATTTTCAAAAATACGGTCGTGAAAAAACACGAAAGGCTTTTGCCCGCTGGTACAGGAATGCCGTCGAAAATGCAAGACTTTGCCCTACCGCCCAGGAATACCACAATACATGTGACGACCTGGAAACCCTGGCGATGACCGAACCTAATGGCAAAGGCTTTGTTGACCATCTCAATCTCTATGACTGTTCAAAAGTATCGGATGGCGCCTCTGCCATTGCCATTGTTTCTGAAGAAGGGCTGAAACGAATCGGGATACCGAAAAGTGAAGCGGTGGAGGTGATGGGATGGGGCCATGTTGAAGACGATATTACCCGGCAACCCGCTGATCCAACCGAATTGGCAACGTCCAGGCAGGCTGTGAGTAATGCACTGGAATCATCAGGTATCACCTCCGACCAGATTGGAACAGCCGAAATTCATGATTGTTTCTCGATCGCTGCCGTTGAAGCCGTCGAAGCCATGGGTTTCGCTAAAAAAGGCCAAGGTGCCGAGTTCATCCTGGCAGGCAATACAGCAAGAAATGGCATGATCCCAATCAACACCACAGGCGGATTGATAGGATGGGGACATCCTACCGGCGCCACCGGCGTCCATCAGGCAGTGACGCTTTTGGAACAGCTCACCGGTAAAGCCGGGGATTCACAGATAACTTTATCTTCCGCCCGACCCTATGGACTTTCTGTCAACATGGGTGGCAATGACAAAACGATCGTCGCCATTGTTTACAGAAAGGGTGATGCCTGAAATGGATGAATGACATCCGGCATTCAAACGTAAAATGCTGGAGGCAAATGACAGGGATACCTTTTATATCGTTATTTTAAGATCGGTTAGACAAGCATTCACTTTTTCTGATCCCCTGTATCCTCCTGCTTTTTACTTTCGCTAAAATAAAAATTGAGCCCCACTCTTAGCTCAATGTCATTTTTCACGGAATTATTTTTATCCTGATCCATCTTGATATTATTCCCGGTATAATTATACGCCAGCTGCGTTTCCAGTCCTATATGATCAATTATAAAATAGACCAGACCGATCCCTGCTCCACCACTGTAGGTTAGGATGTTCGTGGTTTCCTTATCAGACGAGCTCTTATAGAATTCCTGACCGTAGCCGATGCTCCCGTTTGCCTGAACAAAAAATGCAAGATTCCCCTTTGAAGCGAAATAATATCTTATAAATGGATTGAAAGCAGCGCTGTAGACCGTCGAATGGGACTTTTCGGAAATAACGGAATTATTATCTGTGTATTGGTTGTGTTGTAAATTAAGAGAGATACCAGGCCCAATGGCAAGGCGGTTGACAACAAAAAACCCCATGTTGTCGGAGATATAAAAATTAATGATACTATTGCTGTAATCCCATCCGTCGGGTTCCGAATTCTTGTTGTGACTGTATCCAAGACCTGCAGAAAATGAACCGAGATAAGATCCTTTGGTAAGTTGGCAAAAAGCCCCCAATGGCAATAAAAGAACGAGAAGAAGCTGGGCAATCAGTGCTTTTTTCATAATTCAGAGTTTAAGGGTTAATACTGGAGATGATTTGATTTGATGTATTGTTATGGTAGTCTGTAATTTCTATGATTTGACTTTTGAGTAACCCTTCCAACCACTCAATAGATTTCCACTTTCAATATCGATTGCCGCAAAGCGAAGATAAAAAAATCCCATAACTTTGTAATATAATAACGAAATATTTTTGTCAGTATTATATGTGGATGAATTCCATGAAAACTCCCAAATCTTTTATTTTTAGGGTTCTGCCCGTTTTGAATTCGAAAATTTCATTGAATTTCTTGATAAAACTGACAAATCAGAAAATCATTTTCCCCTTTTATCATGCAATTTCGGATGAGGATATTATCCATATCAAACATTTATACAAAGTCAGAACGACCGCTCAATTCATCAATGATCTTGATCTTCTGCTGAAATATTATCATCCGGTAAATCATGAAGACTTGCTGAATTCAATCAAACAAAATAAACCTCTTCAGGGAAAATGCTTCTTGTTGTCATTTGATGACGGATTGCGGGAATTTCATGATATCATTGCACCTGTATTGATCCGGAAAGGTATTCCGGCCATTTGTTTTTTAAATACGGCTTTTATCGATAATAAAGCATTGTTTTACCGATATAAAGCAAGTATCCTGATAGAAGAATTTGAACGTGGAAATTGTTCTTCCGCTATATTAAATACCATACAGCAATGGTTCTTGAATAACCGTCTTTCCCGGGGTTTTGATAAAAATTTACTCCGGGTTTCCTATTCCCAACAAGGCCTGCTTGATAAACTTGCAGCAATTATGGGATATGACTTTCCGGGATATTTAAAAGTGAATCAACCCTACCTGACAAGTAGTCAAATAGAAAAGCTTATCTCCCAGGGATTTGCTTTTGGCGCCCATAGCATCGATCATCCTGAGTACCGTTTTATCAGCGAAGATGAACAGATCATACAAACAAGGGAAAGTATAAAGGATGTTTGCGGAAAATTCGGGTTGAGTTACCGCTTATTTTCGTTTCCTTTCACAGATTCCGGGGTTAAAAGGATTTTTTTTCAGAAGATGTTTGACCCGGAGCAACCGGTCGCCGATATTACCTTTGGTGGGGCAGGACTAAAAAAGGATTTTATGACGTCACATCTTCAACGGATCCCTTTTGAAGGAACCCCTCTTAGTGCAGAGCAGATCCTCGCATCAGAATATGTCTATTATCTTCTGAAAGCGTTTGCAGGCAGGAACAGGATAAAAAGATAATATATGGAAATCAGGCCCTATACGGTTAATACCATCGCTGAACTCACTACTTCAGAACAGTTCATGACATTAAAGCATGTCCCCATCACAAAGCACCGGGCTGTCTCCCATGCTCATAATCCCAGGGCTTCCGGTGAGGATAAGATCTTGTTTATTGCTTACGAAAATAACGAGATAGCAGGGTATGTAGGAGTTTTACCCGACCGGATTGTTCATCAGGATACATGGGAGAAGATCGGATGGTTATCGTGCTTTTGGGTTGATCCGGGATACCGTGGAAAAAATATCTCTGTCAGCCTGTTTTCATGCGTCATGGAAGCCTGGGATAATAAGATCCTGATCACAAACATGGCCCCGGGTACCATCAACTTTTACCTGAGAACAGATCTTTATCGTCAACCGCTTTATAAAACAGGTATCCGGGGGTATTTGAGATTTAACCTTGCCAATATCCTTCCCCCAAAAAATACAATATTTAAAAAGGCCGTTCCTTTTCTTAAGGCACTTGATTTTACTGGTAATATCATGAACGATGCCCGTTTGTATTTTTATCACCGGTACAAAGTAAATAGGAATTTAAGGGTTGAATACAGGAATGACATAACCCCGGAAGCAGAAGAATTTATTATAGGATATAACAGGCAGGAATTCATAAAGCGGGGTAAGCCTGAATTGGAATGGATCCTGAAATACCCCTGGATTTTGGAGGGATCTTACGGGGATCATGACAGCCGGCGTTATTATTTCTCTTCAGTAGCAGAACGTTTTATCTGTCAGTGTATACAGTTTTATAATGACAGGGACAGAATGGTTGGCTTTCTCATCTTGTCTGTCAGGAATGATCATCTTACCGTACCTTATTACTATGGCGAAAAAGAAAGTCGGAAAGACATTGTAAAATTTTTAATTACCCAAATGCGTGACCTGGAAGTAAGCATGATCACGATTTTTCAATCAGAATTATCGGAAGCGCTGAATAGATTAAAATCACCCTTATTATTTAAAAAGAAGATACTCAGGCCTTATTTGTGTCCAAAGGCTCTGGACATCACCGGACTGAAATTTCAGGATGGGGATGGCGATTCAGCTTTTACCTAAAAAATTGTCCGGACTTTCATTAAAATCTGGTCTACAGTCAAAATGTCTTATATCCCATCAGGTATCGCATATCCAGTATCAAGAATCATAATTCCTGGCCAATCTTTAATGCCTTGCGATTACCACTGCAGATAATTCCGATTAATGTTATTGTTTGTCTTTAAATGGTTCTGGCGTATTCCCTGAGTTTTTCGCAGAATCACTAAACAAAACCTCATCCATCAGGATCGTAAATAATTTATAAAACCTGCGAAAATCAGCGAGAAATAAATCTTATTATCCCTTCATTAATAAAAGTACGCATTTTTCTGAAGAACCAATTGCAGTAATACAGTTCTGGGATAAATTGATAATTTGAAATATTTTAAATAATAAGGGTACCTCTAAAAACTAATTTTTTAAAAAAATAAATTTGATCATATTATTACACTCACAATTATCTACAAAACGATACATGGTTTTTGCTACTTTTTGATCATTTCTATTGACGTTCTTTGACAAATTTGCAATAAAAGGCTCTATTTAATGACTTTACAACTTGATGGACATACCTCTGGCTTCTATTAAGAAGATTGATCTGAATATATTGTACACGATGTTCTGCAACCCGATTGAGGATGCTATCCGATCTAAACCGATGTACCTGAAGAAAGATGCTCCATTTAAATTTTGGTACACAAATCCAAAAACATGTTCGACACGTGCACGGACTTTTGATTTTTTGCGATTTTGTTTCTTCTGGTATTCTGAAAGTTTTTGATAACGGCAACCTTTTTTGTGGGTTCGATTCTTCATCTTGTATTTTCTGATGATTTTGGCACAACGTGTCCCAGTATATGCACTGTCACCCCAAAGAGGCATTCCCTCATCACTTTCATTTAATAGATCGTCCAGCACTACACTGTCATGCACACTGGCTGGGGTTACCTGATACTCGGTGATAAGTTTACTGCCATGATCGATCTTAATATGGTTCTTGTACCCAAAATGGTTTTTACCGTTCTTTTTTAACCAATTGGCGTCTGTATCTTTCTGGCTGAGTTTATTCGGATTCTCTTTCCAGTCCTCAGGTATCTCGCCATTCTTGAGTTGACCATTTTCGTCACGAGAATTACGTTGCTTGGGAACTTCAATAATACGGGCATCGACAATTGATCCGTCATTCAAGATCAAATCAGCTTTCGATATTTTCTCACGGAGAAATTCAAATAATCGATCAAAAATGGCATGGTTCTTCAACTGTTCACGGAAATGCCAGATTGTTTTGGCATCTGGTACTGCATCACAAAGATCAATGCCAAGGAAACGGGAGAAACTAAAGCGATCAAGTATTAGATATTCGGTTTTATCATCTGATAAATTGTAAATCTTTTGAAGAACAAGAACCTTGAACATCATCACCCGATCAAAAGGAGGACGCCCTCCCAGCGATGGCTCAGTCTCAGTGAAAGCCTGATCGAGGATACTGCGGAAATCTTCCCAGTTTATGTATCTATTCAGTTTTTCCAAAGGATCTTTGAGTTTACTTATCTTTTCAAGACGAAATTGATCATCAAAAAGACCACGAGATTTTTTATTGCGCATTTTGTCGTTTTTATTTCAAATGTACGCAATATATTAATTGTATATATCTATATATCAGTAAATTATCAACTATTTATTAACAATTAGGTTTTTAGAGATACCCATAAAAATAAAATGCTGTTTAAATGCTCATTAAAAGAATGATGAATGAAATTGATCATAACTTTATTATAACTATTCAA
>CAIYUC010000237.1 GCA_903929315.1 uncultured Bacteroidales bacterium
AATCTCCAGTTCTTGATTTTCATCTTTGTTGATCATTTCGACCTCGATACTTGTCATACCAAGGGCTTTGGCAGCTCGATATCGTCTGTGACCACTTATGATCATGTAATTGCGGTTGATGATCAAGGGCTTGATATACCCTGAAACTTTTATCTTTTCTACCAGTTCAGCAAACTGGGCAGGATCATCCTCTCCATAGATTTCTATATTTAATGGGTTTTCATGTAAAAGGTTGATATCAATTTTCATCTCATAAAATTCATTTTTTGACCGAGTTGACGGTTAGTTTGAAGTTTGCTGCTTCTTTTCTTCTGCATCAAAAAAATCCCGAAGAGATTTCCTAAGAATTCCCGTAATCTTCATCTCATTTTGTTGAGCATAATCAAGCACTTTCTTGGATAATGATTTATCCAAAATCATCTTGAACTGGCGATAATTCTGCCGTTCTTCAATACTTTTTGTCATTTTCGTTTATTGTTTTTTGAACCTCATTATGGGCTTAATGTCTCTATATATTAAAGATCGTGGGTCGAAAAAGGTCGATTTTGGAAAAATGTGGGAGAAAGTTATTATTGTAAATGGATATTATCGATTAAAAGCAGCTTATAAACCAATTTTAAAAGCTAATCCCAATTTTTATTACGATGAAATTAGAAAATGAATTTTCATCTTCAGTAATTATTTGATTATAAGGAGGATTATCGCTTCCCCTCCTCCATTCCAGTTTGATTTGTTGAAGTTTATAGCCAACTGAAATGGATAATGAGCTTGATTTTATAAAGCGATATGAGACTCCTGCACCAGCACTGACCATTATTCCCGCCCAGTCTGAACTTGATGAACCGCTATTCCAGCCCCAACTATATCCCATGTCAGAATAAAAAAAAGGGGTTACTTTTTTCTTAAGAATAAAATATCTTGTATCTAAAAATAATGGAAGACAATAGTCGATAAAATAGTCGATGGGTAATTTTTCTATTCCGATTCCAATTCCTACAAATACATTAGGATTGATTAGCCATCCATTTATTGTGGAAAGTGAATAAGCAGTTACATCATTCGGAGTAGTTGTACCTAATAGTGAATATGAATTTATATTGCCCATTCCAACCAAAATACCGAATTCTGTATTATTTTGAAAACCTGTTTGCTTAAATATATTTTGAGATTCCTGTGATTTTTTTACAGGTTCTTCTTTTGTAAACTTTTCAATTTCACTTAAATTAAAATTAAATATATTCTTATCAGAAGTTTGTATCTTAATAGACGTATTTGGTATTTGTTCGATAATAGTCCCTCTTATAATACTGCCGTTCTTTAGATATATTACATCTTCAAGGTTGTTTTGGGCGAAAACCATTGAAGAGAGGGCAATTAGGCAAAGGAGTGATAAAAGTTTTTTCATGGGTTTTTATTTTAAAACTTGCATTGAACAGACGATGCACAGACGCTAAAAAATAAACCTTCGTAAAGTATTTTCAATTTTTGATTCATAGCGTTTGAGTGCATCTTATATTTGGTGCAAGTTACATTTTTTAATTTTTTTGTATAAGATTTTGAACATATTTTGGCATTCCCCATCTTGAAAAATTTCTTTTAACCAGCGGGATTTCATTAATCAGTTGGATGTTGTTTTCTATTTGAATGAGAACTTTGTGCAAGGAATTTACTGTTGGTACTTCACCAAAGAATAGATCATAATATTCATTTTGCTTAGCGTGTTTAAAAGAATGCACCAAATCTAATGCTGAACGTATATATTCATCCTCATTGTTGCAACTTGATGCAAGGACACCAAAATGAATAGTTAGATTATGAAGAAATTTTTCTGCCTCAATAATAATCCCATTATAGGCTTCATCCGATAAATCATCTGTATCCATAAGGTAGTAAATTCATATTGTTGCTTAAAAATTAGCAGCCGTTTTTCGCTGTGGTTGCCTACTTCTCACATTCTTTTTTCAATAGTTCAAGCCAGTTTTGCATACCTTTTTGTAAGTTCTTATTGAATGATTTGTTAAAGACTTCCGTAAGAAAACCTTCCATACTTTCCTCAACTGAAACTTGAGTATGTCCATTAATTTCGGTCAGTGCCCAGTTATGAATTGCATACATTCCGAAGGTTTTACCTGTCCATCCGAAAAGGTTAAATGTTTCAACTGTATGTAGTGTCGAATGAATTTTTGCTCCACCTGTTTTCCAGTCGAAAGTGGTTTCTGGTTTCAATTCTCCGTTGAGTTTTGGTTGCTTAATTTGGGTTTGCCAATTTGCCCAATGGTCTATATCAGTCATAACTGACCAAATTTTCTCTGGGCTTGCATTGATCAGAATTGTTTTCCTGCACCTCACAGGTGCGTTGTTGTTGATACTTTTCATTGATGAATTCTTCTTGTATTAATATTGACACTCAGGGTTTTTATGATCTTTGTTTAGAAGGTCAATACTTTTTCACTTTTTTTGATAATGTCGTACATATCACTCAAAGTTGAAACAGGACAAAGTTTTGTGCCTTCCTGATTACGTAATTTTAAACAGGTTCCACAGGCAAATATTTTACCTCCTGACGAAACAAAGTCTTCCATTTTTGCCTTAATATCAAAATCTTTGGTGGATATAGTCTGAGCTTCAACGCCTTTACCTAAAAGAAAAATAGAAACCGTATCACCTTCAGAAAGAGAGTAATTTGCAAACCTGAACGCATTCCAAACTGTTTCGGCATCGTTGGAATAAAGAACGATCCCGATCTTCATAGAAGTTTTCTGTATTGTGGACTTATTTCCTGCACAATTACTGGGGTTCTGAGCCAGGGTTATTAGGGAAATACTGAAAATTATTAAGAAAATGAGTGATCGTTTCATGGGAGTGGATTTTAATGGATCATGAATAATTTTAGTCAATTTTCTTCTCATCAATCGAAAAGTAAATGTACTTACTATATAGAAAGAGTCTATGAAAAATCTGACGAGAAAGTTATTACATTTACAGTTTAATTAATTACTATAGGTTTATTAATCAATACTTCAATAACTCTCAATCGTTATGCCCAATATGGACGAAATTTAAGCAATTTAATCAGATAACATCATGAAAAAACTATTATTAGGATTAGCAGTAATCGCTTTAATAGCTTCCTGTAAGAAAAGCAGTACAACAGAAACTGTAAATCCTCATGTGGCAAATGCACCATGTGGAAATTGCCATACAACAGAGCAGAGTCAATGGGCGTCTTCTTCTGATTTACATGCCGCATCTGTAGCAAATGTTTTGACAAATGCAGATCACAACACTGCGGAGTTGCTCAACGATGCCTGTCTGCAATGTCACTCCACTTTTCAATATAAGCTCGGTGTGGCGCACTTTGTAACCCCAGTGAATCAAACTGGTTCCCCTGCTGGTACTTGGACAGCATTGAATGCGAGCGATTGGCAAGCAACTAAGTGCGAGGTTTGTCATGATCCTACCTCAACAGATTCCTTAAAGTTGGTGAAGTATGGTTCTTTGCTGGATGGGCAATGGAGTGCTGGTTACATTAAGGTATCGACAATGCCAACCGCATATCAGAAGACTATCAATTTATCAACTGGTGATACTACGACTTATATTTATCCAAATCAGACATCTCTAAAAGTTCAGATAACAAAGTTGTGTTACTCATGTCATGATCCAGCCGATCAGGGAAGTGACTCTGCTGTTATCGTGAACGGCATCAACTTAGGGTCACAGGGTGGAGACAGCCGTGCATATGTGGCGACTAACCATCAAGGTTTCGGTTGTGGTGACTGCCATACAGTGCATACTTTCATGCCAGTTGATCCCATGACAACAACAGCTTGTAAGAGTTGTCATACCAGTACCAAGACTGGGAAAGTACACATAAACCATTGGCAGTAGCTAAAGGTAACTAAATATTTTGCTAATAAAAAGCCCACCTGATGATCAAGGTGGGCTTTCAATATCAATAAAAGGATTCCTACTTTTTCTCGTTTTCTTCTTTTTCTTCCTTTTCTTTCTTCAATGTGTGTTTCTTAAGGATATCCCCTTTTGGTGAGAACTGGACTTCATAACCCTCTTTGTCATTCTTCAAGTCCATTTCGTAGCAAAGTCCTTTATCAGACGATTCCACCTTTGCAACTTCTGAAATTTTGAATCCAGCAAAGTTCTTGGTAACTGAAGCTGAGACTTCTTTTGGCAGATCAGATTGTTTAATCTCGGTTTCTGTTTCCAGCCACTTCCCCGCAGCATCAAAATTGGCAGACATCTCAACTCCTTTATCTTTAAAGTTGATTTCATAGTCTTTCTTCTCCATTTCATACTTAACATCTGTAGCAGCGGGAAACTTTTTGGTAAAGGCTTGCTTTACAGGAGCGGGAACTTTATCTGGAGTGATCTTTTGGGTAAATCCCATTAAGCTGACCAGCAAGCATGCTGACAGCAATACAATAATTTTTTTCATGGTATAAATGTTTATAATGTTTTAAAAATGAATGAATTCTATCCTTATGTAAAAATTGCTGATCTGGGAGGGTGAAAAACAGAACCGAGATCAGTACTTGTGTAGTTCTCGGAAAATGGAATATAGGAGACTGACTGAAGTGGTTCAGGTTGAATCTCTATTATTGATGCCACTGTGTAAAAGGTAATGGTCGCATTGACCGCAATCAAATCTACTGGTACAGGATGACATTCTTTTTCGAATGGCTCATCACTGGGTTCATTGGCATCCTCAAGTGGTGAATAGGGATCAAGGAGTTCTTCAACCAGAAATTCATCAAGGGAAGTTGATCCGTTTACCTGAACAAATTCATCGTACAATTTTGATAGCTGAGATGTAAAACCAAAGTCACCTTTGGGAAGGATTACTGTACCCACAAAGAAGTAAATTGAGAGGAATATGGAGAGTGTTTTGGTCATAGGATCAAAGGTAGTAAGGAATCTTTGTATTCCATCTCATCGTGAAAGAAGTCTTTTTTTCTTTACCAAGAAATTTCAATAGGATGCTGAGATAAAATAGTTATGATTTTCCTCTGTTTTTAGAAAAAAATTACGTATCTTACAGGATTAGATAAAATACCATCGCCATGAGCATTCAGAAAGAGTACTTAACAGACAAGGGAATTTGTCGGGTTACATTTAGTTTACCACCTGACACAGGTATTCCATCAAAAAAAGTGTGCATTGTTGGAGATTTCAATGACTGGGATCGGAAGCATATCCAGATGAGAAAAGGGGAAGACGGGAGCTACTCTGTTACGCTTGAACTAAAAATGGGGAATGAATAC
>CAIYUC010000238.1 GCA_903929315.1 uncultured Bacteroidales bacterium
ATACAAAGAATCTTTTTCATGGCTAATAAATTTTAAATGAATATTGAATGAATAATTTATTGGGCTAAATGTAGTGAAGACATATGTGTATTGGGTGGTCTATTTTGTCTACCAAATCATTACACATATGTGTAATGATTTAACATGTATAAAAAGTCAGAGGCTTAATAATCAATGATATAAAAAAATCAAATGAACACCCATCGGGTTACCCATCGGGTTACCCGTATGTTAAAATCAGACGGATTTTCCCTAAACAGAGGGAAAAATGAATTTCTAAAGCAGAAAATATTGGAAAGAGAAAAATTATCAGTTTAGATCGGGATAAGGAATTATCATGAAAGATTCTCATCAAAAAAGCTCTGATTAATTATCCTGGCAAGATAAATTTGTTAACTTTGTAGTAAATTAATATTGTAAGATGGGATGCCAGATATGCATATCTTTATATATTAAAAAATACAGTTATGATAGTCACTGAAAAAAAGGTGTCATATGATAAGATCAGAAAAATGGCATATGATGTTTGGGCGCTGATTTCTGATCCGGTCTATTCCGATAAAGATGGAAGTTTGAAGTCGGGAATACTGGTGTATTTCAGTAAGAACAAAGAAGACGTGCAGCAATTCATACTCAGGGATAAAAAAGGAATGATCAAGAATTACACAATATTATGCATCGGGAAAATACCATCAGATCAGGTATTTGTTTTATGAAAGATCATTTCGAATCCCGCAAAGGCCTTATTCTTATAAACGTTAAAATTACCGGAAAACTCAGGTCAGAACAAGCTGTTTTTGCTTTGGATACCGGATTTCGCTACTGATCCTTGAGACAACGAACCGAGAAAGCATTACTCCTCAAAGCCGGATACAACGAAACTGAAGGATCAGCATCATTCATCCCATGCGCCCATGCTTTATCAGTTCCATGTGAAGTTGATGACCAAAAGAACGTTGCAAACCCCTGATAATCCCAGGTTTTGTTAAGATGTCTGGCGCCATATAGAAGAGCATTGAAGCCTGAAAATCCTGAATACTTTAGCGGACTGGCTGCAAAAGCATTGCTAATGTAATTTGTAAACAATGTATTCCAATCAGCTTCCGTGGGAATGTGCCATCCCGGCGGACATAATCCTTGTAATCCGGGTGTGACATCATATTGCATTATTTCGTCCCATTGATAAACAGATGCTGGATGCTGGATGCTGGATGCTGGATTGTGATATTTCTCAGGTATACAGTTGTCTCTCTGATCCATGTTTTCTAATATTTCTGTTCCGTAATTCAGGTCTTCTGCAAGCCAGCATTGGCTACCTATTTGAACAGTTTGATATGTTTTCCCGTCCCGAATGTCCGTAAGTATCTGCCCGCAGTTCGTTACAGTCGGGACAACCGTTACAATCGTGACAATCGCACTTGCAGAGCATAGGGCAGCATTTGTATAAGTGTAATTTATAATGTGTGTTCCAACTCCTGCAATGGCAGGATGAAAAATCCCACCTGTGACCCCCTGACCTGAATAGGTTCCTCCGAGTGGAATTCCACCCTTTAATTTGAAAGGTTGTTCATTTGTCGTGGTGATTGAATCGTTGCAACGGGTGAAGGTTACAATGGGTGAAGTGGCGACATTCATGGTGATGATATTGGATGTTGCCGGGTTCCCGATGGGGCAGTCAACATTTGATGTGAGGATGCATAAGATTTGGTCACCGGATACCGGATTGTATGTGTAAGTGGATGAATTTGTCCCTACAATGATACCATTTACCTTCCATTGGTAAAATGGTGTAGGGCCACCATACATGGTGGCCGCTGTATAGGTCACCCCAATTCCTGAACAGACAGGGTTCGCAGATGCCGTAATAGATATACTAACCGGAAGATTCGGGTTGACGGTCATCGTGATCTGATTCGAGGTTGCAGGATTCCCGGTAGGACAGATTGCATCGGATGTAACCACACAGGCAATGTGATCACCCGTCAGTGGAAGATAGCTGTATGAATTGGTGCTGATCCCCACATTAATGCCATTAACTTTCCACTGATAGAATGGATTAGTTCCCCCGTTGATTGCAACTGCGAGAAATGTCACGGACGTTCCTGAACAAACCGGATTTGCAGAGGCAGTGATGGAAACGCTTACAGGCAGATTCGGATTGACGGTCATTGTCACAGTGTTGGAAGTGGCAGGATTTCCGCTGGCACATGCTGCGTTTGACGTGAGTATACAAATTATGACATCTCCGTTGACCGGAACATAGGAATAAACAGGATTATTACCTCCTATAATAATACCGTTAACTTTCCATTGATAAACCGGAGTTGTGCCGCCATTTGTTGGTATTGCCTGGAATGTCACGGACGTTCCGTTACATACCGGGTTTGCTGATGGTGAAATCGTAACACTGACTACCACGTTGGTATTTTCAACCATAGTGATGGCATTTGATGTGGCCGGGTTTCCTGTCGGACAGGGAATACTTGAATTCAAAATGCATGAAACTACATCTCCATTATTTGGAACATACGAATAAACAGGGCTATTGCCTCCAATATTTCCGCCATTTACTTTCCATTGATACGAGGGTGTTGTACCTCCATTCGTTGGATTAGCTGTGAACGTTATGGTGGATCCCTGGCAGAATGGATTTGCAGAGGCACTGATGGAGAGACTGACCGCAAGAATTGGATTTACGATCATGCCAACTGTGTTGGAAGTATCAGGGTTATTCATGATGCAACCGGTGATCGAGGATGTCAGTATACACCTTACCAGATCATTGTTTAAGGGGATATAGGAATAAGAAGAGGAATTGATTCCTACATTGATAGCATTCACCTGCCAATGATATACAGGATTGGCACCTTCATTTGATGCTGTTGAATTAAATGTCACCTGTGTTCCTGAACAAACATTATTTGATGTGGCGGTGATGGTTATATTGACGACAGGGCTTGGAGTTACCGTGACAACATAATCAGTGGGTGTGTCTGCAGAACATCCGTTGGCATCCGTATAATTGACATAGACATGCTGAGTTCCGGTACCATTCCATGTAATGGTTGCAGTATTATCTGTTATTGCTCCACCACTGCTGATCACTCCTCCTGCTGAAGTGCTCCATTGGTAATTCGTTTTCCCTGAAGCTGTGGAATAGACCTTTCCCGGACCGGCACATATTGTATCTGGTCCCGAAATAACAGGAACAGGCCTTTGATGAACATTCACAAATAAAGAAGCCGAATCACCCGGATCCCCGCACTTATTCAACCCTTTTACCCAAATGGTTCCTGAACTGGCAGAAGGGCTGAAATCGACAAATATACTCCGGGTTCCTGCACCTGCCGACAAGGTTACACCCGGAGGCAGGGTCCAGATATAATGAATGGCATGATCAAGAATCGGAATTGTGTAATTCACACTGTTGGCTGGTTCACAAACCTCCACCGGTCCAACAACAGGACCGGCAGTATCGATCGGCCAGCAATCGAGGAACTTGATCAACATAGCATCATTATACCCGCCCAACACTTCCTGAAATGCACCAATGGAGGAAATATTTGTTGTTGACCATGTGGCTCCCGAAAGATAGATAGTGTCATCGCGAACATAACTGCAACCTCCAAAGGAATAGTCGAGTGAAGAACCACCATAATAGGTTCCCCATTGACATTGTCCTGCAGCATTAAATTTAACCAGAAATGCATCACGATCCCCTCCAATTGACTGTTGATAAGAATTCATGGTTGATATATTATTATTCGAGGAAGTAACGGATGCCATGAATATATCGCCATTATATCCAATTGTACAACCAGAATAGTCGCCTTCAGTATTGGTTCCACCATAATAAGTACCCCATTGTCGTTGCCCGGAAGAATCAAATTTAACCAGGAAATCATCAATACCTCCGCCAAGATTAGATTGGTGACTACCTGTGCTTGCAATTCCGTTGGGAGAATTGGTTTCGCCTACCAGGCATACATTTTTTGTACTGTCGGTAGCGCATCCCCAGGCCACGTCAATATTTGTTCCCCCGTAATAAGTTGCCCATATCCTTTGTCCTTCAGATGTGAATTTTGCAAGATAGGAATCCATAAATCCCCCTCCATAAGTTGTCTGATATGCACCAGGGCTTGCAATGTTGGTATATGCTGAAGTTGAACCACCAAAGTACACATTTCCTGAATTATCTGTTGCACAACAATAACCGCTGGTACCGGTTCCAATTTCTCCCCCATAGTAAGTTCCCCATTGCCTGACCCCGTTGCTGTCAAACTTTGCGAGAAATGCATTTCCGCCTGAGCTTGATAGATTTGGCTGATAGGATCCGGTTGTGGCAATTCCTGTAGTTGACTGGGTGGATCCTGTTAAAAATACATTCCTGTTATAATCCACCGATAGAGTTCCATAGTCATCAACCGATGCACCTCCATAATAAGTCCCCCATAATCTGAATCCATCCTTGTTGAATTTTTCTATAAAACAATCACCTCCTCCACCATAAACTATCTGATGTCCACTTGGTGAGGTAATACCGCTGGTTGATGTTGTATTTCCCGAAACATAAGTATTATTACTTTTATCGGTAATACAGGAATATACCAGTTCAGCTCCTGTTCCCCCAAAATAGGTTCCCCATTGCCGTTGCCCGGCAGCATTAAATTTTACCAGAAATCCATCATCGAGCCCGGCGATTGTATCCTGATATGATCCGGAAGTGGCAATATTATTTTGGGATTCCGTATCCCCAGTGAGAAAAACATTTCCGGAATTATCAACAGAAACGTAGACACCATGTAGACCATCTTGAAAAGAACCTCCGTAGTATGTTCCCCAAAGCCTTACTGATGTGGGATCTATGACCAGCAATGCATTTTCCGGAATTGATTTATTAACTACAAATCCATAAACTTCATTTTCAATCCTTTTAAATCGTGAATGGATATTAATTCTTGAATCATTAACTATGTAATAACTTTCCGGGATCAATTCTTCCACATCACCAATACTTGACACGAATTTCAGTGTATCCTGATTTAGTAAAATATGCTCCGGTCCTTCAATCCGTAAGCCTATATCATTGATATTCGCACCCGGATGGATAACAAAATTGTATTTGTATCCATGTTCTTCATTTGTTAGAAATTCAAGATCAATACCCGGATAAATGTCTCTATAACTGATCCTAGTGTATTGACTGACCTTGGTTATTCCGGAATCCGGAGTATAGGCAGTGTAATAATTGAAGTAATCTGGCAAGGGATCGGAGGCAATTATCTGGCAGGCGGTGTTGGAGCCGATGAGGGTAATGTCGATGCGGTAGTACTCGATACTCGATACTGGATAAAACTGGTGAACTGGTGAATTGGTGAACTGGTGAGTTTTTTCCAATTCTGACTTCATAATTCGTTGATCGTCCCGATAGCTATCGGGATTCGATATTCGATAAAGATCATAGCTAAACCCTCCTTTCCGCAATTGTACATTAAATCCTGGTGTATTCAATAAATACAGAACACCTGGATTCGGATTGTTTTTTTGATCAATTATCTGGCCTTTATTTTCGATGAAACCATCTTTAGGTTTTATTGTTTTATCCTTCAAAATAGATAAACAAATCGACAAATTAGAGTACAAAAGATTAATGCTTATGATCAGTAAGCCAATAAAGAAAATTTTCGCTCTTAAATTATTTATTATAGGGACCACAGACTAATACGTTTCTTATCCTGATGTAAAATTAATTAATTATAGATTATAACCAAAACAGGCCTACCCGCTTAAACAACTAAGTCAATAAGAAAAACAATATCAAAAACCGATCATCAAACATATAACAATTGCTTCTCTTATTAGGTAAAACATAATTTTGTTTGATGGTCGGTTCTTAATAGAATAAATTATTCTTTTTTTAGCCTGTAATTAATTACATGGATTGCAAGGAATTGGATATGTACCACTTCCAGTGTATGTTACACAACAGGTTTTATTGTTTAATTGTGGATGACATGTACCGGAAAAATACCAGAAAACACAGATTTGCTTTGGGTTAGGCTCACTAACAGCGGTATATGGAATAGTATATGTTGACCATGACCCAGTACCAACCCAAGAAAAATTGTATACCAAGTATTGGGGAGAGCCTGAACCTGTTATATAAACCGTGAAGTATTCACATTCCATTGATTCACAAGTATTCATCCCCAAATCAATTGTAACCTGAACTGAGTCGGGTGGTGGCGGATTTAATAGTAATAAATCAACAGGGTTGCTGGCTATTGCAATCTTTGACAGAACCAACATTATAACTATAAATATTGGTAGAATTATGTGCTTTTTCATGGCTGTAAATTTTAAAATTGAATATTTTTAATTTTTCCCTATTTGTGTGGCCTACCCATTCGCATGCCCTCCGGAATAAGGCACGCTGCAGGCCATTATTTCTCGAAATTATTTTTGCCTATCTGGAAAATTGATAATTTGAGAAAAAATTCCAATACAGGGATAATGGGATCATTTTGGCTTGAAAGTCTTATTTTATAAAATGAGGTAGATATTAATAATTCCTCACCGTGTAACAGTTTCAATGACAAATTGATGAAGCTCAATAATATGTCTGTAAATTTCATATTTTTTAATCATGATTAAAATTCGTAGCAGACTTAGATTTAACTTTTTGGGGTGACAATAGATCCGGCTGGGTAATCCAAACATCAACCAGCACATCATCTTCAGATCCGACCAGGGCACCCCATTCACGGCCGTCGATATCTACTCCAAATACATCATCACAATTAACACTATAAGGGCCAAGAATAGTTGTACGGTCAAGACTGTAAACCCAAACATACGCCTGGCAACCGCGTGTTCCTGACATTACCTGAACATTCACCTGTCTCTTTCCGAGAACCTGATTTGGACTGTTACTATTGTTATAATTTTCAACGAAATTGGCATAACCGTCAACCTCGATATTATACGATGGTATCGGATAGACTGGAATGCCCTGGGGATAAGCCCCGATGAGACCAAAACCTGCAATCAGGATGATTGTAATACAAAGAATCTTTTTCATGGCTAATAAATTTTAAATGAATATTGAATGAATAATTTATTGGGCTAAATGTAGTGAAGACATATGTGTATTGGGTGGTCTA
>CAIYUC010000239.1 GCA_903929315.1 uncultured Bacteroidales bacterium
GCCACCATATATGGTGGCACTACTATATGTTACCGATGTTCCCGAACAAACCGGATTTGCAGAGGCAGTGATGGAAATGCTTACCGGCAAATTCGGATTGACGATCATTGTAACAGCATTGGAAGTTGCAGGATTTCCGCTGGCACACACTGCGTTTGATGTGAGTATGCAAATGATGACATCTCCGTTGACCGGAACATAAGAATAAACAGGATTATTGCCTCCCGCAATAATTCCGTTAACTTTCCATTGATAAACCGGAGTTGTGCCGCCATTTGTGGTTATTGCCTGGGACGTCACAGACGTTCCACTACAGACCGGGTTTGCTGATGGTGAAATTGTAACACTGACTAACACGTTGGTATTTTCAACCATCGTGATCGTATTCGATGTGGCAGGATTGCCTGTCGGGCAGGGAATACTCGAATTCAAAATGCATGAAACTACATCTCCATTATTGGGTACATATGAATAAACAGGGCTGTTGCCTCCAATATTTCCGCCATTTACTTTCCATTGATAAAACGGTGTTGTACCTTCATTCGTTGGATTAGCTGTGAAAGTAATGTTGGATCCCTGGCAGAATGGATTTGCAGAAGCAGAAATCGAAACGCTGACAGGTAAGTAATTATTAACAACCATAATTATCTGATTACTTGTGGCTGGATTGTTCGATATACAAGTCGTGTCGGATGAAGTGAGTAAACATGAAATAATATCGCCATTTATGGGTGTATAAGCATATGACGGAATGTCTATCCCTGCATTGGCACCATTAACTTTCCATTGATAGGATGGCGAAGAACCACCATTCGTAGGTGTCGCAGTAAAAGTGACTGTTGTTCCTTCACAAACATTATTATCTGATGCTGTAATGCTCACCTTTGCTGAATCTCCTGCATTCACCGTGACCGAAAAATCAACAATCATTCCTGCGCAGCTTCCAACTTTTGGAGTAATATGATAAGTGACGATTCCCGGAGTTGCGAGGGAATTGACCAGTACCTGGTTTATAACAATTCCTGAATCTGCATTGTATCCCGTAATATTGCCTGATGTTAAGGATGCGGTCCAGTTGAAGGTTGCTCCGGGAACATTGGATGTTAAAGCAATATTCGTGGATTCTCCGGAACAGATAGATCTGGAAAGAGGATTGTTTGTGACAGAAGGAACAGGCGTTGTAAACAATTGAACCGTGTCAGTTCCGCTGCATGTATCCGGATTCGTAACAATAACAACATAGGTACCGGCTTGTCCTTTTTTAAAAATTTGGGAATTACCGACAATCAATCCTGTTCCAAGATCTTTCCAAACATATGTGCATCCGGAACAAGCACCGGCATCAAATGTTGTGGAATCGCCTATACAAATAATACGATCGGGACCCAAATGAGGAACCGGACTCTGAGGAATATCTATAGTTAGCCAGGATGTATCTGTCCTGTTATCAATATGCTTCACGAATAATGTAATCGTATAGGATCCTCCTGTGGAATACGAATGGCTTGGATTCTGTAAATTGGAGAAATTAAATGCTCCTGACAATGGATCCCCGAAATCCCAATAAATACTATCGGGAGGTGGCCATATGGCTGAATAAAAATTTGTCATCAGCCCCGAACAATGAACAGTATCGTATATAATTGCATAATATCGCTCCACGTAATCTGGTAATGATATACCACTTTTTCTTCCCATTAAACTCAATACATCACGCTGATAATTGCATCCGGCACCCGGTGAAGACGGATTATTGATTACACTGAGGGAATCTACGAATATCCCTTGCGTACAGTAAATCTTATGGTCAGGAGCTAACTGTAAGCCAGGACTGACATTTTGATTATTAATTAGTATATAGCTATTCACAAACTGAGCAGAGTCTGTTTTTGTCGCATCATATTGATACAAGAATTGCCTTGGGGAAGGACAGTTGCTTGTTCCGAAACCTGATACATAAAGGTACTTGGCATCGATGGAAAATTCCGCACAATCAGGTATGATATGGCTAGTCCCACATATTGGAAGAGTAAAAAGAAATAAAGGGATAACCTGCCCGGTTGTTGTATTGAAATTACAGTATTCTATCTTTGAATCATAAACCGCTACCAGTTTCGTCCCGTCTCTTGAAATCTTTATGTTCTGTATAACAGGGGAAGCAGCAGGAGGGGTGTACAATTGTAACAAACTATTGCTGAATACCGGTGTGAAATTAATTCCTGAAGAGGTGACAAAGTAGGATGAATAATAATTACTGTCTGTGTCACGCAAACGTGCAACCACCCATACATCGTGATTATTGTGATGCCTGGTTCCTGTGACGGCAGTGTATGCCCTTTCTGCACCGGGAATCACCACACCATTCATCCCGAAAGGAACGGCTCCTAAACCTCCGTCAAGGGTCATATCAACTACGGAATACTTTAATCCTTGTATTATCGAAAGTTGACCACAGCCACCTGCGAAAATATAATATTTATTTATATCATCCAGCCATTGAAAGGCAATAATAGTTTTGTCGTAATTTCCGAAACACCGACAACCAATATCCATGGCATTTGGCATGGATGTATTGTTTCTGTTATATATATCGATATTTCCGCCATAAAACAAAATATTGCCAAGCGAATCAGAAATATTATATGTGCCCCCTGTGCTACCAGTCGCCAGCATATTTGATAAAAAGGTTATCGGTGAACCGGAATTAAAACTCACTCCTGCCTTGTTACCGAAGTACCAGTTATTGAATTCTCCTTGCGGAAAACCCATAAAAGGGGAAAATAGGAAAATGGTAAATAAAAACACTTCAAATTTTATCTTTAATTCCATAGTCTCATTTTCCCCTTTCTAAAATACAATTAGTGTAAAAATAAAGAATAGAATGATTGTATTATTTGAGGGTTACAGAAACAATCGCATCGCAATTTTTTAGTTGATCACAACTCCAGTTATAGCTGTATGTGGGTCCTCCACTACAACCCGTGCAATTACTCGCTCTGCATGCTGTAATTTCGAGGAAATAACCACCATTCTTGTCACATGCTTCCCAATCAGTACATACATAATCTAAACAAATATCACCTGAGATTTCCCTGATGCTGCAATCATTATATGCACAAAATGTACCTACACCAGAGTGACCAACTAAAACATGTATGCAATAATTTCCAGAGTAAGAACCGCTACAACTATCATAAACGTGAACTCTGTATTTCATTGTCACTTGTGCATTTGTAGCGGAACCAAACGTTAAAAAAATCATCATGGTTAATGCAACTGATTTTATAAATGGTTTCATGATTTTAAGGATTAAAGTTAATACTATTTTTCAATATCGCCGAAAACATCCGGCAGTTTGCCGGATAAAACACGCGTTCCGTATTAATTTTCTTTGAGCTATCATTATTGTTAACGGAAAGCAACGAGGATAGGTCTTATAACTTTTCCCATTTACTGTAAGACAGGCAGAAAAGAGATTGCTTCTAAATTTATGATCCCCGCCCAGAGAAGTGAAAGCAAAACTCCTTTGAGTTTTTATCGTGTGGCTGGTTCATCGATGTGTGAACTACGCCGCACGAGGGGTGAACGACTCGAAATTATTTTTCCCAATCAGAAAGATGGTCAAGATGAGAAAGATTTCTATTTCATTAGGAATTAATCCATAAAAGGTAGGGAGTCGTTTTTCATAAAATGAGGTAGGAATAAATACCTCCTCACTACGCAACATATGCAATGACAAATGGATGAAGCTTAAAAATATGTCTTTAATTCTCATATTTATTCATCAAGATTAAAATTTGTTGTAACCTTGGAACTGACTTTTTTTAGGTAACAATAAGTCCGGCTGATTGATCCACACGTCAACCAGAACATCATCTTCAGATCCGACCAGGACACCCCATTCCCGGCCGTCGATATCTACTCCAAGTACATCATCACAATTAACACTATAAGGGCCGAGAATAGTTGTACGGTCGAGACTGTAAACCCAGGCATAAGCCTGGCATCCGCGTGTTCCTGACATTACCTGAACATTCACCTGTCTCTTTCCGAGAACCTGATTTGGACTGTTACTGTTGTTATAATTTTCAACGAAATTGGCATAACCGTCAACCTCTATATTATACGATGGAATCGTATAGACCGGAATGCCTTGGGGATACGCCCCGATGAGACCAAAACCTGCAATCAGGATGATTGTAATACAAAGAATCTTTTTCATGGCTAATAAATTTTAAATGAATATTGAATGAATAATTTATTGGGCTAAATGTAGTGAAGACATATGTGTATTGGGTGGTCTA
>CAIYUC010000240.1 GCA_903929315.1 uncultured Bacteroidales bacterium
TATGGCAGATGATAATTTTTCCTTCTTTGTGTGCTTTGTGCAATCTTGGTGTTCATTGTGGTTCAGCGCTTTAAGAATTAACCACAAAGGCCACAACGTTTTTCACAATGGTCACAAAGACTTTTTAGACAGCCCCAGAAGGGGGTGAGGTGTTTGGTAAATTCCCATCCCGAGTACTCGGGATGGAATTCGGATCCAGGGCTTTGCCTTTGGGTTCATACCATTTGATTGTAATAATAAATACTGTGAAACGTTCAAACGATCAATCACTTGGGGATGCTATAAAGGAGTTCCTTCAAGCTTACAGGCTGGAAGACAAGCTCAATGAAACACGCCTGATTGCATCCTGGGAAAAAGTGCTTGGAAAGCTCGTTGCAAATCATACTACGGATCTCTATATAAAGAATAAAATCCTGTTTGTAAAAATCGACTCAGCTGCTTTACGGAATGAACTTTCCTATGCCCGTGAGAAAATTGTTAAAGCCTTGAATAAAGCGGTGAATGCTGATGTAATTGATGATGTAGTCCTGAATTAAAACAATGAGACTACCTTGTTATTTTGTTTTTTCCTTTGGATAACCCACTGCCTGACCCAGTATTACATGCTGCTCCGGTTTCAGTCTGAGGGCTTTTGCGCACTTTTCTTTATCAATATTGGCACGCACACCTGTGGATAATTTTTCGGAAGCACAAAAAAGATAAACATTTTCACTGATATAGGCTGCATCGGCATAAGCATATTTTTCTTTGTCAGGATCAGCGCTTGTTCCCATTTTTGAAAAATCTGCAACAAATACCAGGTTAACAGGAGCTGTTTTAACGAAATCCTGCAATCCGGTTTTTTCACGCACATCTTCGTTTGAAACCTGGATAAGATTGTTTTTAAATGCATCGTAAATAAAAACACCTTCTGCAGTGGAAACATAGACATCGATTTCCTGTTTATTCATGGCAGAAGGAGCTGTTCGTTTTTTAGCATCACTGCGGTTTACTCCCCATGCTGCCCAAAGAAGGTTTGACATTACCTGGTCAGGAAGTTTCCTGTCATTGAATTCTCTTGATGTTTGCCTGTTTTTCAGGGCTTTCATCAGAGGTACTCCTCCGTCAGTCTGAGGCGCAGGCAGGGAGATTATTTTTTGGTCTTGTGCATCCAGATTCAGGGCGAAAATGCCTCCTAGACATAGAATAATGATAAAAGTAAAAAGAGAAGTTCTCATAAATTTTGGTTTAGAATTATCAGTCAAACTTATAGAAAATTTTTGTATTTTATATATATTATCACTAATGGTTATGAAAAAATTTATAATCGTTCTTTGAAATTCTTTGGTAATCGCACTTGTAACTTTTTTATTATACGTGAAGAGAGGCCGGTAAAAGCTGTTACCAAAACGATTTCGAAAAACTGTTTCCCTCAATACCTCACATAAAAAATTATATCTTTACGGGTAAAATCATCACTTACGATTTACAAATATAATTGATGAAAGAACCATTGAAAAAGGGACCGCCAAGAAAGAATTCTCGCAAACAATATCAAAAACCGAAAAAACAGGTTAAAAAAAACAAACATACTGACCTGGTGGGGTTGGCCATTATTATTCTGCTGGGGATCATCATTTATTCTAATTCCTTTAACTGTTCATTCCATTTTGACGATAATATCCGTATAGTCAATAATGCCAGTATCCGGAATTTAGCGGATGTAAAAGCCTGGTGGGGCTACTATCCTACCCGTCCTGTTGGTATGTTCACCTTTGCCCTTAATTATCATTTTAACCAGCTTCATGTCCAGTATTACCATTTTATTAACCTGGTTATCCATCTCATCAATGCCTGCCTGGTCTGGTGGCTCACACAATTAATCTTTTCTACACCTGTTTTGAACAATCATCCGATCGCCGGACAAAAAAAAATAATCGCTTTTTTCACTGCTTTATTATTTGTTTCACACCCCCTGGCTACCCAGTCTGTCACCTATATTGTCCAACGACTGGCCTCCATGGTTGCCATGTTCTATCTCCTTTCCCTGGCACTTTATGTGAAGGCACGGCTTACAAATAAAAGTAAGCAATTTAAATACATCTTATTTACAGGTTCATTGATCTCAGCCGTACTGGCCATGCTTACAAAAGAAAATGCGTTTACACTTCCGTTGGCCATCGTGCTTTTTGAAATATTCTTTTTACGGACGAAAAAAAATTCAATATATTTTAAGGATTATCGCGTTATCATATTATTAGTGGCATTTCTCAGTGCAATCATTATCATACCGTTAACGTCCTCTTTAAGCATTTTCAAACCAATCCGTCCGTCATATTGGGGGAATGCTTATACTATAACCTCACTTAATTATCTTTTCACCCAGTTCAGTGTTATTGTCAAGTATATCCAGCTTTTGTTCTTACCAATAAATCAGAATGTAGACTATGATTTCCCGGTCTCGAATAATTTTTTTGAAATAAGGACGCTTCTGTGCTTCCTGGTACTTTTGTCATTGATCATACTGGCTATTTTCCTTTTTAAAAAATACAGGATCATTTCTTTTGGTATTTTATGGTTTTTTCTCACATTATCAATCGAATCAAGCTTCATTCCGATAAGTGATGTGATTTTTGAACACCGGACTTACCTTCCTTCCTTTGGTTTTTTTCTTATCCTTAGCTCCGCCGTATTCGTTTTGCCCGGGAAAAAATATCAAAACATTGCAATTATAGTTTTAGTGATCATAACAGGGGCAAATTCAGTCCTGACCTACGCAAGGAATAAAGTCTGGAAGAATGAAATTACACTGTGGAGTGATGTCATATCAAAAACTCCGAATAAAACCAGACCACTCTATAACCTTGGCGTTGCGTACGGGAACCTTGGACAATGGGACAAAGCAATAACCGATTATACAAAGGCGATTGAGATTGACCCCAAATTTAAAAGTGCCTATTCCAACCGTGGTATTGCCTACGGGAACCTCCGTCAGTTAGACAAGGCAATAGCCGATTGCTCCAAAGCAATAGAGATTGACCCGGAATTTACAGATGCATATTCCAACCGTGGTGTTTCTTACGGGAATTTTGGTCAGTGGGACAAGGCAATATCCGATTACTCCAAAGCGATCGAAATTGATCCAAAATATGCAGTTGCATATGCTAACCGTGGCGTTGCCTATTTTAACCTTGGTCAGTTGGATAAGGCAATAGCCGATTGCTCCAAAGCAATAGAGATTGACCCGAAATATGCTAAAGCCTATTACAACCGGGGCAATGTCAACAAGAACCTTAAGCAGTGGAACAAGGCAATAACCGATTACTCCAGTGCGATTGAGATTAATCCGGATTACATAGATGCCTATGTCAACCGTGGCGTTGCTTTCAGGAACCTTGGGCAATGGGAAAAAGCAATAGCCGATTACTCCAGGGCGATCGGGATTGACCCGAACTCTACAGATGCATATTCCAACCGGGGCAATATTTACGGAAATCTCGGACAGTGGGACAAGACAATAGCCGATTATTCCAGGGCTATAGAAATTGACCCGAAAAATGTCATGGTCTATTTCAATCGTGGTGGTGCTTACTGTTACCTTGGACAGTGGGATAAGGCAATTGCCGATTACTCCAAGGCGATTGAGATTAATCCGGGATTTAAAGATGCCTATACCAACCGTGACTTTGCTTTCAGGAAATTGAACAATAAGAATAAAAGATAACCAACTAACAGAAGGAAATGTTTCATGATTTATATGATCAGAGGCACACTTAAACTTTGTAATTTATTGTTAAAACCGATCAAAGTGATCCTACCTTGGCCTGTCTACATTTATTATCTCTTAGTTGATGAACAACGTCCTCAATCAATAATTTCTTTGTGCTGCCGTAGAGGTCATTGTGGTTAAAAAAGCTTTATCCATTTATTTTATATCACATTTAAGAAGCCTTTCCTTTTCAATGTAAGCTTCCAACCGGTCACCCTGCTTAACAGGACCAACACCTGAAGGTGTTCCCGTAAAGATCAGGTCGCCGGTCTTCAATGTGATAAAATGGGATATATAGGAAATTATATCGTCAAAAGAAAAAATCATATCTTTCGAATTTGCTTGCTGGACAATCGTTCCATTAAGGACCAAATGAAAATTGATGTTTTCTAAAATAGGGAAATGAGTTTTTGGCAAAAATTTCCCAACGGGTGCGGCATTGTCAAACCCTTTTGCGATCAGCCATGGAAGTCCTTGCTGTTTACTGATGTTCTGCAGGTCACGGGCAGTGAAATCGAGTCCAACGCCGATCTCGTCAAAATAAGTGTGAGCATACTTTTTTTGAATATTCTTTCCTACCTTACAAATTTTTATGACAAGCTCCACCTCATAATGGATTTCTTTTGAAAAGTCAGGGAGATAAAAAGGACGATTCCGTATAAGAAGAGAGGTGTCGGGTTTCAGAAAGAAAACAGGGGTAGAGGGCACAGGACTGCTTAGCTCTTTGATATGTTCCGCGTAGTTCCGCCCTATGCATATGATCTTCATATGTCAGAAGAGATCAAGTTTTACGGATTCATTGTTAAATCCCCTGAGCTTTATAGAAGTAACAACTTTTTTTGTCGATAGGGGGAATTCACTCTTCATGATCCAATCATAATAGGAGGGTTCAGATTTAAATACTTCAGCAACCACCTTCCCTTTATGTTTACCAAAATTAAAGACTTCCTCGTTCTTATCATTAAAAATGATATGACCTATAAGGTCTACGTTTTTTGTAACATAGGAAAAATCGCTTAAGGCTTTGACATCATTTACAATGGGTTGAATAACCTTACCTTTATGATCTTTGATTACAGTATCTTTATAACGATCAAGCTGGGCTTTCATGATCTCAAAAGTGGCGAGCGTATCAGCTTCTGCACTATGCGCATTTTCCAGGTCTTTGCTGCAGTAAAATTTATAGGCTGCATACAAATTCCTGGGTTCCATTTTATGGAAGATGTTCTGAACATCGATAAACCTTCTTCCTTTAAGATCGAAATCCACGTCTGTCCGAAGAAACTCCTCTACCAACAGTGGAATGTCAAAATGGTTCGAATTGAACCCGGCAAGATCGCAATTTTCTAAAAATTGATCCAGTTCATGGGCAACTTCTGCGAACTTTGGAGCATCCTTTACATCTTCATCGGTTATTCCATGAATAGCGGTTACTTCCCACGGAATATGCATTCCCGGATTGATCCTCTTCGTCTTGATTTTTGTACTGCCATCAATGTTGACCCTGATGATAGAGATTTCCACGATACGATCGGTGGCTACTTTGATGCCTGTGGTTTCCAGGTCAAAGAAGGCAAGTGGGCGGGTTAAATTTAATTCCATTTCAGATAGACTGGTTTATGTCGAATTTTTCAAGGTAAAATACCAGTCTGTCAAGAAACTGACCGGCCAATATTCCATCAATGACCCGGTGGTCATGGGTAACGGAAAGGATTATTATGTGCCGGACAGCAATAGCATCGCCTTCGGGTGTTTCAATAACTACCGGTCGTTTTTTTATAGCACCGACAGCCACAATAGCAGTTTGTGGCTGATTGATAATGGGAGTTCCCATTAACAATCCGAAAGAACCGAGATTTGTCAGGGAAATGGTTCCTCCTGAGATCTCGTCTGGTATCAATTTACTTTGACGGGCTCTGTCAGCCAGATCAGTGACATTTCTGACAATACCCTGAAGGCTCATCTGGTCAGCATTTTTAATGACCGGAACGATAAGATTATTATTTGGTAAGGCGACAGCCATACCGACATTAATATTTTTATGCTTGATAATTTTTGTTCCTTCCACGGAAACATTAACAAATGGTATATCCCTCACAGCTTTTGCTATTGCTTCAATAAAAATCGGCGTGAAAGTAAGCTTTATTTTTTCCCGTTTTTCAAATATATCCTTATGTTTATTACGCCAATTGACGATATTCGTCATGTCCGCTTCAACGAAGGAATTAACATGCGGCGAGGTTTCCCAGGAACGGACCATATGATTGGCAATGAGCTGGCGGATACGATCCATCTCGATTATCTGATCCTCCCCTGAGGAAACGACATAAGGTGTGATCAGTGGAATATTGGGTTCGTCAGGTTTCTTATTTTTAAGCCAGTTCAGGATATCCTCTTTGGTCACCCGGTCATCTTTTCCTGTTCCCGGAACAGATGCCAGCTCTTTCATTGAAATGTTCTCCTGCTTGGCAATACTTTTCACAAGAGGTGAATAAAAACGTGTGCCCGAAGGTATTTCAAGCGATGGAATTTCGGTTTTGATCACTGGTTTTGAAAGTGGTATAGACGGAGCAGCTGGTACAGGTGGTGCCGATTCAATAGCTTTTTTCGGTATGGCTTGTTCACCACCGATATCAATGATACCGATTGGCTTTCCTATAGGAACAATATCGCCTTCTGCAAAAAGCTTTTTCATCAAAATGCCGGCAACCGGTGAAGGAATCTCTGTGTCTACTTTGTCCGTTGCCACTTCAACTAATGCTTCGTCTTCTCCCACTTTATCCCCTTCCTGCTTCAGCCATTTTGTTAACGTAGCCTCGATCAGGCCTTCACCCATTTGTGGCATCACTATTTCAAATTGTGCCATATCAATAGTAATTTCTCACGTCTTAAACAAAAGTACAACAATAAATCAGTTTTAGTATAAATAAAAATTATCCTGTCCTACCCAGGTTTCGGAACCCTTTGATGATGATGTTAAGGTCATTGGTCAATTTGTAATCCCTGGCATACATCAGGTTAAGATGCGACATTGTATCAACAGGAATCTCTTTGTTCCTGAAAGCATCGGCGGGATTCAATACCCCTTTTCTGATTGCAGGTAAATGATGAGAATCATCGGTCCCAAAAAGGGAATACCCTACCCAGGATTTAAATCCGAAAAGGATTAAAAAAATATTCCGGAGCACACCCAATGGCTTTTTAACGGTGAACAGAACGAAAGGGTACAAGATACCCACCGTGAAACAAACGAGTATATCAAGTAACCGTTTATTCCGGCGATTGGATATTTTAGTGATGGCATTGATATCGATCACATAAAGATCCCCCGAAGTATTTATCGAATTGCTTCCGATAATGGAAAGACTTTCAGGCGGGGCGATCTTGTAATCTACTTCTTTATCCTGGAGTTCTGACATTTTATCAATAATAACCTGGGCAGGAACATCCTTGGCACAAAAGATAACTTCGTCTATATTATGAATTGTTATAATATCTTTTATTTGTCCGATATGGCCCATAAATCCATTGGAATTTTCCTTATGATGGTGATAGGTTACAAGACCAATAAATGCAGGCTTACTAAACGTTCTTTGCAAAAGACTTGACACCCGTTCCGCTTCTTCTTTCTCACCAACAATGATGAATCGCTTGTCTTTCACAATACCAATCCGGAAACTGTTAGGGTCCAGGAGATAAAGTAATAATCTCACACCAAGCATGGACATGGTTCCCCATAATGCACCAAGTAATATCAACGCCCTTGAAAAACGATAGTGCTCGCTTAAAAGACCATATAAAACGAGAATAATAATAGTTCCGGCAACCATTCCCTGGATTATTTTCCCAAGCCGGATCGGTTTGTCATAACCACTGCTAAGATAGACGCATATCAGCCATATAAAAATATAAATCGGAACCAGCACGACTACCAGTGACAATGGATAATGACCACCTTCAGGAAAGATAAATGCATGTTCCCAGTACTTTTTAATGAAATAAAGCCCGATTAAAAGGAGCAGAACATCCGCAAGCGGGAGAAGTATCCTGGAAAAAAAACGGATAAGGATTGAAATAAATGCCCGGAAATAGATCGCAATGTTAATCAGAATTGAAAAGCTTCTTACATTCTTTTTTGAGAAATGTTTTTTAGCAAAGATGATCATTGCATTATAAAACATGAATACGTAATTTATGCTGCTTTTCTTGGTACTTTCTCCTTTATAGTGGATAATCCGGGCCTCAGGGTAATATATATTTTTGTATCCGGCTTGAGTTATCCTATAGCTAAGGTCAATGTCCTCGCCGTACATAAAGAACTCCTCATCCAGCAATCCGATTTTATCAAGCACCTTTTTTCTCAGGAGCATGAATGCTCCCGCGAGAATATCAATCTCGTGGATCTGGTCTTTATCAAGGTAGCTTAAATGGTATTTTCCGAAGATATGTGATTTAGGAAAAAGTCTGGAAAAGCCGAATATTTTAAAGAATGCAACAGAAGGAGAGGGGAGACCCCTTTTCGACTCAGGCAGGAATTTGCCTTTCCCATCCAGCATTTTGACACCCAGACCGCCGGCTTCCGGATGTTGGTCCATAAACTGAACAATCTTGGTCAATGTGTCATCTTCGACCAGGGTATCAGGATTAAGCAACAGGACATACTCTCCGTGGGATTTCCTTATAGCCTGGTTATTTGCTTTAGAAAAACCTTTATTATCCTTGTTCTCGATCAGGTGCACTTCAGGAAACTTTTTCCTGATCATCTGTACAGAACCATCAACGGAATTGTTATCTACTATCAAAATTTCAGCGTCAAGTTCCCGGCAGGCTTTCAGAACTGAATGCACGCACTGTTCAAGAAAGTATTTAACATTGTAATTAACGATAACAATTGATAATTTCATCCACTATGTCAGATATGCGTTCGTAAAGTTACATTTTATACTGCAGCTTAACAAAAATGCAAAGCATTTTACGTTTAGATGCAGTTATGCCGAGAGGAACAGAAAGCTATATTTTGTAAACCTGTTCCAGCTCGGTATAAAAATACAAGTGAAAATCAAATTGAACCGGCTTCAATCATCTGAACAATTTTCTCAATATTTTGATCTTCCCCTCCGGGATCATATTTTGTTTTAAGATCATATCCGAAAATCCGTGCAAGAGTTTGCCACACAAAGGCAGAAAACCGTCCGCGAAGTTCTTTAACAATATCGTAAGATGAACTTCCTGTTTCGCGGTATATCAGTTTGATCAGGATTTTCCCCTGAGTGTATGTCATGGCTTTGATATCATCTCCAAATTTGTCTTCCAGTTCCTGTTCTGCTTTTTTCATATAGGTTTTTCTTTCTTTTTCAATATGAATGGAATCCAGTACGACTTTAAATTCTTTCAGTTTTGCGGCAGCTAATTTTGCATAGGGATACACAATTTTGATATTATAGACGAATTTATCAAATCGTTTTTGTTCCCGGGGACTCTTATTTTCAAAGGGAGGGAATATTATTGTGGCATTAAGATCAATAAAGGGGATTGTATCCCCACCCAGTATCTTTGCAGGCACATGGAGCGGTTTTATCGTATCCTGCGAATATACAAATGGAGATAAAAGAACAGCAATAAATCCTATGAGAACCGTTCTTTTCATCACTATTGTGAAACGCTTTAAAATTTTTACTTTAACGAAAACGGAGATGGGTTTATTATCATGCTACTTTTAACCGGGCGATGGTTGTCAATTGGAATTTTTCTTCGACAAGAGCAACCGATATCCGTAAGGTCTTGGTAGTATTTTTTGACGGGAGCTCAAACATCGCATCTGTCATGACAGCTTCCAGTATGGATCGAAGTCCACGGGCACCTAACTTAAATTCAATGGATTTATCTACGATAAAATTAAGAGCTTCTTCTTCGAAACTAAGTTTAATATTGTCCATCTCAAATAATTTCGTGAATTGTTTCACGAGCGAGTTTTTAGGTTCGGTCAATATTTTACGTAGTGTTTCCCGATCCAGAGAATGCATGAATGTCACGATCGGGAGGCGTCCGACCAATTCCGGTATCAACCCGTAACTTTTCAAATCAACAGGGGAAACATATTGAAGAAGGTTTTCTTTATCGAGTGTTTGTTTGGATTTATCCACTGTATATCCGATCATATTCGTCTGAAGCCGGGTTCCGATCTTCTTTTCGATACCGTCAAATGCTCCGCCTGTTATGAAAAGAATATTCTGGGTATTGATTTGTATCATTTTTTGCTCCGGGTGTTTACGTCCACCCTGGGGTGGCACATTAACGATGGCTCCTTCAAGTAATTTTAGTAATGCCTGTTGTACACCTTCGCCGGAAACGTCACGTGTGATAGACGGATTATCACTTTTTCGTGCGATTTTATCAATTTCATCGATAAATACAATTCCTCTTTCAGCAGCAGCTATGTTATAATCCGCAACCTGCAACAAACGGGAAAGAATACTTTCTACATCTTCCCCTACATACCCTGCTTCCGTAAGAACTGTCGCATCGGCGATACAAAAGGGGACATGCAGCATCTTGGCGATGGTTCGTGCCAATAATGTTTTGCCTGTACCAGTTTCACCTACCAGGATAATATTGGATTTCTCGATCTCAACGTCCTCTTCCTTTGCTTTTTTAGCATGAAATATTCGTTTATAGTGATTATAAACAGCGACCGAAAGAATTCTTTTTGCCTCGTCCTGTCCGATTACGTACTGATCAAGGTATTTCTTGATTTCAACAGGTTTTAGAAGGGTATAATCCGGAGTGTGCTTCTGACTTTTTGCAGCCATTTCTTCCTCCATGATCAACTGTGCCTGGGTGATACAATAATCGCATATATGTGCGCTCAGACCAGCGATCAGCATATTCGTATCGCGTTTCTCGCGACCACAGAATGAACATCGTTCTCCTATTTTAGACATGATCAGGTTTTTTCTGCATTCCTGCTTTTTATTAAGATCTCATCGATCATACCATATTTCTTTGCTTCTTCGGAAGTCATCCAGTAGTCGCGGTCAGCATCCTTAAGGATCTTTTTAGTTGACTGACCGGTATGGGCTGAAATTATATCATATAATTCCTTTTTTAATTTCTGTATCTCTTTTGCAGTGATTTCAATATCAGATGCCTGTCCTTCAGCGGTACCCATTGGCTGGTGAATAAGGATACGGGAATGCTTTAGTGCCGTCCGTTTACCTTTAACTCCGGCACACAGCAAAATGGCACCCATTGATGCTGCCATACCTGTACAAATGGTTGCTATATCCGGTGCAATATATTGCATCGTATCATAGATCCCAAGGCCGGCATAAACAGATCCTCCCGGGGTATTCAGATAAATCTGGATATCCTTTTTTGAGTCAACCGATTCAAGAAAGAGTAGCTGGGCCTGAATGATGTTTGCCACATAATCATCGATAGGTACACCTAAGAAGATGATCCTGTCCATCATCAGACGTGAAAAAACATCCATCGTAACGATATTCAGCTGACGTTCTTCAATGATCGTGGGAGAGATGTAATTGGATGAAATAGCCTTATATTTCTCCATTGTGAGGGGATTGATGCCCCTGTGCTTCACAGCATATTTTTGAAATTCGTCCATAGTTTATCGGGTTAATGATCATGTTCATGCTCATGGTCATGTTCGGATTCGTTTTCAGGATCGTGTAGGTGATCATGCTCATGAAGGTGATCGTGATTTGCAGATGCTAAGTTAATAAATTCTTCGTAAGAAATCTCTTTTGTTGTGTTGGTAAATTTATCTTTAAACAGATTAAGTAGTCTTGCATAATACAATTCATTGTATATTTTTCGAACCTGTTCCTTATTTTCCATTAAAGAATCCACCACCGATTCATATCTTTTATCAGCCTCCGGGTTATCCTCCCGGACCGGAATTTGATTTAAAAAATAAGATTTGATATAAGCTCTTACCTCTTCCTCTTTAACTGTTATATCATTATCCATCAATATTTTGTTTTCGATCATCTGCCATCTTGTTGAATCAGCAAATGCAGGATATTCATGAGAAATATCTTCGGGCGTTATCTTTGTTTCCTTGTTTTCGAGGAGCCAGCGTTTCAGGAATTCATCCGGGAGTTGCAACTGTGCTTCTTCAATCAATTTTTTTGTTACCTGGTTATAAAATAACTTATCGGTTTCTCCAATAAAACTATTTGCGGCATCTTTCCTGACCTCTTCCCTGAATTGCTCTTCCGTTTCGATATTCTTGCCCGGAAAGACCTTTTCGAATAATTCTTTTTCTAAGGAAGCTGGTACAAGATGAAAGATATCCTTGATAGTTAGTTCAAAAAGGATATTTTCCTGTCCTGCTTTCTCTTTTGAAACGGAAAGACACTTCACAGCTTCATCAATATCAAAAAAGAATTGCAATGGTTTGATCCTTACTTTACTGTCTTTTAATAAACCTGTCAGTTCCTTTTTTGATTCTTCTTTTTTCAGATCATTAAGGTTGATGAAGACATCCTTCTTTACCCCGGTTTCAATGTAGCTGCCATTTTCATCAATTTCCATTAATTCACCGCTGAGCATATCTTCAATGTCGGATAGTTCAGGATGAACCGATGTTCCGAATCGTTTTCTTGTATTTTCAATATACTTCTCCAGCATCTGCTCGTCAACTTTAATAACGAATCTGTCAACATTCATCTTATCGGTTAATGTGAGTTCGATTTTCGGTGCGAGTCCCAGATCAAAATAGAAATCCAATGAATCATGCAGATCGAAATTAAGGGAGGAATTTTTCTCCTTATTCGGTAAAGGATTGCCAAGGATTTCCAGTTTCTCTTCTTTTAAATAATTTGCCAGTGAGTCTGCTAGTATTTTATTAATTTCATCAGCAATAACAGCTTTTCCATACATTTTTTTAATCAAACCGATAGGAACCTTTCCTGGCCTGAATCCGGGAATATTTGCTTTGTGCTGGTAATCTTTCAGGATTTTATTCACTTTCTCTTCATAATCCTGTTTCGAAACTTCGATTTTTATTGTCGCTGTGAGCTCACCTGTATTTTCGCTGGTAATGTTCATCCAATGATAATATTGATATTCGGTTATTGTTCCTGTGTTTTATGGTGCGGATGAAGGGACTCGAACCCCCACGCCCTGAGGCACAAGATCCTAAGTCTTGCGCGGCTACCAATTACGCCACATCCGCATGTTAGCAGGATTTAAAATTGGTATGCAAAGATACATTTTTTTTGAATGCTTCCGGAAGTTTCCCGGTTAACAGAACTCACAGCTACAGTGAACAACCTTTGAATTGAGATGGATAAAAAATATTGTACATAAAAACACGTTTTAAATATATCAGTGTCTGTATAATCAGGAACTAATCATTATTATCACGTTCAGTTAAGAAATGTCGGCAGATGAAGTATAAGATTATTTGCATCTGTTTTCTTCTCACGGGCTTCCTTGAACTGGATTCTTATGGACAGGACATGCTGGGTACAGTGCTTGGGAATTATGCTGGTGTTAACAGCATACAAATCAACCCCAGTGCACTCCATAATTCAAAGACATATTTTGATTTTGAGTTGATCGGAGCCGATCTGTTTATGCAGAATAATTATTTATACGAAGCCAGAAAAGATTACAGATTCGGTCATTTTTTTCAGTCTGGTTACAAATGGCCGACACATTCTGAAGAATATGGTACGGAGGCCAGGATTTTTTATCCCTTTTCTAATAAACGGGATAAAAATATATTTTTGAATCTCAGGATCGATGGACCCAGCCTGATGTTGATCTGGGGAAAACATGCCTTTGCACTTACGACTGATTTTAGGACAGTTGTTTCTGCTCATAATGTACCCTATGAAGTTGCTAATTTTGCATATCTTGGTTTGAATTACATACCCCAGCAAAATATCAATTATAAAGACAACTATCCTTTTCGATTTGCAACGATGTCATGGGCCGAGATAGGTCTGACCTATGCCTATGAAATTTATAACAGGGGTTTTAATAAAATTTCGGCCGGAATTTCAGTCAAGCGTCTCTTTGGTTACGCTGGTATGTATGAAGTCACAAAAAACATTGATTATGTAATACCCAATGATTCTACCATTAGTGTTAAAAATCTTAATGCGGAATTCGGTATTTCTTTACCGGTTTCATATCCCAATAATAATTATAACAGCAATAACCTCGTAATGGGCCGGGGCTTCGGATTTGATCTTGGGATAACATATTATCGGTTAACCAGGGTTCATGAGGAAGGTTATTCGGACGGTTTGTGCTCAAGACCTTATGAAGACTATCTGTATCGTCTCGGGATATCATTGATTGATGTCGGAGCAATAAAATTTAGCACCAACGCACTCAAGTATGCCATTAACAACAAAGGTTCCTATTGGGATAATGTCAACAATATAAAATTTAACAGCATACAGCAACTCATAGACACGATCAGTTATAAATTCTATGGTGATCCGACCTCAGCTTATAAGGATAATAAATTTTACCTTTGGTTGCCTTCAGCACTCAGCATTCAATTTGATTATCATTATAGTAAGTATTGGTATATCAATGGTTCGGTTATATACGGATTCAATTTCAGCGGGAATTCTTTGTACAGACCAAGCGAGATTTCCATTACTCCACGGTTCGAAAGAAGTTGGTTTGAAGCTAACATTCCGGTATCACTTTATGATTGGTATCTTCCAAGGATCGGCCTTTCTCTGCGCTTTTATTACCTGACAATAGGTACTGACAAGTTAGGATGGTTCTTTTATGTCAATGATCTCACCGGAATGGATTTTTATTTTTCGATTAAGTTCTTCCTTAGTAAAGGTTCATGCAGAACGGCAAAAACGAAGGAGTGTAAGGAGAAGAATTTCCAGGTTAAATCAAAATTCTGATGTTTTAACGTCCAGTGCGTCGCGAAGAGCATTTCCCATCAACATAAAGGCAAGTACCAATAGCATGATCGCTATCCCGGGAAGGATCGCGAGATAAGCCGAATCAAGGATAATATACCCGTAATTTTCTTTGATCATAGAACCCCAGGAAGGCATTGGAGGTTGTACCCCGATTCCCAGAAAACTCAGACCGGCCTCCATTAGAATAGCAGAGGCGAAATTGGCTGCCGAGATCACGATCACAATACCCATAATATTAGGAAGAATATGATTAAAAATGATCCTTATATTCGAGTATCCTAGTGCTCTCCCGGCTTCAACAAATTCTTTTTCACGGATGATTAATATTTGTCCGCGGACGACACGGGCCACTTCCACCCACATTGTGAGTCCCACGGCTACAAAAACCTGCCAGAATCCTTTACCCAGTGCAAAAGTGATCGCAATCACAAGAAGAAGGGTTGGGATCGACCAGACTACATTGATAAACCAAACTACTATCGTGTCAATCCATCCGCGAAAGAAACCGCCAAGTGCTCCGATGAATATCCCAATTAAAAGTGAGATAAAGACCGAGATCAATCCTACAGATAAACTCACACGGGTCCCGATCATTAATTGGCTTAACAGATCTCTTCCGAAACGATCGGTTCCGAGGAGGTAAGTTCGTTTGATGATATTATTTTTCAGGATACGCTGGCGTAAAGCAGGTATCGATTCGTATTGTAACTGACCTTTATGATCTATGAACAGGAGGATTCCATTAATTACCTTCCTCTGATTTGTATCGTTAGAAAGAGAATAAACTACATCCACCAGATTGAAGGACGAAGTAACTTTTGGGGAATTAGAATGATTGGTATATCCTTCGACGACAATATAGGGACCATCGAAATGATATTGATTTACAGGAATAGCTTTATAATCGCCCGGTTTCCCCCAAATCATGGTTCTGATCAAATTTGACCGGCTGACTTCCTGATTTTTTTTCACGAGAAGCATAGTTATAGTAAAACCCGGTTTTTGCGTGCCCAGTTCAATGCATTGATCATTAGCAAAAGGAGTTGGATCAGGAGTAATCAGATACCCCAGCATGGCTGTAATTGCTGCAATACAAATAAAAATCAGAGATACAAAACCCGGTTTGTCTTTCCTGAATTTTTTCCAGGCCAGAGCCGATAAGCTTGAGGAAGATACGTATTTGCTTTTAATAAAAAACACTTTTGTAAAATTCACAATTGGCGGACAAACCTAATAAATATTAAAATAAGTTGTATTTTTGCGAAGCAATAAATGGTGGTAGTAGCTCAGTCGGTTAGAGCGTCAGATTGTGGATCTGAAGGTCGTGGGTTCGATTCCCATCTTCCACCCAAAAATGAAAACAGCTACCCAAAAGCAGCTGTTTTTATTGTTACCCGTCACCGGTTATTTTATTCCCCCTGCAAAAGAAGATTGGTAATCTCCCCATGCTGTTTTAATATATGCGTTGTCCCCGAAATAATGAATGATGGGTTCAAACTCTTTTGCCGGATGATAACCCGGAACGACCGTCAGCCATTCGCTTTTTTCGTTGAGAAAAACATAGGAAGGATAAGACATTTGCCCTTTCAAAAGATCCACCGCCAATTGGTGAGTTGATCTTTTACCTTCCGGGTTCGGATTGACAAAGGTTACACCATCGATGACGATCGTATCTTTCCTTTCGGCATTGAGCTTCACACAATAGAATTTTTTAGCCATATAATCAATGATCATAGGGTTTGTAAAAGTCTCAGCATCCATTTTCCTGCACCATCCACACCAGTCAGTATAAATGTCAATAAAGATTTTTTTCGGTTTCTTTTTATTTAACTGAAATGCTTCTTCAAAGCTATACCATTTTAATTTGTCCGTTTTTTGTCCAGATTTGTCCTTGTTATTGTCCTGGGTATAGGCAGACTCAATTAAAGAAGTGAATAAAAAAGCAATAATAAGTATTTGAAGATTGGCTTTATGCATCGATAAATTTTCTACAAAGTTACTACTCTTTCACTCTTGTTGCCTGGAATTATTGAAAATCATCCTGATTTTAACAAAAGTTAATAAAAAGGAAAGTCTGATATTCAAAGAAATGATAATATCACCTCTTTTCATCCACCTGAACGGTCAATCTCTCTTTGGACTTCCTTCTTTTTCAGGGTTTCCCGCTTATCATAATGGTGTTTCCCTTTGGCTAATGCAATGGTAAGCTTGGCTAACCCTTTTTCATTGATAAAAAGAAGAATGGGTATGATTGTAAATCCTTTCTCTTTGACTTTCGTCAATAACTTTTTTAATTCACGTTTGTTTAACAGCAACTTCCTGTCGCGTTTGGGTTCGTGGTTATTATAAGTCCCATGTGTGTATTCAGAGATATGCATCTGAAAAACGAACAATTCATCTCCTTTAAAGGCACAATAAGAATCGGCAAGAGTAGCTTTTCCTTCACGAATGGATTTTATTTCCGTACCTGTAAGCTGGATACCAGCAGTAAATTCCTGCAGCAGGAAATATTCGTGGGAAGCTCTTTTGTTTTTAATATTTACTTCATTCTCCATTTATTTCTTTTCGGGTTTCAGGACAACCCTGAGGTAATGATCTGGCCGGAAATAGGTATTTGCCGCCTGTTGGAGTTCAGGAACTGTAACCGCACGGACCCTGTCTTTAAAATCAAGGATCGATGCCGGATCCGTCTTATCAAAATACAGTGATTCGATTTTCCCCAGCCAGAAATTATTTTTTTCAAGATCTGTTTCCCTGGCTCTTATCAGGGTTTCCTGGGCTTTTTCCAGATCCACTGCGGTCGGTCCGTTTTTTCTTATTTTTTTCATTTCACCAAAAACAGCTTTCGAGAGTTTGTTTGCATTTTTTGGCGAGCAGCCGAATAATACCCCAAGCTGGTAATCAGAGTGTGGATAATGTTCCGGCCTCAGCATGATCTGTGGAGAATAAACGCCACTCATCTTTTCCCTGATCACCTCAATAAGCTTGATAGAAAGTATCTCTTTCAGCATGGATAATTCGAGTAGGTTTTTTGGATTCCAATCCAGGTCTTCCGACATCACAATACCAACCATACCCTGCGGCTCTGTTCCTTTTAAAACTGTTAAATTGGTAATTCCTTTTCTGAATTTCGGATAGATATCTTTCCAGGTTTTGCCACGATGCAATGAAGGAAGACTACCGAAATATTTTTCGATCATGGGAGTGATGGAATCGATAGTAAAATTCCCTACAAGGAAAAATTTGAAATCACTTGCATCGGAGAACAGTTCCTTGTAGATTTTATAAGCCATTTCCAGTTTAATCGTCTCTAACTGACTAACGGTTGGTATAATGATTAATCTTGGATAATCAGGGAAAGCAGACTTGAACAGGGTGTCATAGAACGTCATGATGGGATTGGATTTCATAAACATCATCTGGTTTTCCATTTGAGAAATAAATGCTTTGAAGGCTGTCGTATCTTTACGGGGGCCTTTAATATAAAGGTATACCAGTTGCATCAGTGTTTCAAGGTCTTTTGGAGAAGCATTTCCATGAAAACCCTGTTTAACATCATCTATGTATGGACTGATCTCCAGATTTTTCCCTTTCAGTTTCTTCTCGAGTTCTATATTATCGAAATTCCCTGCGCCACTTTGATCAATGATCCTGGCAGCGTAATTTCCGGACATGAAGATATTGTCAGGGCAAATCGATGTTCCGCCAAGACTGTATCCTGAAACCAGGATCTCATCGTTTTTAAAGGAAGTTGGTTTAAGAACCACTTTGACCCCATTGGATAAAGTAAGTTCAGTAAATCCAAGCTCTTTATTTTCAATTTTATTAGTGATTTTTCCTCCCGGCAGGTCCCCGGAAACCAGAGATTCTTCTTTGTATTTATCTATGTATGGCTGAAGGTCGCTGGTTTTTGATTTTTTTATAATGTTAAGCACTTGATCAGTAGTTGGAACGGTCACGTTGTCTTTTTCCGGCGCTGTGATAACCATTGCCATATTATCATCCGTAACCCACTGCTTAGCTAAGGCGTTTATCTCTTCCAGTTTGATGTCGGGGAGTAAAGTTTTCACATATTTAAATGCTTTCTGCGACCCCGGGATAGGATCACCGGATAAAAAGTTATCCACATATTCATTGGTTAATCTTAAGGATTCCGTTTTATCGAATTCCTTTGCATTCTTTTCATATTCACTATACATCTCTTCTTTCTGGCGATTCAACTCAGTCTGAGTGAACCCAAAACGTTTTACCCTTTCATTTTCAGCCAGGATGGTCGTGAGAGCTTTATCTATCTGATTTTCCTTTGACATGGTCCAGATAATGTAAGCATCCTTTGTTCTTGCCAGGAACCGGCCATAATAAGAATTAGCATAAACATAAGGCGATTCGGGTTTCTGGCTGATTTCCCCAAAACGGTTATTCAACATGCTGGTATATAATTCGGCCAGGATTTTATCCCTGAAATCACCAAGGTTTTTTTCCGGCTTTAAAGGATGTTTATAAAAAACGGAAATGGAATTTTCGGTAGCTTCTTTATCCGTGGTAATGGCAATCAAAGGTTCGCTATTGGCGGGAATATCATAATTTGTACGTTGTTTTTCACCCGATGGGTTCGATATTCCTGAAAAGTGTGCTTTTATCCTGGCTTCTACTTTTGCAGGATCGATGTCTCCAACGATGATTACAGCTTGCAGATCAGGCCTGTACCAGTCTTTATAGAAATCTTTGAGAACTTCATGATTAAAATTCCCGATGATCTCAGGCTTCCCGATGGGTAGTCGTATGGCGTAACGGGAATCTTTAAAGATCACCGGTAAATATCTTTTCATCATGCGGTCATCGGCCCCAAGTCCAAGTCTCCATTCTTCCATTACGACTCCACGTTCCTTGTCGATCTCTTTTCCATCTAATAGTGCATTGTGGGCCCAGTCTTCGAGCACCTGGTATCCCTTTTCGATAAGGGCAGAATCATCCGTTGGAAGCTGAACCATATATACCGTTTCATCAAAACTGGTATAAGCATTTATATCGGCTCCGAATTTAACCCCGGTCTTTTGCAGAAAATCAATAAGCTGATTTTTTGGGAAAGTTTTTGTACCATTGAAATTCATGTGCTCCATAAAATGAGCCAGCCCCTGTTGATCATTATTTTCCAAAACCGATCCGGCATTTACGACCAGGCGCAACTCAACTCGTTTTTCAGGTTTATGGTTCTGGCGTATATAATATACCAGACCATTGTCAAGTTTCCCGATCTTGATATTCGGATCAACCGCAATCGGAGTTGTCAAATCAATGGTCGTTGATTGACCAAATAATGTTACTGCCGCTGAAAAACAAAAGATCAGCAGCAAAGCTTTTAAAGTCATATTTTTCATAGGATGAAGTTAAAAAGTTATAAAAAGAGAATTATCTGCAAGTTTAGCATTTTTTGCGGATTCCACAAATTTTTAAAACAATTTAAATTATTGCATGATTATATCCCGGGTAAACTCTTATTTAGTCACAAAGTCACAAAGTCACAAAGTCACAAAGTCACAAAGTAACAAAGTAACAAAGTAACAAAGTTATAAATCAAGTATAACAATTCCCCTCCCTGTTTTGGGGAGGGGTAAGGGGAGGGGAATCGTTTTTGAATTTTGAATTTTGCATTTTGAATTAAATTTTAAATGTTATCCCGAAAAGGAAATTTATCAGCGCCTGGGGTGAATATCCATTTGATTCAGCTTCTTTTCCGGCATAGATATAAGGGTAAACCCAGGCATTCGTTTCATATTTTTCACTAAAGATATTGTTTATCAGCAGGGTGAAACCAATTTCTTTGATAAGTTTCGTTTTTATGTCATACCCGATGGCAATGTTGTTAACAAAATAAGGATCGAGTATCCTTTCTCCATTTGAAGTATTGTCAATAAATTGCTTGCCTACATAGGAGGAAGACAAAGTTAAATGGAGGTTCTTGCAGGGTTTGAAGGTGATAATATTTTTCAGTACCATTTCTGGAGAAAAGGAAAGGTCCGTTTTTCCCAGGGAACGACTTATCTGACCTGTAAAATTATAAGCGGAATCATAATTGTCAATATATTGAGTGAAATCTAATATCTTATTCTCACTCAAAGTCGTGTTGAAACTCCACTTCAGCCATTTAAAAATATTAGCACCCGCCGTGAGTTCGATACCTCTCCTGTAGCTATGCGGAACATTGGTCATGATCGCTTCTCCTACACTGTTGATCATTCCCGTCAATACCAGCTGACTGATATAATCCATATAATAAATATTTGCACCGGCGGTGAAATTGGGGAGCCTGAAGTTATAACCCAATTCATAATCGTACATCGTTTCATCTACCGGCATATGATTATTTTCAGCAACCTCGTAATTATTGCGGTTCGGTTCACGATGACCTATGGCAAAAGAAAAATAAATATTTTGCTTGTCATTGATATCAAAGTAAACGCCGGCTTTAGGATTGAAAAAGTTGAATCTATGCAACTGGTCAAGATTCCGCAAATCCTCCAGCGTTCCTTCAATTTTATAATAGATGTTCCTGTATTGAAGATCTGCAAAGAGGTTGAGTTTCTTCAGAACCTGATAACTGACTTTTGCAAAGACATTGAAATCCCTTTTACTTCCTGTACTATAATACCAATTCCTCTCATTATCGCCATCCGAGGCATATTCCGCCCAAATAACTTTCCCGTAATGTTTCCCGCAGTAATCATTCCATGCGCCTCCAAGGGTTAATTTTACTTTGTTGTTTGGATTATAATTTGCTGAAAATGTAAATCCATAAAAATCATTGTTGAGCCATTTCTGATTGATTAAGTTGGTATGAGTTATTGTATCATTTCCAAGTATAATGTTATTCAGATTATAATCCGAAAAAGACTGATTCTGTTCATAATTTTCATAATACCCATACCCTTTTGTATAATGGATTGCTGCATTTATATTGATTTTCCTTGTTATTTCCTGTGAGAAAATAAGCTGGTAGTGTGTTTGTGCATAGTTATCTGTCTGGTTATCATAATAAGCGATATTGCCGTTTTTATCGATATATTCACCTGACGGATTATAAGTCCGGTTGGTTGCCAAAGAATCTTTTGGCACATATTCCCAGGCCTGGTAAGTCTTTTCATATCCTGACAATACATTAAATTTCAAGGTTGTCTTCTTTCCGAAAAAACCACCTGAAAGATAAAATGATGTAAGCTTTGAATATGCACGGTCGATATAACCGTCGGAAGTGATTCGGGAAATCCTCCCGTCGAAAGAGAATTTATTGTTCATTAAACCTGTGCCAAACCGGAAAGTATTTTTAAAGGTATTGAAAGAACCGGCCGAGCTGTTTAATTCGCCGTACGGATCCGGATTAAGAGGAGTAGTCTGAATGTTAATTGTGGCCCCAAATGCGCCGGCTCCATTAGTGGAAGTCCCCACCCCACGTTGGATCTGGATATTGTCTGAAGATGATGCCAGATCGGGAAGGTCGACAAACCAAACCCCTTGGGACTCCGGATCATTCAATGGAATACCGTTGATTGTCACATTGATCCTTGTAAGGTCGGTCCCCCTGATATTAATTCCCGTATACCCGACCCCTGTGCCGGCATCTGATGTTACCACAACAGAAGGTGTATTATCGAGGATGTATGGCAGATCCTGTCCAAGGTTTACTTCCCCGATTTCCGGAAGACTGATAAAAGAATAGGTCGTAGGTGTTTTCTTCTGAGCCCTGGTTGCAATTATATTTACTTCTTCCCCAAGGATTGCACTGGTCTCCATATTGAAATCCAATATAGTATCTTTCTTTATCCAAAAATCCATTCTGATTGTTCTGAATCCCATGAACGAAAGTCTCACAAGGCATTCTCCCGGTTTCAGATCATGAATAGAATAGTATCCTTTATCATCACTGGTGGTTGAAATGAAGGTGTTCTCAATAGTGATATTCGCTCCTGTTAAAGGTTTTCCGTAGTCTTTATCCCTGATAATCCCGCTTAATGTAACTTGGGCAAATCCGTAATTGGTAAAAGCAAGTAACCAGAAGCCGATAACCCATGACATTTTAACTGAGGACCTGGTGAATAGATTTTTCTTGAACATACGATTGATTTTAAAGATGAATTCAACTTTTACAATCAATCAATAGAGGAATGTTGATGTAGCGTTTATGGCCAGTCCCTACGCCGGCATTATCCGGATCAGGTTCAAAGAGTATAATCTCAGCCCTTGTATTATGGCACCCCTATTGGAAAGATGAACAAAGGTAATAAATATTTGTAAATTTGTATCATATTAGTTCAATCCATGAAGCTTATAATCATCAACGGTCCGAATCTTAATTTACTGGGTACCAGGGAAACAGAAATATATGGCAGTAGAACATTCGGATCATACCTGAAGAAACTGAGGAAGTTTTATCCGGACTTTCAAATTGAATATTACCAAAGTAATATAGAAGGAGAGATTATTACTGCTATTCAAAAGGCGGGCTTTCTCTATGATGGTATCATTCTGAATGCAGGCGGTTATTCTCATACATCAGTTTCCATAGCAGATTCTATTAAAGCCGTAACTGCTCCTGTGGTTGAGGTACACATCTCAAATATTTTTGCCCGTGAGGCATTCCGGCATACTTCCTTGCTGGCACCCTATATTAAAGGCAGTATTATAGGGTTTGGCCTTGAATCTTACAGACTGGCCGTTGAATCTTTTAAACAGATACCGTGAAAGGACGATCTGTTAGTGCGTAAACTTTTTTGGATCAAGATCACTGAATTTCTTCTTTCCCCTGAGGAAGTATTCGAATACAATATTTTTACTGTAGACATTAATGAGTGGCCCCTGCTTAAGGAGTTTACGTTTTGCTTTCGTCTTGCTCAGGGTTGAATAGAAACTCAGATGTGCTCTTGACACTGCCCAAAAATCTTTAAAACCTGCTGTAAATAAAAATTTCAATGCTGCAATTCCATCAAGAATCAGCCGTTTGGCAAAGACTTCAAACAGCAGGTTATCCGGCAGGTTTTTATATAGAAGAAGACAATTATTACGGAAATTATAATATGTTTTTCTCCAGGATATTTTCGGGAGAGTTCCTCCTCCTATATGATAAACGGTAGAATCGGGGCAATACATAATTTTATATCCCTGATTTTTCAACCGCCAGCAAAAATCGATTTCTTCCATATGTGCAAAAAAATCCGCATCGAATCCACCGATTTCATGATAAAGGCGTGATCTGACGAAGATGCAGGCACCTGTTGCCCAGAAAATTTCAACCGGGTCATCATATTGTGCATGGTCTTCTTCAATGTTAAGGAATATTCTCCCCCGGCAAAAGGGATACCCGTATTTATCGATGAATCCACCTGCTGCTCCGGCATATTCAAATTTTGAACGGTTTATATAAGAACGGATCTTTGGCTGGCAGGCACCAATCAGTGGATCCTGATCCATCATTAGAATGACCGGGCGTATCCAGTCTTTAGTTACTTCAATATCTGAATTCAGTAAGACATAATACTCTGCATCAACTTGTTTCAAGGCTGCATTATAACCTCCGGCAAATCCTTCGTTTCTTTGATTCCGAATAATACGGATTTCGGGGTATTGCATTTGCAGGAATTCAATGGAATCATCGGTTGATGCGTTGTCAGCAACAATGATATTTGCTTCTCCCTGGCTGTGTTCTATAAGGGGAGGAAGGAATTTTTCAAGAAATTTCTTACTGTTCCAGTTAAGTATAACGACAGCAACACGCATCAATAAAGATTTATAAGTTAAATTTCAGGGATCATTTGGATTGTCGAATAAAAAGCAAGCATTAAAAAAACACGTACAAAAGAGTGAATAGCAGAAAAATTACTATCATACTCTTTTAATTTCTGTCATTCCATCTAAATTCCTTTATAACCTCTGTATTTTAAAATGGTAAATGCACTCTATCAGGCCAATCCTGTTTTAGAGTGTAAAAATAGTAATAATTCCGGGTTTATGGATGAAAAAACAAAACCCTCAATTCAATATTGAGGGTTTATTCTGATAGCAGACATATTAAAACCCCTTTAATTAATTAGGGAGGTCCCAATAATCTTTTGCAAAATCACCCCAGGAATTGATAGTTTCTGTATCCTGAAGATCGATATGTTGTTCAATTCTGTTCCGAAGATCGATCTGCCAGTGTGGATTATTAATTTCTCCGATCGCATCGGAATGGATTAACTGAAAATCGCTCGTAACCATATCGGGCGAATAAAAGACAAACTTTTTGTTCCGTTGATTATTGTTTAATGTATAGTAGTGCCATATCTCGTAAGGGTAAGTACTGGGTTCACTATATTGTGTGCTTCTGGTATTGGGTGGGCCATATTCAAGGTAAACCCTTCCACGGTCGGATTGATATCCTTTTTTAATCCGTGTACCGAAATTGACCTGTGTTTTTTTTACCTGATCCAGGTAAGCGAGCCATGCTTTCTCGGGATTCTGAGGATCTCTTCTCAACCAGAAACCAATAAAAAATTGTTGTAATGTCTTCAGGTCTGCTTGTTTAAGGGGCCCTTTGATAAATGAGCGTTCCAATCCCGAAGAAATAGGGAATGTGCAATTGATATCTTCTTTTAAGGTATCCATATTATTTATTCTTTCAACAAATGTGTTTTGGGTATTAAATGCAGTCATGTCAGAATATACAATTTTTGCACCGGGATTGCTTCTTTGGAAAAACAATTTTCTTGAAGCGATGAGTTCATTTTGCTGATTCCGGGCTTCAATCACGAGGTTATAATTACCAGTGGCCAGGTTTTCAATATTGAATTCGGCCAGAAGAGGATCAATGGACTTAACATCCGTTTTTTTGGTACGGGCAAATTCAGTCATTTTCATATTATTTTCATAGGCTTCGATGTAATAGCTTAGAAGATATTTTTGGCCGGCACCGGGTGTTTTGTCCATATTGTAAAGTTCACAATAAAAGATCAGCTTTTTTTCGATCGAAGGATAGTAATTATATACATACGGAACAAGATCATACCCGCTTTTTGTAATGGTTTTCTGAGTTTCACTTTTTCCGTAGGATTGAATCAGCTGAATCCCGGAAAATGAAGATTTATCAATTGGGAAATCCACTGACACACTTTGGGTAAAAGGTGTTGGTTTTATTGTTTTATTTTTGTCTGCGAGCTGTATTTCGAAATCATAGGTGCCATTTGGTACGAGAAAACGCTGCTCATCTATGAACTGAAAAGAAGTCTTTGTTGTATCATCAATTGCAGGACTGTTCAGTTCGTATTTTTTAAATGCTTTGATTACATCGTTTTGTTTAAAAGTCATGAGAATATTGACTGTTGCCTGAAATTTACCATTGTCATTTTTCACAAATTTTACTGTATTTCCTGCTATTGTAAGATAGGTCTCAACATAAGGTCCTTCAGGAGAGTTGAATGTCGAATAGGTCAGAAAGGCCCATAAACTGGTTGCTCCCAGTAAAAAAGGAAGCATCATTACGAATAAGAAAAGAATAATTTTTTTCATAGCTTTAAATTTTAAAGAATGAAACAGGAGCAGATATCAAAACTGATTCACAAAGATACAAAAAAGGAGGGAAATTATTCGCACACCCACACTGCCCACACTTCAATCACACCCAAACCCACACCTACTAGCGGAGAGAGGGGGATTCGAACCCCCGGATCCCTTACGAGATCAACGGTTTTCGAGACCGCCCCATTCGACCGCTCTGGCATCTCTCCAATATAGGTGTGGGTTTGAGTTTGAGTGTAGGTGTGGAGTATGGGCATGGGTTGGGGCTCAAACACCTTGCCCACACTCACACTGCCCACACTTCAATCACACCCAAACCCACACCTACTAGCGGAGAGAGAGGGATTCGAACCCCCGGACCCTTGCAGGTCAACGGTTTTCAAGACCGCCGCAATCGACCGCTCTGCCATCTCTCCAAGGGCAAAAGTACAAAGTATTTAAAACGTGGCAAAACCTGTAGTGAATGTAAATTACCGGATCTTTGGTTTTACGATTGTTAAAACTCTGGAAATGTTGAATCGGAAATCATTACCTAATGTAATGCTTCTTCATGTCCTGAGTGAATAGAATGTTTGTTTTTCTGTAAAAATAATTGTGATCGTTTTCAACAGGAGAAATTTCACCAGGATATTTTCAGCCTTCCCCCTCGAGATGTGAGCGATTTTTAGGAATTTTGAAAGAGTAATGGATTGATTTTTCTCAAGGAAATCCAATAATATTTTTTCTTTTTCTGTGAATTTCAGGTAAACTCCTTTTGCCGTTTTCTCTTTTTCCCAAACTTTCAGCAGAACACGGTTTGCCAGTAAATTTTGATCTCCAACCCGGATATATACCATCCATTTACCATCTTTATGTGCTGCAAAATGAGGTTTGGCGGGACTTTTTGGGACGATTATCTCAAGAACATTTTTCGAGTTTAATGTCCATTCTTTCGTAATAAAGTTAACCGGAGGTTTGCAATATATTTTTGCGGCAGCTTCCACCATATAATATTCTTCATCCGATCTCACTCCGGCAATTGCTCCATTATCCTTTACACCGATCAATAACCTCCCACCATCGGAATTGGCAAATGCAACCAGGGACCGTGCAATCCGCCGGGCATCGGTAATTTCAAATTTAAAATCAAGTTGCTGATGCTCACCTTCCTCGATCAATTTCAATATATAGCGTGACATCTTTATTAGGCAATAGGCATTAGGCAATAGGCAATAGGGTTTGGGTTTGAGTGTGGAGGTAGTGTGTGTGTGAAATTTCGTAATCCGTAATCCATAATCCGTAATCTTCTCAAGCATCCGGATTACTATTTGCCAAACTTTTTCAGAATATCCTTCACAGCATCCCGGTGCACTGTGAAACTCATCATCTTTAGCTTGACATAATTATCTCTAAAAAAGTAAAAACCAAATTCCGGCGCATTCGGATCATTATTTCTTGACCCCGATCCTGAATCTTTTATCAGGTACCAGGTATGACCGCCTTTTTCCAGATAACCAACTAAATGTATTCCATGGTCATCGGTCGTTGTTCCATTGGAAAATCTGAATTGGCGTGCGTTTTCGTCTATATATGCATCAGGGATATCAAATGTTGGGATCATTGCAACTTGTGTTACCCGATCGAATCCTGCTTCTGAAACATCACCTCCGATTGCTACAGTATAATGGTTGATGATGGACTGATGAATTGCATTCATATAGTCATCCAGCGGAACATTATAATAGTCCATACTGTGCCACCAGTTGTCACCGGTCTCATATTCTACCTGCTGCCAATAAGGCTCCTGCATGATCGAAAGGATATCAACATAATCATCCATGTTCAATTTAAGCACATCTTTCAGAAATTCTTTTGGAGTTATGGTTTTGCCGTTCCAGGTGAAGGTTGCCGGCGGCTCTCCTATGGTATGATTCATGATTTCCCTGATAGTTGCAATCGCTTCTGTTTCATTCCATGCATTTGATGATTTTAAGGACAATAAATAATTGTGCATCTCTTCAAACATCTTTGCATGATTATGGAACTTATGTCCGGTTTCAATTCCCTGGTAAATATCTTCGGGCACAATTCCATATGCTTTGTAATCTCTCATTACCGCATTTGCTTCCGACCCTTCTGCAAAAGTCGAATTTCCTCTTTCACGGATAAAACGCTTTGCTTTTTCCACATATTCCCAATAAATTGTATACATTTCGGAAAGTTTGATCTTTTGTCCTGTCAACCGGTTAACTTCCGATTCAAAGAAGGAAGTTGCTGAAAAACACCAGCAGGTTCCTGTATTTCCCTGTGATACAGGTGGATTATGCCATTCCTGCTGGTATAAAGAAACCTTGTTTGGCAAATCCATCCCTGTAAAATCAAGATGGAACTTCTTTTCGGTCTTTGAGGGCTGTTTTGATTCATCTATGTCGCGTATATCTTTTAATATGGAATTCTGGTAGAAACCAGGTTTGGATTCCTGGAATACAGCCTTATCTTTTTGAGGTTGCTGCGCATGCAGCGCAAAAGCAAAAAGAAATAACAGATAAATTGAAATGATTCTTTTCATAGATTATGATTTAAAAAGTGCGAATTAGGATTATTGGGTCATTAATGACGATGGCTTGTTAATAAATAGCTTCAGGTTAGTAGAACCAAATATTATCTTTTGCCGTGATCTTCTCACAATAGTGGCATTTCAACCTTAGGTCCTGTTTATCTATGACAAAAAACCGGGTCGTCACATTTTCATTATTTGTAATACAGTTCGGGTTAAAACACTTCACGATCTTTTCAATAGAATCAGGGATCTCAACTTTCTTTTTATCGGCCACACGGAAATTTCTTATAACGATCAACGTAGCGGTAGGAGCAACGAGTGCGATTTTATTGATTTCATCCGGTTCGAAAAACTTATTGCTTACTTTGATAATGCCTTTTTTACCCATTTTCTGGCTTTCCAGGTTTGTTCCAAACAAGACCTGGTCTTCGACTTCATTTAAACCAAGGATCTTGATGACCTGAAATACGCTTTCGCAGGGAATGTGATCGATGACTGTTCCATTCTCGATAGCGGAGACCTGTAATTCCTTCCCGGTTTCATCTTTTTTCATAGAGATGGGTTTATTAAACTCATTTTTACGATACCTGTTATTTAACTCCCAGAATGGAGGCCAGGAGTGCCTGTCTTACAAATACTCCATTCAAGGCTTGTTCAAAATAATAAGCTTTCGGATTTTTATCGACGTCGATCGTTATTTCATTGACCCTGGGCAATGGATGCATGATTTTAAGATTGGGTTTTGAAGTGTCAAGCATATGATTTTTCAGAATGTATGAATTTTTTACCCGTTCGTAGTCAATAGGATCAGAGAACCTTTCTTTCTGGATCCTTGTCATATAAAGAACATCTACTTTCGGTATTACGTCGACCAATTCGGTATACTGGTAATAATGGAGGTTTTTATCTTTGATATGTATTTTGACCGAGCTGGGTAATTTAAGATCATTTGGTGAAACCAGGTGAAAGGTGGTGTTATAGTTGCAAAGGGCCATTACCAGCGAATGAACGGTTCGGCCGTATTTAAGGTCTCCGACAAATGCTATATTCAGATCATCCAGTTTTCCCTGAGTTTTTCGGATGGAATACATATCAAGGAGTGTTTGAGTGGGGTGCTGGTTTGATCCGTCGCCGGCATTAATTACAGGGACAGCAGCAACCTCACTGGCAAACCTGGCGCTACCTTCCTTCGGATGCCGCATGACGATTATATCGGCGTAATTACTCACGGTCATAATGGTATCTCTCAGCGATTCTCCTTTCTGGACGCTGGAAGATGCAGAATCGGAAAATCCTATTACTTTGGCACCCAGCCTTGAGGCAGCGCTTTCAAAGCTGAGCCTTGTTCGTGTTGAAGGCTCGAAAAAAAGAGTTGCCACAACTGTTCCTTCGAGTATCTTTTGTATGGGGTGCTTTTCAAATTCAGCTGCCAGGTTGAGGATTTGAATATGTTCTTCCCTGGTGTAATCAGTGATGGAAACCAGGCTTTTATTTTTCATCTTTTTCAGGATTAAACAGAGGTAAAGATAGTAAAAAAAATCCCGGTTTTGGTCGGGATTCAGGTTATTTGATTTTATGGGTTTTCAGGAATTCATCGAGGATTTCATTCAGATCAGGTTTCCCGATCTCCTGGAGGTCATAATAAACCCTTGTATTCGGTTTATTGATTTTAACGACCCGGTTAAGATCTATAGGAGTACCGATAATGACAGAATCACAAACAGTGCTGTTTATAGTAGCTTCAAGGTCTTTCACTTGCTGCTCTCCATAGCCCATGGCTGGCAGCAGATGGCCGATTTCCGGGTAGAGCCGGAATGTTTCTGCCAGTTTACCAATAACAAATGGCCTGGGATCTATGATCTCAGCAGCTCCATATTTCTGCGCTGCAACAGTCCCTGCACCGATTTTCATCTCCCCATGGGTCAATGTCGGACCATCTTCGATAACAAGGACTCTTTTTCCCCTTATTACTGTCGGATCGTCCACCCTGATTGGCGATGTCCCATCCACAACAATAGCTTTCGGGTTAAGGTATTTAATATTTTTTCTTACAATGTTGATATTCTCCAGGGATGCGGAATCAATTTTATTCAGAACCACCACATCGGCTATCCGGATATTGACTTCCCCGGGATAATAGTTTACTTCCGCGCCTGGTCGATGTGGATCAGCAACTGTGACCATCAAATCGGGCTGATAAAAAGGAAAATCATTATTGCCTCCATCCCAAAGAATAATATCACACCCTTTGGGATCTTTTTCTGCTTCACGCAAAATGGCTTCATAATCGACGCCGGCATATATTACATTCCCTCGTTCAATATGCGGTTCATATTCCTCCATTTCTTCGATCGTGCATTTATATTTTGCCAGGTCTTTTATCGTAGCGTAACGCTGGACTTTTTGTTCCACAAGGTTACCATAGGGCATCGGATGACGTATAGCAACTACTTTAAGCCCTTTCGCCATAAGGATTTCAATGATACGTCGTGAAGTCTGGCTTTTTCCGCAACCGGTCCTTGTTGCACAAACGGCAATTAATGGTTTGGTGCTTTTTACCATCGTTGCTTTTGGGCCCAGAAGGAGAAAATCAGCTCCTGCCGCGTTTACGATCGAGCTGATATTCATGACCCTGGCATAAGGTACATCACTATAGGCAAAATTACAAACAGAGACATTAAACTGTTTGATCAGAGCCGGCAATTCTGATTCCCCATAAATCGGGATTCCATCAGGATAAAGTGACCCGGCAAGTTCAGCCGGGTACTTCCTGCCATCAATATCCGGTATCTGTGCAGCCGTAAAGGCAACTACATTGAACAATTCATTGTCGCGGTAATATGTATTAAAGTTGTGAAAATCCCTTCCGGCAGCGCCGATAATAATTACGTTACTTTTCATTCGAACCTCTCTTTTTGCAGTTTTATAATAGATGTAGAATTGATTGAAGGCAAGAAGTTTGTTTTGCAAACCTACTTATTTTTTACAAACTGTACAAGCTGATAGTAAAATTATTCAAATATTATCGCTTTTCTTAGGCCCGGAGGATGACACCAATTTATTTACGAACTACGATATACGGTTTCAGGTTGAATTTACGATATACGATGTACGATTTTTTACCAGTCTATAATTGTCGATCGTCGATCGTCAATCACACATGCAATCGTACCTCGTAAATCGTACTTCGTAAATATGAAAATTCCTTTACCTTTGTTTTTTAGATCATCTTCAATGATTGAACAGATTTTACTTGAAAAGAGCTGTGAAGCGATAAAAGAATTATACAGTCAATCTGTTGCACCTGAACTTATCGGTTTTGAGAAAACAAAAAAAGAAATAGAAGGGGATTTTACCATTGTTGTTTTCCCATTAACAAGGTATTCGAAGAAATCACCCGAAATTACAGCACAGGAATTGGGTCATTACCTGCAAAAATCCATAAATGATATTAAAGAGTTTAAAATTATTAAGGGATTCCTAAATATTATCCTTACTGAATCGTATTGGATCTCATTCCTGGTGGATCATTATAAAATGAAAGACTTTGGGATTATTAAGGAAAGAAATATCCGGCCGGTTTTGGTCGAATACTCTTCCCCAAACACCAATAAACCATTGCATCTTGGACATATCCGGAATAATCTTCTCGGATATTCCCTGGCGGAAATCCTCAAAGCTAACGGTTATAAGGTGATCAAAGTCAATTTAGTCAACGATCGCGGAATCCACATCTGTAAGTCAATGCTGGCGTATATGAAATGGGGACAAGGTGAAACGCCCGGATCAACCGGCATGAAAGGGGATCATCTCGTTGGAAAATTTTATGTCTTGTTCGATAAACATTATAAAGAAGAAATCAAATCCCTGATGGAAAAAGGGCTTACGGAAGAAGAAGCCGGAAAACAAGCCCCTGTTTATCTGGAAGCCCAGGAAATATTAAGGAAATGGGAAGCAAAGGACAGGAAAACGCTGGATTTATGGAACCTTATGAACAGTTGGGTTTATAAAGGATTTGATGAAACATACAAACGACTGGGAGTCAATTTTGATCTTATTCAATATGAATCAGCTACCTATATTTCAGGACGGGAACTTATTATGGAGGGTTGTGAGAATGGATCCCTGATCCAGAAACAGGATGGTAGTATTTGTGCAGACCTGAGAAATGAGGGTTTAGATGAAAAAGTTTTACTCAGGGCCGATGGAACCTCGGTTTATATGACTCAGGATCTGGGCACTGCCCAACAACGCTTCGAGGAATTTCATCCATCGCAGATGATTTATGTTGTAGGAAATGAACAGATCTATCATTTTGATGTACTAAAGCTTGTTCTTAAAAAGTTAGGAAAAGACTGGGCTTCCAGAATTTACCATCTTTCCTATGGCATGGTTGAATTACCCCACGGGAAAATGAAATCACGTGAAGGAACAGTAGTGGATGCGGATGATCTGCTCGATGAGATGTTCAGGACTGCCGAGGAGACAACCCGGGCATTGGGAAAAGTGGATGAATTTTCTGACGCAGATGCAAAAAAGTTATTTAATATGATCGGCCTTGGAGCATTGAAATATTTTATCCTGAAAGTTGATCCCAGAAAGAACATGCTTTTTGATCCTGAAGAGTCGATCGATTTTAACGGTAATACCGGACCTTTTATTCAATATACCTATGCAAGGATTCAATCCCTTTTGAATAAGGCTTCAGGCTTCAGGCTTCAGGCTTCAGGAAATTTGAAGCATCTGGATGGCAGCTTGAACGTTCTTGAAAAAGATATTATTAAATTGCTCTATGTTTTTCCCCAGGTTGTAATGCAGGCTGGAACTGAATATAGCCCTGCCCGTATTGCTAATTATGTTTATGATCTTGCCCGGGAATACAACCAGTTTTACCAGGAAATCCCTGTCCTGAAAGAAGAAGATACTGTAAAACGAACAGTACGCCTTATGCTTACCTCTTTTACAGGGGACGTCATCAAAAGATCCATGGCAGTGCTCGGGATTGAAGTTCCAGCAAGAATGTAAAAAAAACCTGTAGGGACATTACATGCAATGTCCCTACAGGTTTTTTGTTAATATTGATATCCGTTCCCGGAATATCATTCAAAAGAAGATTTTTAATTTACTACAATTTTCTTATAGATATAGCCATCTTCCATTTTTACCTTCAGGTTATAGATCCCGGGTTTTAGTTCAGAACTGTTCAGGGATATAATCGTATTGTTAACTTTCTGGTTTAAGATTACCTGCCCGATGATGTTAATGACCTGGACTTCCAGCATATTGGCACTTGCTTTAATGTTTAGTAAATCCTTAACGGGATTCGGGTAAACAGTGATGGAGGATTTTGAATGCTCATTGATTCCGAGTCCTCCCACATGAATGTAACCGTGTTTTATTAATGTGTTGGTTCCAAGAGCGCCTGTGACCCTTAATGTTACATCCCAGGATCCTCCGACGAGCCAATAAACCGGCGGTGGAGTTTTAAGGGTTGAAGAAGGTGGGGTACCGTTTTGGAATGTCCAGAGATAAGAAGTGAACCTGCCCTGTGAGAGATTTTGGAAATGAGCAGAGTCCAAGACTAAGATGGATGTATCGCTTGACATAAAATTGGCCTGGAGAGCTAACACATTATTAAATTTGTTCATACCTCCAACTCCGGTCGTGACAAAACCACCGGCCCATCCTATAGAGTCATTAACCCATGTTTCTGCAAGGAATTGGACACCCAGGGTTTCACCCATATCTGAAAAGGTCGTGCAATCATCAAACGAATAATTCACTCCGGCCAGGTTATTGGTAGCGTCGGCACCGGTGGTAACCCAGGTGCTTGCAGTTCCAGGTACATAGGCCATATCATTCGAAAAATGTTCTCCCGTTGGTGTGATTGGAACCCAGGTGGTTCCGCCATCGGTTGTTTTTGCCAGGTTGCCGACAGTGGTCCCTGCACTTTTATCCATTACAAAACCGATAAGTGAATCCCTGAAGAAGGGTTGTATATAAATTGCACTCCATCCCGGAACAGCGGATACAGTCCAATTATATCCCTTATCGATCGATTTGTAAACCCGTCCGAGGTTGGTTCCAAACCATACTGTATTACCCACAACTGAAAAGTAACCCACTACACCAAATTCACCCGTTTGCGGATTTGGAATTTGACCACCCGGAACTTTTGTCCATGTAGTCCCGCCATCGGTTGTAGTGTAAATTTCAAAATCACCACCAACAGGATCACCAAAACACCAGCCAACGTTAGCATCCCAGAAATAAACACAATCCGGAAAAGATGAACTTGTAAAGGCTGCTGTGGTCTGTTTTGCCCAGGTCGTACCACCATTGGTTGTTTTATATACACCATGCAATGTTCCTGTTCCTGAAGGATAGTAGGTGATAGCCCAAGCAGTATTTCCATCAATAGCAACAATGTTGGCAATTGACAGTCCAGTGGCACCTGTTATTGTACCAGCTGTCCAAAGCGTACCACCATTCGTGGTCATTGTAAAATCGTGGCAAGCATTGGTAGGGGTTACTCCATCATAAGCAGCAGCCCACACGACGTTTGCATTAACAGAAAACATATCTGTAATGCCCCTGGATTCAGCTAACCCACTGTTCTCTGTGACCCATAATTGGGCAAATGAACCCATTGATAATGCCAAAATGGCAATAAAAGAAAGTACAATTCTCTTCATGACTTTACTGATTTTAGTGAATAATTAATGTTTGCACAAACTTACGTGAATTTTTTTGATTATATATAATAGTTTAAAAAATTATATCAAAATTGTGTTGATGATATTGAATTGAACGCATAAAGATACATATAAATTTACTATGATGAAGTCCCTGGAGGTAAATTTAAATTATTAATTTTGTAGCATTGGGGAAAGAGTGATGGTTCATTCCTCTATTCCGTAGTATTGTTACTGGCATGACAAAAAATAAACAGGGATGCCATGGCCCGTTGGGTTAACATCCCTTTTTTAACACAACAACACATTATTTTATGTTTGAAGGACTATCTGACAAACTTGACAGGGCATTTAAAGTATTAAAAGGGCACGGGCATATCACGGAGATCAATGTCTCCGAAACGCTCAAGGATGTGAGAAAAGCATTATTGGATGCTGATGTTAGCTTTAAGATTGCAAAACAATTTACCGATCAGGTAAAGGAAAAAGCCTTGGGGGAAAATGTGCTTACTTCTGTTTCACCCGGGCAGCTGATGGTTAAAATAGTCCATGATGAACTGGCCGGGCTTATGGGGGGAGAAAAGACCGATCTGGACTTGTCTGGTAATCCTGCCGTTATTCTTATCGCCGGGCTTCAGGGTTCCGGAAAAACCACCTTCTCTGCAAAGCTTGCAAATTATTTAAAAACCAAAAAAGGCAGAAACCCATTATTGGTTGCCGCGGATGTATACAGGCCTGCCGCGATTGAGCAGTTGAAAATTCTTGGGGGACAAATACAAACAGAAGTTTATACCGAAGAAGAAAGCAAAGAACCTGTCAAAATTGCAAAGCATTCTATCAATTATGCAAAAGAAAAAGGGTATAACGTAGTTATTATTGATACTGCAGGACGTCTTGCCATTGATGAAGAAATGATGGTTGAGATAGCTTCTGTAAAAAAAGCAGTCAATCCGCATGAAACCTTGTTCGTCGTGGATTCAATGACTGGCCAGGATGCTGTAAATACAGCAAAAGCATTCAATGACAGACTGGATTTTGAAGGTGTTGTATTAACCAAACTGGACGGCGATACAAGGGGAGGAGCTGCACTGACCATCAAAGCTGTGGTGAATAAGCCGATAAAATTCGTCGGGATCGGTGAAAAAATAGATGCATTGGATATCTTCTACCCGGAAAGAATGGCCGACAGGATTCTGGGAATGGGTGATATCGTTTCATTGGTGGAAAAAGCACAGGAACAATATGATGAAGTAGAAGCAAAGAAACTTCAGAAAAAGATTGCAAAAAACCAGTTTGACTTTGACGATTTCCTTGCGCAGATAAGACAGATTAAGAAAATGGGTAATGTCAAGGATCTTATCGGAATGCTTCCTGGAATGGGGAAAGCCCTTCAGGATGTTGATATCGGAGATGATGCATTCAAAAGCATTGAAGCAATTATCCATTCAATGACACCCTCTGAACGCAATAATCCGGTAATCCTCAATGGCAGCAGGAGAAAAAGAATTGCCAGTGGTAGCGGTACTACCATACAGGAAGTTAACAGGCTTATCAAACAATTTGAAGATACAAGACGCCTGATGAAAATGGCAACCACGAACAAGGGAAGAGGGATGATAAACATGATGAAAAACATGAAAAACAAGAATTAACAAATAGATTATGCGATTACTTGACGGAAAACTCATCGCAGACCAGATCAAAGCAGAGATAGCAAAAGAAGTAAAGGAGACCATGCTTGATAAAGGAATGAATGCTCCTCATCTTGCTGCTGTCCTGGTTGGAGATGATCCTGCAAGTGAAACCTATGTCACTTCCAAAGAAAAAGCCTGTAAAGAAGTAGGGTTCATTTCATCCGTCTATAAGTACCCATCAACACTGACACAACAAAAATTATTAGAGGTAGTGGATTTCCTTAACAAGGATGAAGAGGTTGACGGATTTATCGTCCAATTACCATTGCCAAAACATATTGATGAGCGTAAGATCATCGAAAGGATCAATCCTGCAAAAGATGTGGATGGATTTCATCCTGTCAACCTGGGGCGAATGGTATTGAATCTTCCGGCTTATCTTCCGGCTACTCCCATGGGGATCATGACATTACTGGAACGTTACTCAATTGAAACCGCTGGAAAGCATTGTGTTGTATTGGGAAGAAGCCACATTGTCGGGACTCCAGTCAGTATATTAATGTCACGCAAAGCTAATCCCGGTAACGCGACCGTCACTTTATGCCATAGTTATACCAAGGATTTAGGGATCCTCACCAACATGGCGGATATCCTAATTGTTGCAATGGGAATGCTTGAATTTGTTACGGCGGATATGGTTAAAAAGGGCGCCATAGTAGTTGATGTAGGTATGCACAGGATACCGTCTGATGAAACCAAATCGGGTTTTAGGCTAAAAGGGGATGTTAAATTCGATGAAGTTTCAAGAAAATGCAGCTATATTTCTCCCGTTCCCGGTGGTGTCGGTCTTATGACAATTGTGTCACTATTACAAAATACCCTGAAAGCAGCTAAAAAAGAGATAATATTTTAATCTTTGAACAAAGATCAGGAGATATTATTGAAAGCAGGGAAGTTGCTCCCTCTCATGGAAGAATTTTACTCTCTTCAGGGAGAAGGTTATCATACAGGGAAAGCGGCTTATTTTGCCCGCATCGGTGGCTGTGATGTGGGATGTCACTGGTGCGATGTCAAGGAATCATGGAATGCTGCATCCTGCCCCCCTGTTCATGCTGATCAGATCATCAACCATGCTGCCGGTTATCCCGCAAAAGCCGTTGTTATAACTGGAGGAGAACCTTTGCTCTATAACCTTGATTATCTGGCGAAAGGTTTACATGATAAGGGTCTGAAAACATTCCTTGAAACGTCCGGATCAAACCCGTTGACAGGCCAATGGGATTGGATCTGTGTTTCACCAAAAAAAGGATGTCCTCCATTGCCGGAAATATTTCCAATAGCCGATGAGTTGAAAGTCATCATTGAAGAATTTAATGATTTTGACTGGGCTGAAGAAAATGCTGCATTTGTCTCTGAAGATTGCATTCTCTATCTTCAGCCCGAATGGAGCATCCGCAAATCCATGATACCGCTTATAGTGAAATACATTCAGTCTCATCCACAATGGAAAATTTCACTCCAGAGTCATAAATATATGGGTATACCCTAATTCTTAAATGCTAATGGCAAAATATATCCGGCATCCGGCATCTGGCATCTGTCTTAATACTTCTCATGATGAAATTACTTCATAGCTCTTTTTTAATTTTTTCTCTACAGATTATTATCATCCTTCCTGCGTTCAGTCAGACACAACCGCTTAGTACGAGATCAAAAAAAGCTGAACACCTTTTTTTAGATGCCGGGGATGCCTATAATATCAGGGATTTTACCAAAGCGCTTAAAGATTTAAACAGAGCGATCGAAGAGGATCCCTCTTTTGTCGAAGCTTATATCCTAAAAGGGGATATTTTCTCTGATGAAAAACGGATTGCAGATGCCATTTCATCTTACCGGCAAGCCACTGTTGCAAATCCTGACTTTTCCCCCAATATTTATTATATCGTAGCAAATAACGAATTATTGATCGGGCGTTACCAGGATGCCGAAACAGATTATGAAAAATTCCTTTCGTATCCGAATATTTCATCTGAAAAAAAAGACAGATCGTTAACTAACATCCGTAACTGCGATTTTGGGCTGAATGAGATGGCACATCCTGTACCTTTTCAACCGGTCAACCTGGGAGATAATGTAAATTCGGCACTCGATGAGTATGTAAATGCAATAACATCAGATGAACAACGGTTGTATTTTACCCGCAAATTACCCCGCAATGCTGAAACGATTGACCAGAGCAATGAATTTGAAGAAGATTTTTTCTATTGCGATAAACAGGATAGCGTTTGGACCAAAGCTTTAAACCTTGGCCCTCCGATCAATACTCATGGGAATGAAGGCGCTCTTTGCATTTCACCGGATGGAAAAAAGATTTTCTTTGCTGCCTGTAACCGGCCGGATGGTTATGGAAGCTGCGATATTTATTGGTCGAGAAAAGAAGGATTGCATTGGACCGTACCGGAGAATCTGGGACCTACCGTTAATTCTGCGGCATGGGATTCACAACCCTCATTCTCTTCCGACGGAAAGACCCTCTATTTCGCAAGTAAAAGGGCCGGAGGCAAAGGGAGTTCGGATATATGGAAAACAGAATTGAAGCCGGATGGTTCATGGACTGAGCCGGTAAACCTGGGCGATTCCATCAATACAAGGGCGGAAGAAATGGCTCCGTTCATTCATCCTGATGATCAGACGCTGTATTTTTCATCCCGCGGTCATCCCGGGATGGGAGGACTTGATTTGTTCTATTCCAGGAAAGATGCGGCCGGCAATTGGAAAAAACCGGTAAATCTCGGGTACCCGATCAATACTTATGCCGATGAGATTACCCTCATTGTGAATGCAAATGGTGATTTGGCTTATATCTCCTCGGATAAATTGGGTGGCAAAGGAAGACAGGATATCTATTCATTTAAATTATACAAAGAAGCCCAACCTCACAAAGCAACGTATTTTAAGGGGGTCGTTTATAACAGGGAAACAAGACAAAGATTGGCAGCCAAATTCGAGCTGATCGACCTGGAATCCGGAAAAACGGTCATTGAGTCGTCATCTGATGCGCTTACCGGTGAATTTTTGTTATCCCTTCCGGTCAATAAAAATTACGCGTTGAATGTTTCAAAAGAGGGTTATTTGTTTTATTCCGACAACTTTGCATTGGAAGGTGAAAATCCGAAAACAAAACCGTTCATAAAGGACATACCTCTCCAGGAAATAAAGGTTGGACAAACAGTTATCCTGAAAAATATTTTCTTTGATACGGATAAATATGACCTGAAAGAAGAATCAAAGGTGGAACTTGGAAAGTTGATAGACCTTTTGAACAAAAACCCAAAGATCAGGATTGAACTGAGCGGCCATACAGATAGTATTGGTTCGGAGGAACATAACAGGATCCTTTCAGAAAACAGGGCAGATGCCGTTTATGATTACCTTATACAACATGCAATCGCTAAAGAAAGGTTAACTTATGCCGGATTTGGCTTCTCCAGACCTATTGATACCAATGGAACGGAGCAGGGGAGGGCGAACAACAGGAGAACGGAGTTTAAGGTTATTCAAAAGTAATTCAGAATGCAGTAATGCAGTGATGCAGTAATGCAGAAATTACAGGACTGCAGGTTTCAACCAAAAATTCCTTTATTTGGCGCGCGTCTCTGACGCGTGACAACTTAGCTTGCGCGCGTTTGTAACGCGTGGGTAATGTTAATCTTTCAAGCAACGAACGGAAAATGCATTATTTCTTAATGAAGGATAAACCGAAACACTCGGATCACCATCATTCATTCCATGCGCCCATGCTTTATCAGTTCCATGCGAAGTTGATGACCAGAAGAATGTCGCAAAACCCTGAAAATCCCAGGTTTTGTTAAGGTGTCTGGCGCCATATAGAAGAGCGTTAAAGCCTGAAAATCCAGAATACTTCAGCGGACTGGCTGCAAAGGCATTGCTGATGTAATTTGCAAAAAGTGTATTCCAGTCA
>CAIYUC010000241.1 GCA_903929315.1 uncultured Bacteroidales bacterium
ATTATCTATATGATCCCAATCTTGTCAACCCTTCCCATAATACATGGAATAATAATAGTATATCTCTTACCCTTGGGATTAGACTCTAAGGATTGTATCGCTGAACTCTTTTTAATCCGGCCTTGGCTTTTTGGCTAAGGCTGTTTTTGTATTCCTCATAATGCATGGAGAGGCATAATTGGTAATACTTCTCAGCTTCGTGATTGTTTCCTGCATTCTCATTTATAATTCCCATTTGTAACGCCGCATTGGCTGCAAAATACCAGGGTTGACCTGATCCAAGTTTTATAGTTTGCTTGTAATATTGAAAAGCTTTAGGAAAATTGGCCGTTTCATGGTAGATCCTTCCCATCCGGTAAGTATATTCCAGCAAATCTTTTTTTGTATTAATGATCTCCTTTAAGCTTCTGTCTAAAAGTTCATGGATTGCCTGATCATAATAACCTCCGTCGAACAGAAAGCGGGCTTTAAGCAATGTTATATTGGGCACTTCTTTTTTACGCGCTTCCAATAAAGCTTGCCTGTCTTCATCCACAACGACTGTTCCGTGATTGATGATCATATTAATATTTTCATAATACTTCTGGTAGTTCCCCTGCATAAGATAAGTCCATGCTAATTTCTGGTAGGCTGATTTTATATAATTCAAACCGTGAAAAGAGTTGAGGAAACTTAAGAAATAAGCATCAGCATCGGGATCAAGCCGGTTTAGTTTAGCTATACCCATCATGTAATCAAGGTAATGGATAGGGAAACGATCCTGGGTATTTGGATGTGTAGAAAGCAATCCAATGGCTTTATCATTATATCCATTCTTCATTAAAATACTTGCCATGGAAAAAACCATTAACGGATTTTTCATATATTCATTCATTCCTGTTGATTGTTCAGATAGTTTTAGAATCTGAAGGGCTTCAGATTTATCCTTTTTAAGATTCACTTCAATGAAAGCAAGATAGAAAATGATTTCCGGCTGATACATTTTAATGACCTCATCATTCCCGGTATAGCTGGCAAGGACCTTAAGTTCATCGGTACCTTGTTCCACTGAACCCTCAAAACCAAGAAGATTTGAAAGCCATTTATATTGGTCAGGCACCAAGCCGGAAATCGTATGAATAATGGCCAGGCCACTATAATTCAGAAGGAACCCAGGATAATGTGCCTGGTTTGTTTCCAGTAAATTGGAAGCTCTTTTAATATCCGTGACTGCCGTGATATATTCTCCGAATTTCAACCTGATAAAAGCCCATTGTAACCTGACTTGCGCAAGACAGAACCTGTAATATGGAGAATTATCATCTGCTTGTTCCAGGAATTTCAGACGGATGTATTCATTATTGTTCAATGCTTTAAACTGTTCAGGATTTTCATCGATAAATAAGGTCAGAAAATCCAGATAGTTATCAAGGTAAACAGGGATTCGGTTGGATGGGTTTCCTTTTTTTTCCAGTTCAAGGTATTGTTTTGCATTCTCAAATCGCATGGATAATATTGCCTTATAAGCATTCCTGCAATTCTCATCATATACAAACTGAGACCGGGCAAAGAAAGTTATAAATAAAAAAAAAGTCACCAGAAAAAGGATTTTCTGTATGGGAGGTTTTAACAAAGTAGAGGGAAAATAGAATGTCATTAATGGATTGCGTTGACAATACCGTCATCCACAAGGATTCTACCACAATATTCGCAGACAATGATCTTTTTATGCATCCGGATATCCAGTTGATGCTGGGGAGGAATTTTATTGAAGCATCCGCCGCAAGCATCTCTTTCTATCTGGACGACAGCCAAACCGTTTCTGGCATTTTTCCTTATTCTCGTATAGGCTGTTATTAGTCTCTCTTCGACAAATTTTCTGTTCTCCTCAGAATTTTTAATCAGGGCGTTTTCTTCTTTTTCCGTTTCCGCAACGATATCATCCAATTCATTCTTTTTTATATCAAGATCATTCTTGCGGTCAGAGAGAACTTTCTGGTAATGTTCAATTTCAATTTTCTGAGTCTCTTCGGCTTGTTGAAATTCCCTGATCCTTTTCTCCGAGAGTTGAATCTCGAGATTCTGAAATTCAATTTCTTTCGTTAAAGAATCGTATTCACGGTTATTTCTGACATTCATTTGCTGTTCTTCATATTTTTTGATCAGCGCTTGGCTGTCTTTTATGGCATTTTTCTTCTCCGTAATGGATTTTTCCAATGCCATGGCTTCCTGGACATAATTATCAATCCGGGTTTCCAATCCCACGATCTCATCCTCAAGATCCTGCACTTCAAGGGGAAGTTCTCCCCTTATAATCCGGATTTTATCAACCTGAGAATCGATCTGTTGCAAATTATATAAAGCGATCAGTTTCTTTTCGATGCTTATTTCACCTTTATCTTCAGAAACTTCCACTTTTGGTTTCGGGGTGATTTTTTTCGCTATTGGAATCTCCACTTTTTTTGCCTTTTCCCTTACCGGTTTCGGTGGAGCTTTTTTCGTTTCATTTTCCTTTGCTTTTGTTATTTTTTTGACCGGTTTGGTCGGGTTTGAAGTGGCAACAGGTTGCTTTTTGGTTTTTGCCATATACAGTTTTTTAAAAATATTTTACCGGATTTGAATCACTTTCAGCTAAAAGGAATGCAAAATTAGGAAATTTTTCTTTTAAAATGGAATAAATCAATTCTTTTGAAAACTGTTCACTTTCATAATGACCTATATCTGCGAGGATGATTTCATTCCGGGCTTCGAAAAAATCATGATATTTAATATCACCGGTCAGAAAAATATCAGCACCTGCTTTCCTGGCTATGGGTAGGAGGAATGCACCTGAACCACTACATACTGCGACTTTTTTTATTTTGGCATTCAACCAACCTGAATGTCGTATAAAAGGGAGATTAAGAAGGTATTTTATTTTTTGTAAGAATATCCTTTCATCTTCTTCCGATTCAAGTTCACCTATCATCCCTGCCCCCATTTTCGGATAAGTATTATTCAGGGGATAAAGATCATAAGCTACTTCTTCGTAAGGGTGAGAATCCAATAAAGCATTTACAAGTTGCTTTTCAAGATAAGATGGGAAAATGACTTCAATCCGTATTTCATTTTCAAAATGAATCTTGTTTTTTTCTCCTACAAATGGATTGGCATTGTCCAATGCTCTGAAAGTCCCCTGTCCCTGGAGATTATAACTGCAGAGATCGTAGTTCCCAATATTGCCTCCGCCAGCGTCGAACAGAGATTGTCTGACTTTATCTGCAAACTCAAGCGGACAAAAAGTAACCAGTTTACAAAGCAATCCTTTAACCGGGCTAAGAATGGATGGATTTCTTATACCCATTTTTGTAATCAGGTATTTGTTTAATCCGCCGGACGCGTTATCAAGATTCGTATGAGCCGCATAAACCGCAATACCGTTCTTTATTGCATTCATGGTGATACGCTCACTGAAATGCCCGCCTGTTAAGTGTTTCAGACCTTTGAAGATGACCGGATGATGGGACATGATCAGGTCACAATTTTTTTCCATCGCCTCGTTCATGACCACCTCCGTTACATCAAGTGTGATCAGGACTTTATGGACTTCCATATCGGGAAACCCGATTATTAATCCACTGTTATCCCAATCTTCCTGAAATGCAAGTGGCGCAATTCTTTCAATGCAATCAGTAATTTCCTTTAGTTTCATAACGATTCGTTTTTTCTGCTAATACCGGGTTTCAAAGTTAAGAAAATGTTGAGGGTTTTTCATTTCAGATGGATGTACGATTTACGATTTTAGATTTTAGATTGAATTTTTTGATGTACAATTTACGATTTTAAATTACTATAATCGTCTATCGTACCTTCAATCGTACATCGTAAATCGTACATCGTAAATATTCTTGAACGTGATTTATACTATTAGGGTGAACTTTTTTCTTGTCCTTACGTAAAATCAAATAATCTATTTTTTATAATTTAGCGTTTTGTATTGTCAATGAGGGCTATCCAGTTTCTTTTGTTGCCTGTTTCCATTTGCTACGGGTTCGTGATGATGATCCGGAACCTCCTGTTTGATATGGACATTTTACCAAGTGAGCGTTTTATGATCCCTGTTATTTCCATAGGTAACCTGTCATTGGGTGGAACGGGGAAAACTCCACATATTGAATATCTGATCCGCCTTCTCAAGGAACGTTTCCGTATCGCAACACTGAGCCGCGGGTATGGAAGGGTGCCTGACGGTTTTATCCTGGCCACAAAAGAATCGGATGTTAAAACCATCGGTGATGAACCCTTGCAATACATCCGGAAATTCGATGGAATAAAAGTGGCCGTCGATGAAAAAAGAGTAAGAGGAATCCATGAATTGATCGAAAAATCTCCTGATCTGGACGTTGTCCTACTGGATGATGCTTACCAGCATCGTTATGTAAATCCGGGTTTGTCCATTCTTTTGACGGATTACCATCATATGTATCATGATGATTTTGTTGTGCCTTCCGGCCGGTTGAGAGAATTCACTTATGGTGCCCACCGGGCTGACATTATTATTGTCACTAAAACTCCGAAAATATTTTCCCCGATTACCCGGCGGGGGATCCTGGAAGACCTCAAACCAAAATCACATCAAAAGATCTTTTTCTCCTATATAAAATATGGAAATCCTGTTCCCGTTTATAATGATTCTTCCTGCACTTTCCCTAATAAACTTACGTCTTTATTACTATTCACCGGAATCGCAAATGACTATCCCTTAAAAGAACACCTGTCACGATATTGTTCCAATATCACTACAATTAAATTTAACGACCATCATCAGTATACTATCGGGGATATTGAAAAGGTTAAGAAAATATTTTATGACCTGCCTACCCAAAGTAAAGTAATATTCACAACAGAAAAAGATGTAATGCGACTCAAAACAGATGAATTAACTCCTTTGATTAAAAATCTGATGTTATTTTATCTCCCTATCGAAATTGATTTTCATGATAAAGACAAGCCGGCATTTAATACGGCAATTCTTGATTATGTAAATAAAAAGAAAAAGGATTAATACTAATTAACAGTAAAATCCAAAATTTTCAGTTTCCAGCGATCCCCTATTTTGCAGCGATGCTGCTTCAGGGAGAACGTTATAAATCCTGCAGCAAAACAGGAACCCGTGATGATATATGTATATGGAGTAAAGACCTGCTCTTTATTAATGAGGTTATTGATTGAAATGATCACAAAATATAGTATTCCTGCTTCACCCAGTTTAATTCCCAGCCTCCGGGGAAACCCGTACTGTTTATAAACTGAGCCAATATCATGAACCGGAATGTCTTTAAGCCCCATTGAGACAGAGATTGCGCTGTCGTCGATCGAGGTTAACTTTCCTTTTACCAGGGAATCGTTGGTGATTGTCCTCAGTTTGATCTTATCATCAAGGTGGTAGTAATATTTCCGGGATGTGCCGATTTTCTCAACAAGCAGTTTTTTCTGTGCACATATGCTGGTGAACAGAAAGACAAGAATGGAAGCAATTATACTGTATTTCATTTCTTCATGCTTGCATTGCTAAATTACAATTTTAATTTAAACTGACAAAGTCATACAGAAGAGTAATCTGCTCTTTTAAAAGGGTTATCTCTTTTTGAAGTGCCGGGGGAATCAGGTCGATGTTGGATTTGATTACTTTTGTACTTCTTATGAAAAAATGGATTGGCTTTAGTATTATCATTTTATTTTTATCCCAATGTTCCGAATATAATTCGAAATCTACCGAACAGGAACAGTTGAGAAAATCAAGAAAACTGGCTGAACCTTTCATTAAAAAAAATCAGGTTACTATTACCCCTGAACCTTCAGATAAAAAAGAGGAAAATCACTCCATACAACCACTTCATAAAAAGAAGAAAAAGAAAGAACGGGAAAACAGGATTATTTCTTCAAATGGAACAAGCAGGCAACGTTCCCCTGATTCTCTTGTGGTTCAAAAGATGCTTTGGCTGCATTCTGAAAATATAGAGATCGATTTAAATGAGCCAAAAAGCAGGGAATTCTTATTTTCTCCCTATGAAAATTTAACATTTCCTTCCATGATCCTACTCAGCAGGGAAAGGTTTTTGCAAATCAATTTTGATAACGACATACTGGATAATACTGACAGGTTTTACACGAATGGTATACGATTTGATTTCATCAGTCCCGTATTTCAGCGTTTTCCGTTGAACCTGCTGATGATCCCTTATTGGAAGAGCGGTATGAACTATTATGGCATCTCTCTGATCCAAAATATGTATACCCCTTCTACCACCAAAATCGGAGGGATTTTATATGGTGACAGACCTTATGCAGCTTATCTGATTTTGAAAAGCTTCAAGATCACAAATGACTCCAGGGATAAATTTCGTCAAACCAGTGAGATTGATGTTGGCATCATTGGACCGGCGTCTCTCGGTGATTTTGTTCAGAAGTCCTTCCACAAGGATGTTCCCACGAATTCTGAACCATTAGGATGGGAATATCAGATCCAGAACGATCTTGTTCTGAATTACAACCTTAGTTACGAGAAAGGGGTTGTATGCGGGAAGGACCTTGAGGTAAACCTGACCGGAACCGGGGCATTAGGCACCCTTTATACCAATATTGGCGGTGGAATTATGCTCAGAACAGGCATTCTTAATCCTTATTTCAAAAATCTTGGCATTTCGAAGAGATCGACTTATGAAGAAAAAGGGCTGCACATGATACAAATCCTGTTTTCTCTCAAATCCAATGTGAAATTTGTGGGATATGATGCAACCCTTGAAGGTGGAATCTTTAATAAAACAAACAGTTATACCATTGGTCAAAATTCAGTAACGCGATTTGTTTACCAGGGTTCGGCTTGCCTCACTTTTTCCTATGGCGGGTTTGGCATAAATGTCGAACAATTTCTTTTAAGCCCGGAATTTCATAATGGCTGGTGGCACAAATGGGTGCATATTGGTTTGACATTTTGTCTTTGATTGTTGATAACTTAATCCACCCCTTGCATACTTTTCCATCGGAATTAGTTATATTTTTGGGCGATGGAAGAATACACCAAAAACATTCCTGATCCCACGTCCCTGAACAAAGGCGATCTGAATGATTCACAAAGAAATATAAAGAGGCGCATTCGGAAAACAGGGGTCAATGAGATGATCATGGAACATGGAAAGATCCCTCCACAAGCATTGGATCTGGAAGAAGCTGTTCTTGGAGCAATGATGCTGGAAAAAGATAAACTTTCTGCAGTAATTGAGCTCTTACAACCGGAGGTATTCTATAAAACAGAACATCAGATCATTTTTGCAGCCATTCAAAGATTATTTGCCCAGGTAAAACCGGTTGATATTTTAACTGTTACCGATGAATTACGTCAAACCGGAGAGCTTGACATGGTTGGCGGTCCATACTATATCGCAATGATGACAAACCGGGTTGCATCTTCCGCTAATATTGAATATCATGCCCGTATTATTTTACAAAAACATATCCAGCGGGAACTGATCCGGATCTCAGCAGAAGTGATCAAAGATGCTTATGAAGACACCACGGATGTTTTTGACCTGCTTGACAAAGCTGAGAGTTCCCTGTTTGCAGTAAGTGAAACCAGTCTTCGAAGAACTGTAAGATCTATGCAATCTTTGGTAAAGGATGCCATTGAAGATATTGCAGCCGGGAGAAAAAATGAAGGGCATTTGAGAGGTGTGGGATCCGGTTTCACAGAGATTGACCGGGTTACAGGGGGCTGGCAAAAGTCCGACCTGATCATCCTGGCCTCCAGACCAGGTATGGGAAAAACAGCATTGGCCCTGACCATGGCAAGAAATGTTGCAGTGGATTTTAAAAAACCAGTTGCAGTATTCTCCCTTGAAATGTCAGCGGTTCAGTTGGTGATGCGTTTGATCGCCAGTGAGACAGAAATTCCCGCTGAAAAGCTGAAAAGAGGTAATCTTGAGGATTATGAATGGGAACAACTCAATTCAAGAATATCAAGTCTTATTGATGCACCGTTATACATTGATGATACACCTGCCCTGACAATCTTTGAATTGCGAGCCAAGAGCCGCAGGCTTAAGGCACAGCACAATATCGAGCTGATCATTCTCGACTATCTTCAATTGATGCAGGGAACTCCTGAGCACAAAGGTAACCGTGAACAGGAAATCAGCACGATCTCCAGATCGCTGAAAAGTATGTCCAAGGAACTGGATATACCGATCATTGCCTTATCCCAGTTAAGCCGGGAAGTGGAAAAACGGTTGGTAAAAAGACCGATCCTGTCCGACCTTCGTGAATCCGGTTCAATCGAGCAGGATGCCGATCTTGTTCTTTTCATTTACAGGCCTGAATATTATAAGGTTGATGAAGACTCTTATGGATCTGCTACAGAAGGAATAGCTGAAATAAGTATTGCCAAAAACAGGAATGGAGCCACTAAAGATGTGAAGCTGAAGTTCATTTCACGTTTCGCTAAATTCATTGATCTTGAGGTAAATTTCAACACTGAAGATAATTTTTCCCCAAGTCCATCGTTTGAAAATCCGATGAGGACCAAGACGGTCATGTCAAAGATGGACGATGATGATAAGAATGAGCCGGCATTTTAAGTATTCACGAAATTTTATCTTTTTTCTTTTCTTTTTCTGCCTGAATACTCTCCAGGCTGCATATATTCTTATACCCATGGATGAAGCTCAGAAAAATCATCTGAAAGCTTATGGCATTGCATATTGGACGCTTAAGCATAATGTAGAAGTTGATTGGCTTTTGAATTATCGCGGTGGCAGTTTTATGTTTCAATATGCTAAACCAATGGAAGATGAATGTGCGATCCGTGGTGTTTCCTTCGAGGTTATTGCAGACGCACAGGCAGCTGCCATTCTTCAGGACATTGCAGATCCCCAGGTCAATATGGAAAATATGAAATTACATAAAGCTCCAAGAATTGCGGTTTATTCACCTAAAAACAAGCTTCCATGGGACGATGCTGTAACGCTCGTACTTACCTATGCAGAAATACCTTATGATGTCGTTTATGATGAAGAAATTATGTCCGGAGTTCTTCCTATGTATGATTGGTTACATTTACATCATGAAGATTTCACCGGCCAATACGGGAAATTCTGGGCTGCTTATAAAAGTTATGCATGGTTCCAGGAAGATATGAGAATAAGCGAGGAAACAGCCCATAAGCTTGGGTTTTCCAAAGTTTCCCTGTTAAAACTGGCGGTTACTAAAAAAATCAGGGATTTTGTCGCAGGGGGCGGATATATGTTTGCCATGTGTTCTGCTCCTGACAGTTATGACATTGCTCTTGCGGCAGAAGGGGTAGATATTTGTGATGTCATGTTTGACGGGGATCCTCCCGATCCGAATGCCCAAACAAAAATCGATTATAGTAAATGCTTTGCTTTTGAGAATTTCACCCTCAGTATGAATCCTTATGAATACCGGAAATCGAATATTGATGTTACGGATACCCGTCCCAGAGCGCTGAACCAGACAAATGACTTCTTTACACTGTTTGATTTCTCTGCCAAGTGGGATCCTGTTCCCAGCATGCTCTGCCAGGATCATGAAAAGGTGATCAAGGGGTTTATGGGACAAACCACTGCATTCAATGAAAAATACCTGAAATCAACTACTCTGGTGATGGGTGAGAATAAGGCTTATAATGAAGCAAGATATATCCATGGAGATTATGGCAATGGTACCTGGACATTTTATGGGGGTCATGACCCGGAGGATTATCAGCATTTTGTCGGAGATCCACCTACAGATCTGAGTCTGCATCCTAATTCTCCCGGGTACCGGTTGATCCTGAATAATGTGTTATTTCCAGCTGCAAAAAAAGAAAAGAGAAAAACCTGAACGTCTTGTTTCTCTAATTTTTTAAGTATTGCGAATTCTTCCACAAATAAAACGTATTCTCCTCGAATGTATATTTCATTTTATTGTTGCACCCGTCATTAGTAATAAAATCGACAGTGCCGGTCGTAATTCCGGCATCCGGTATCACAAGATGGATTATTCCGTCAAGGATCCAGGGACAATTGATATTATCCGTTAAGGAATCCAGTGACGCAGAAAATCTGTAACCTTTAGAAGAAATTCCCGCGCACGTCCCTCCCACAAGAAAAATAATATCACCGGGTTGAGTAAATGAATTTGCATTGGTAATAAATTGGTTTTCTGAAGACCATGTTATCATGGCATTATTTGTCAATCCTTTCAGGATCATCCCATTTTTGACATAATTCGTAAAGACCATTCTGTTTCCCGAGGTGATCCCATTGTACACAATACTATCCATACCATTAATTAAGTCAGTACCGTCATAATAGTTGTCAAATAATACCATCGTTGCAGAACCCGGACGGAGAAAACTACTATCAAATTCCGCTTCGAACTTACCACTCCTTCGTGCACTATCCTGACACATCTTTCCTGAATATTCAAATACAAACTCATCCTCGTTGGTATTATAAGTAACCTGCGCTGAGTCGATCCGGGCAACATGATTAGCCTTTAAAGCCGCGTCGGTCTGTGCCTTTACGATCATATTAAAAATATATTTAAATGCACATTCGGCAATCACCACGTCATTCGCCACATTTATGTTGGGTTTGAGGTCGACTTCTGTATTTTTATGACAGGAAATCATCACAACCAGAATCGATAAAAACAAGAATAACCTATGAAGTTTCTTCATAATCTCAGGGTTGATAAAGGATTAAACGATAATACACTGTTTGTATTATTCAATCCTGTCATAAATTAAAAATGAGAAGGAGAAATCATTTTTATCATCCGGTGGGAAATTTTCTTCTGAGACCAGTTTCCAATTATTATTATTGACAACAGGGAAAAAGACATCTCCGTCAATGTCTTTATGAACTTTGGTTAGATACAAGCGGTCAGCCAATGGTAAAAATTGACGATAGACCGACGCTCCTCCAATGATAAAGGTTTCCTCCGATGGATTACAGAATTTCAGTGATTCTTCAATGGAAGAAACCATGAGACAACCTTCAAAACGATCGTCAGGATCATCCGTAATTACAACACTTCTCCTGTTCGATAAAGGTTTTATGGGCAATGATTGATAAGTTCGTTTCCCCATAATGATAGTATGACCCAACGTGAGCTTTTTAAACCTCTTCAGGTCAGCAGGAATATGCCAGAGAAGATCATTATTTTTACCGATGGCGCCATTTTGAGCAACTGCAACAATGATGGAGATCATGAAGAATCCTTTTATATTAAACTGAAATTTCTCCTTTAATATGAGGATGCGACTGGTAATTCTGTAATACGAAGTCTTCGTAAATAAAATCGTCGATTTTTTTTACTTTCGGGTTTATCACCATGACCGGTAAGGGGAATGGTTTACGGGATAATTGCAATTTTACCTGGTCAAGGTGATTCAGGTAAATATGTGCATCTCCGAGGGTATGAACAAATTCTCCCGGTTTAAGACCTGTCACCTGAGCCATCATCATTGTCAGCAAGGCATACGAAGCAATATTAAACGGTACTCCAAGGAAGATATCACAACTGCGCTGGTACATCTGGCAGGATAACGCATTTCCTGCAACATAAAATTGAAACAGCAGATGACAGGGAGGTAATGCCATTTTATCGAGAAGACCGACATTCCAGGCACTGATGATATGACGACGCGAGTCGGGATTTTTTTGAATGGATTCAATAACATTTGCGATCTGGTCAATGAATGTTCCATCTGGTTTGGGCCAGGATCTCCATTGAGAAACGTAAACAGGCCCTAATTCCCCCTGGTCATCCGCCCATTCATCCCATATTGTAACACCATGTTCATGCAGATACCGGATATTGGTACTTCCATGAAGAAACCATAAAAGCTCATAAATAATGGATTTCAGATGCATCTTTTTGGTGGTAAGTAAGGGAAAGCCTTCCTGCAGCGGAAAGTGCATCTGATAACCAAAAACGCTTATTGTTCCTGTCCCAGTTCGGTCAGATTTATGATAACCGTTTTTCAGGACATGATCCAGTAAGTCCAGGTATTGTTTCATGATTAAGAAGGATCCTCTTACTTTTTCCCTTTGGAACGTTTTTTAATTTCATCCCGGATCCGGGATGCTTTTTCATAATTTTCATTTTCCACAGCATTATGAAGCATCTCCTGAAGTTCAGCCAAAGAGGATCCGGTATATTCAATTTCTTCTTTTTGTGCAGGCGGATCGCCTTCCTCGAAAGGCTTATTGGCTTCCCCCTCTTCCATAATGATACCGGCTGCAATCATGATACTCTCATAGGTATAAATCGGACAGATAAAGCGGAGAGCAAGGGCAATTGCGTCTGAGGTCCTTGAATCTATTTCAATTTCAGTTTCTCCATCCGTGCAAATCAATATTGCATAAAAAACCCCTTCATGGAATTTATTAATAATAATTTCCGAGATCCTGATATTAAAAGCTTCAGAAAAAGATTTAAACAAATCGTGTGTCAGCGGTCTGGGCGTCTTGATTTTTTCCAGTTCAATTGCGATGGCCTGTGCTTCAAATCCGCCAATAATAATAGGAAGTTTTCTTTTACCATCTCTTTCACCAAGAATCAATGCATAGGCCCCACTTTGCGACTGACTGTAAGACATTCCTATAATTTCAAGCCTGATCTTTTCCATAACCTCTTTTCAGTTTTCCCAATACAAACCTACATGAATTTTCTTTAAGTTACAAGTCAGGAGGGAAAAAAAACTGTTACTCATTAAAAAATACTTTTTACTTTTGCAAACATCTTAAATAAATTAAATACGTGCATATGAAAAAACTGATTTCGTTGATGGCAATATTTTTATTGCCATTTTTTGTCTTTGCCAGTGATGCTGATTTGAAGATCCCCAATTTGACCCATAATCAGAATTCACTGCTTTATTTTGGGTTTCTTATTTGTTTTTTAGGATTACTTTTCGGATATTACCAGTTCCAGAAGGTTCGTAAATTGGAAGCTCACCAGTCGATGCTGGATGTGGCCAAGATCATTTTCGAAACCTGCAAGACCTATCTCATCCAGCAGGGTAAATTTTTGATCCTTCTTTTTATCATTATAGGTACATGTATTGCTTTTTATTTTGGAGGTCTTCAGGGAAATTCATTTGGAGGGGTATTGTTAATCCTGAGCTGGACTGTTATCGGGATATTGGGATCATATGCTGTTGCCTGGTTCGGAATACGGATGAATACACTTGCGAACAGCAGGATGGCTTTTGCTTCCCTGGAAAGGAAACCCATTAAATTATTGAATATTCCGTTGGATGCCGGTATGAGTATCGGAGTGATGCTTGTATGTGTTGAATTGATCATGATGCTTATTATCCTGTTATTTGTACCAAGGGAATATGCCGGTGCAAGCTTTATCGGGTTTGCAATCGGAGAATCGCTTGGAGCTTCTGCATTGCGCATAGCGGGTGGTATATTCACAAAGATCGCCGATATAGGCTCGGATCTGATGAAAGTTGTGTTCAAAATCAAAGAGGATGATCCAAGAAATCCCGGTGTTATTGCGGATTGTACGGGTGATAATGCAGGTGACAGTGTTGGTCCGACCGCTGATGGATTTGAGACTTATGGAGTCACCGGTGTTGCTTTGATCAGTTTTATTGTTTTAGCGGTCGGATTTCTTCCCGGTATGGATGAATCTACCCGGATCATGTACCAGACAACCATGTTGACGTGGATCTTTGTAATGCGTATCCTGATGGTCCTTACTTCCATAAGTGCATTCTATATCAATAAAGCATTCAGCAATGCACGTTATGGAAAATCTGAGGATTTCGATTTTGAACGGCCCCTTACCAGTCTTGTATGGATCACATCCATTCTTTCCATCATTGTTACTTTCCTGGCAAGCTATTTTATGCTCGAACAACTTGGCCACAATCTATGGTGCACCTTGTCAATCATTATCAGTTGCGGAACCTTGGGTGCGGCATTGATCCCGGAATTCACCAAGATATTCACAAGCCCTAAATCGAAACACGTCAATGAAATTGTGACTGCTACCCGTGAAGGGGGTGCATCCCTGACCATTCTTTCGGGATTGGTAGCCGGGAATTTCAGTGCATTCTGGCAGGGAATGGTCTTTTTATTACTAATGTTCGTTGGATATGTAGCCAGCCGGTTCGGATTGGATTCATTTATGATCTATCCTTCCATTTTTGCATTCGGTCTCATCGCCTTTGGTTTTCTTGGGATGGGTCCTGTCACCATTGCTGTTGACAGCTATGGACCTGTTACGGATAATGCACAATCCATTTATGAGCTTTCACTAATTGAGGAAGACAAGGCACAAGCAACTACAGATATTGAAAGAGACTTCGGATTTAAACCGGATTTTGAAAATGCCAAACATTTACTGGAAGCGAATGACGGTGCAGGAAATACCTTCAAAGCAACAGCTAAGCCTGTCCTGATCGGTACGGCGGTTGTAGGAGCCACCACCATGATCTTCTCCCTGATCCTTGTCATCCGAAATAAATTCGGCATTGATCCAAGACAGATCCTTAACATCCTGAACCCATACACCATTCTTGGCTTCCTTACCGGTGGTGCAATCATCTACTGGTTTACGGGGGCTTCGATCCAGGCTGTTACTACAGGCGCCTACCGTGCTGTAGAATATATCAAAAAAAACATCCATCTTGATGAGAATGCCGATAAAAAAGCATCCATGTCAACCTCCAAAGAAGTCGTAAAGATCTGCACACAATATGCACAAACCGGGATGTTCAATATTTTCGTTGCAATTTTCTCTTTTGCTCTCGCTGTAGCTTTCTTCTCCGGCTACAGAGATATGGCAGCCACTGATGTCTCAATAAAATATGCAGCGGCTTCCTTCTTTGTAGCTTACCTTATTTCAATTGCGTTTTTCGGTTTGTTCCAGGCAGTATTTATGGCCAATGCAGGAGGGGCATGGGATAATGCTAAAAAGGTAGTTGAAGTAGATCTCAAGGAAAAAGGGACACCCCTTCATGATGCGACAGTTATTGGTGATACGGTAGGTGATCCCTATAAAGACACTTCATCTGTTGCCCTGAACCCGATCATTAAATTCACGACATTATTCGGTCTTTTGGCTATGGAAATAGCTATTTCAGAGAACTTCTACTCAGTTGCTCCCTATATCGGGATCGTATTCTTTATAGTAGCACTTTATTTTGTATACCGTTCATTTTATAAAATGAGGATCCGGAAAACAACATAAAAAACTCACCCCCTTTATCCCCCTCTCTTGAAGGAAGAGAGGGGGAATTCGAATGAAAATAAAAAAGGCTTTCCTGTTAGGGAGAACTTTTTTTTTTGTAATATTGAGAATAGAAGCCAGGCAACCATTCTGCTTCCCGGTGTTATTATAATTAAGACTGTGGAATGACCTCTATTGAACAGGTTTTGGGTGAACATCACAAGGAACAAACAGCTTCTGCTAAAGAATTATATGAACTATATGCTCCCGGATTTCTGGGAATTTGTCTCAGATACTGTGCTAATGTAAAAGATGCCGAGGATGTTCTTCACGACGGTTTTATTAAGATCATGAAAAACCTTGACACTTTTAAACCAAGGTCAAACGGGTCTTTTGAAGGGTGGATGAAACGTATCATAGTGAATACCGCTTTAAATTTCATTCGTAATCATCACCTGGAAAAGAAATTCCTGGATATCAATTCTTTTGGTAATGAGTTTACGATTACAGAAGAAAAACAGGAAGAGGATTGGTTCGAAGAACTTGCAGGAAAAATAAATCCGGAAAAAGTAATGGATATGATCCATGAATTACCTGTCGGGTACAGGACAGTCTTTAACCTGTATGTGTTCGAATCATTCACACATAAGGAAATTGCAAAAACACTGAATTGTTCCGAGAACACATCTAAGTCTCAATTGTCGAAAGCCCGTGCCATACTGAGAAAAATGATCAATGATTCCTATCATAATACAATGGAAAAGAATGAACAAGCCCAGACATCCGGTCGATGAATTTTTCAGCGAAGTCCTGAAAAATTATAAGGTTATTCCAACGGAAGCCGCGAGAAATGCTTTTCTTACCGAAGCGGAAGGGATTGAAAGGACTATACCCGGGTATAAGACAAGGAAGAGATGGGTTATCATTACATTCTCGGGAATTATCCTGTTAACCTGTATTACCGCCATTTTTATCAGCCGCAAAACGGATACGGGAATACCTGGTCCTGTGCATAAATACAAAGTTGCATCCTATATCAAACGTGATTATCATCTTACGGAAAAAAATTCTTCCGGACTAATATCCGGACAGTCAATTCCAAATTCTCATCCCGGGAATACTCAATCAACAGCCATTGACAGGTCGGCCTGGAGAAAAGCGAGTTCCAAAATCCCGAACCTTGTTCAATCTAATGAAAACAATATTTCAAATTCATCCATCACTTCTCATCTAATAGAGAATAATTTTCTTCCGCCTAACATGATCCGTCGGATGGATCCCGTTTACCCTGTACTGATTGCCGGTACGAATTCTTTACTATTTCCTGGTTCCGAAGGAAAGGAATTAAATTTGAATCGTGTCATTAGTCATCCCGATTCCATAAAGAATAATAAGGAACAAAACCCTGTTCATAAAAATGACGAATCCTGCAATCTGCAGAACCACCTGTTTTCAGGCGGCATCTATTATTCACCGGAATGGATATTCAACATCCTGGAGGCAAACAAAAACATGCGGGCAGATAACCTGGGTCTGGAAGGAACATTTCATTTTGGTCCCTATTCCATTGGTACAGGGATCGGTTTATCTATTTCAAAAGGCACCAATGAGATCATGATCGGGTATAATGATTATCTTGGGACCTATAAAGGGCTTGATTCCATTGTATTCAGATGGGACGCAAGCCACACCCACCTGATCCCGGTCTACTATTATACGAACAAAGTTGTCTATGACACCTCATTAAAGCTTAAATATTCTTACTATGAAAAAAGATATATCTACCTTCAAATCCCCATTAAACTCGGATATGATTTCATCCGGACAAAAATGTTTACCGTTGGGATCAGGGTTGGTCCGACATTATCAATCCTGCTTCAATCCACCACAAAAAGCGCTGTTTACGATCTGGGCAAAGACCGGATTGTCCAGATGAATAATGTAACTCCCGACAGGGTGCAGACCAATTGGCAAATTAGTGCCGGGATTAATGCAGGGTTCAGGCTGAGCCGGAGATTCGGTTTAGAAGCAGAACCGGATATCAGGTACTATTTTAATTCCGTTTATGAAAAACCGGATAACAATAAAAAGCCATGGTCTGCAGGGTTCAGGATTGCATTTTTAATTAAAAATTAATGATTCTGTGGAATGAGTTCAAGCAACCATTTCAAGGTATTGTGTTTTATCCGTAAAGAGCTCTTAAAAAACAAATCAGAATTCGGAATTCAGAATTTAAAAAACAATATTATCAATAATAAAAATCATGGAAACTTTTACAAAAATTAATCGAATCCTGGTATTGACCGTATTTATCGGATTTATATGGTGTTTTAATGCAAACTCTCAAACAACCCTGCTAACAGAGGACTGGGAATCTGCTGCTATCGGACAAACTCCACCTTCAGGTTGGGGGGTCGACCTTTTCTCTGGGAACAATTATATTTCCTTTGTACAACAGGGCATTTACCCATTTTGTTCCCCTTATAGCAGGTGCAGAATGGTTGAATTTAATTCGTTTACTGCTTTACCTGGTGTTCAAAACAGGCTGAAACGCACGGTGCCTGTTTCTACTTCCGGTTATTCTTATGTAACCGTTGATTTTGAATGGCATATGGATAACGGTTATGTTCCATCCCTCACAGAAGGAGTTTATATCCAATGGTCAACAGATGGTTCTTCATGGAACACTGCCGGCACGCTTTTCAGGCGTTATACTGACAATCCAGATACATGGGTTTTTGAAACCCAGCCTTTACCTACAGACGCTGCTAATCAGCCTGCGCTGTATATTGCTTTGTTATTCAATTCCGATTTCGGGGACGACTGTCATCTCGACCTGGTGCACATTAACGGGTATTCTTCAATACAGCCAGCGCCTGCGGTGACAACGACCAACGCAACAGGAATACGACAAACGTTAGCAGTATTGAACGGGACTTTGAACGCGAACGGCTCTGCAACAAACGCTTCCTTTCAATATGGCTTAACGACAGCCTACGGTTCTACCTGTCAGGCCGGAACGGTAACAGGCAATGCAACGACCAATATTTCTGTCTCTACCGCATCTGACTTATTGCCTTCTGCATTATACCATTACAGGGCAGTGGGAAACAATGCAGGAGGGACTTCCTATGGAGCAGATTTAACCTTCACAACATTGGCTCCTGCACTTCCCACAGTGATTACAACTGCAGCCACAGATGTATCAACAACCGCAGTGACCCTGAACGGGGATTTCAATCCCAATGGTGACTCAACCCAGGTGTCATTTGAGTATGGACTAACGACATCTTACGGAAGCACCTCTTATTTTCAAACTCTCCATGGAAGTACTTTGACACCCGATAGTGCCGGAATTTCAGGTTTAACCCCCAACACGACCTATCATTTCAGGGCAAAAGGAGTCAATATTTTAGGTACTGTTTACGGAAACGATATGACCTTTACTACATTACCAAATGGTTCACCGCCTACTGTTTACACTACAAATGCTATAAGTATTACTTTTAATAGTGCAGACATAAACGGGATCGTCATTGCCAACGGGTCTTCAACAGCCATATCCTTTCAGTATGGATTAACTGCTTCTTACGGAAATACTATATCCGTCGGAACTGGAAACGGCGTTATACCTTTGTCGGCAGATGCCGATATATCTAGCTTAACTGCGGCCACAACATATCATTTCAGGGTGGTCGGAACAAATGCCTATGGTACATCTTATGGGAATGATTCGATGTTCAGAACGCTGGATACTGCACCAACTGTGATAACCCTACCGGCAACCAACATCACCATCACTTCTGCAACACTTAACGGAACTGTCAACCCAAATGAAGCGACTACTATAATTAGTTTTGATTACGGACTTACGAGTTCATACGGATCAACGATTGCTGCCACACCCGACACCGCTTCTTGTAGTGCAGTTCAACCGGTGAGTGCAGCTCTTACAGGACTGAGTTCGGGAACGATTTATCATTACCGGGTCAAAGGATTAAATATATTTGGGACTACCTATGGGAATGATATGACATTTACAACGTCTCATTATGATACTTCATGGAAATATCTTGGGACTCCTGGTTTTTCTGCAGGACGGATCGTATATCCCAGCCTGGCAATAAATCCAATTACCGGAGAACTTTATATAGCTTATATGGATTCTATAAACTCAGATCGGGCAACCGTCATGAGATTTGATGGAACCAACTGGATAATCGTGGGAAACGCTGGTTTTTCAGCCGGAGATGCTTTGTTTCCGAGCCTTGCCTTTAACCCGTCTGGTCAACCTTATGTGTCCTATCTGGATAGATGGGATGGTGGATATGTGACGGTAATGAAATTTGACGGAACCCATTGGGTGAATGTCGGGAATGCAGGATTTTCTACTGGTGAAAATGGTTTGACAAGCCTTGCATTCAGTCCATCCGGTCAACCTTATGTGGCTTATTCGGATTGGTTAACCAACAGGGCAAGTGTAAAGAAATTTGACGGAACAAACTGGGTTTACGTTGGTTCCTGTGATTTTTCAGCTGGACAAGCTGATAATATAAGCCTCGCGTTTAGTTTACAGGGGGAACCTTATGTGGCTTATCAGGATTTTGCGAATTCGATTAAAGCCACAGTAATGAAATTTAATGGAACCAACTGGGTAAATGTGGGAAATGCTGGATTCTCACCAGGGATAGCAGACTTTACAGTTCTTGCCTTCAGTCCATCGGGTCAGCCTTACGTGGCTTTTGAGGATTGTGAAAAGTATAACAAAGTCACTGTCATGAAATTTGATGGAAATAATTGGTTATTCGTCGGAACACCAGAATTTACGGCTTCTGATGCTATAAATATAAGCCTTGCCTTTAATCCTGTTAACGGTGAACCCTATGTAGCATATCCGGATTATGGAGCAGACAGATATGCGTCTGTCATGAAATTTAACGGGATCAACTGGGTTTATGTCGGTGAGCCTGGTATATCCAGCGGGATGATTTATAATTGCAGTCTGACCTTTAGTGCGGACGGCAAGCCCTATCTTGCCTATGATGATGGTGGGAATTCAAGAAAAGCAACAGTAAAATATTACCCGGTCCATGATCCATGTAATCATGCGGATTACATTGCCTGGCCTGATTCCATTCAGCCTTTGACCATTCATTTTCTCGATCAGTCTTATGGAGATATCGGTTCCTGGTACTGGAATTTCGGGGATGACAGCACTTCTACTGAAAAGAATCCAACCCATACTTATTCAGCGAGCGGAATGCCTTATACTGTCTGCTTGGAAGTTAACAGTCCAGATAGCATATGTTCAAACGTTCACTGCGCTACGGTGTTACCCGGGGGGTTGGGTTGCCAGTCAATATTTGCACATTATCCTGATACCCTGCATCCATTCGCTGTTCAGTTCCAGGATCATTCCGTTTGGGGCGTAATACAATGGCATTGGGATTTCGGTGACGGAACTACATCCATTGAACAAAATCCTCTTCATTTATTCCCGCATGGCGGACATTTCCAGGTGTGCCTTACGATTCAAACAGATCCACAGTATGCTTGCGGAACAACAACATGCAAAGATGTCTATGTATGGAATGCATCACATTGTGGCGGTTATTTCACCTATACCAGTACAAATCTTTTAGCGGATTTTTATGGTCATTCGGTGAACGGTCATACAGAAACCTATTCATGGAATTTCGGTGACAATCAAACCGGGCAGGGTCAAAATACACAGCATCAGTACGCCACAGCAGGCGCATATAATGTGGTTTTGAGTACTGTTGATAGTTCGGGTTGCACAAATGATACTGCACAAACTATCACTATTACGGATACTTTAGCGTACTTGCAGGTTTACGGCCAGGTTTTTGGTGGAGGGTTTCCAATTCATGAAGGGGAAGTACTAATTTTCTCGGTGGATACTGTACCACCCTATCAGCCATACGCTGATGTTGCCAGTATTGATACTAACGGAGTCTATTATTTTATTTCCGTTCCTCCCGGGGATTATTATCTTTATGGAATACCCGTCAACAATTCCGGTTATCTTCCCACTTATTTCGGAGATGTTCTTTACTGGGAAGATGCAAATATCCTTCATCTCGGATTGCCAAATAATCCGTATAAAATTGATCTGATCCAGGCAACAGATTTTCTTTCAGGGAATGGGTCGATTAATGTACATATCAATGTTGAAGGATTGAAGTCGACTTTACTGGTTGACAATATTACAATGTTACTGATGAATTCTGAACAAAAAACTATTTTATATACTAAAGCTGATAATCAGGGAGACTTTCCATTTTCCTCCCTGACTTATGGCACTTATTATCTTAAGGCAGAAATCGCAGGAGTAAAAAGCGATATGATAATGGTGGTTCTCTCACCCGAGAATCCCCAGGCATCTATTGTTATGACATTCACCGGGAACAGGATTACCGACATTAACGAGATACAGCATCCTGTAAGCTCCTTCATAATTTATCCGAATCCTGTTTCCGACAATGCCAATATCGCTATGAATCTCTCTGAATCAACGGATATCACTATCAAACTTTTTAACCTGACCGGACAACAGGTATTCAGCATGAATAAGCAAATGAATGCCGGTACCTCGGTCTTATCTATTCCTGTTTCTTCTTTACCTGCAGGGATGTATACCTTGTGTATTATCACCGGGAACGGGATGCAATTTGCATCCAAAATGATCAGATAATAATTTTTTGTTTTATTGGGTTTTGACTGAAAGCTTCGGAACTCCCGAAGCTTTCTTTTTATTTCCGAAATACAGAACTGAAAAGAAGAATTATATACCACTGCATATTGTTTAATGCAAAAACCTGGGTGTGCAGAGATGAAAAAATTATCCTTTGAATTCTAATATTTTTTTCTCTACCTGTGGGAAAAGATCATCTATCTTATTTTGAATATTAATCGTATTATTTATGGCCATTGCAACTTTGCAAAAGGTTGCGGGATCATCCATCTTCCGGCCTTTGCGGTCTTTTAAATATTTTTCTATGACATGGTATCCGCCAATTTGATATTCCCACACCTCCTTGGTTATTCCTTCAAAATATTTTGTTTCGTTAATGAAAACACATTTCTGCCCCACATTGAAAACAGGTTTTTCAATCTGGTCTTCTCCTGTTCCCCAATACCGGGCTATAGGGCGGGAGAGTGTTCTATGTTTGAGTAAATGTAATGCTATTAACTCTTCTCCAAAGGTCGTAATCTGCAAAAACAATTCGTAATCGCTTGTTAATGGTATACGCGGGAAATCAATTTTAAGAAATTCGACATATTTCTTACGGTAAATATTGCTGAACAAAACTGCATAGCAATAATAAAATATTTGCTCAGGCGTCGGCTTGTTTCGGAACGATTTTTCCAATAAATCAAATACTTTAGGTGAAATATTGGGTAGTCGGTTTTTGCTATCATATTTCATATCCGGCTCAAAAAGCATGATGGTTTGCAAACTTCCTTTTTTCTTCTTCTCCTCAAGTTTATACAAGAATAAGGGAAAACAGTATGATATTTCAGATGTTTTATTTGAAATATAGCAACTTTCAGTAATCTTATCAGAAACTAAAACATGTTGCCATTCATTTGAAGTCTTAACCTGTCGTACTAAATTTAATCCAATATTATCTCGAAGCATTTGTCGCATTACTTCTGGACGAGGCATACAATGAAAACCTCTGGAATTACCTGTATAGTATGTAGACCGTATATCAAAAGGACGATAAAATATTTTTTGAATAAGATCAGGGTTACATCCTGTTTTTATTAAATCATCTTGTGCCATTGCCACTTTCCAATCTCTGGAATCTTTCCCTAAATTATAAGCTTGACGTGCTAATTCTGTATCCATTTTAGCAAATTGCCTGATTGTGTTTAAAATTTCAGAAGGCATCCATTTAATTGTTAGGTTATCTCTTGCTGTAACAATACCTACACTATTCGAAGGAAAGATTTCTGTGACACTGATCCATTTTAAATAATCCTTACTTGCCAGTGTAGTATCTTTTTTAAGGAAATAAAATGGTTTGAAAGGTTCAATTTTTTCATACGATTTATTCGTATAATCGTTTTCATCAAGCCATAAATATTTTTCTTCTCTCAATCCATATATATCATTTACAAATATTTTGCATCCCTTTTTATTTTTCTGTTTAACAAAAATGGCTATGCATACGCCCTGGCGGATATCAAAAACATTCTCATCCTTGCTTCCGTCCAGTGCTGTTTCTTTTTTCAAGGAACTTCCGTGTAAATCGACAATATAAATTTCATTGAATGTGTTCATTAAACTCTGGCGCATTCCTCGGAAAGTAGGATTATCTAAATAACTATGATTGGTAATCATACCAAGAATTCCTTGTCCTGCTTTGTGAATTTTCCATTGTCCAAAACGTAAAAATTTCACATAATCATCCTGCAACCATTTTGGATTTTTCTCGCCCAAGGGTCGTCCATCAATAGTATAATAATTTATTGCCCCATCTAAATCTTCCTTCAATAATTTTTCAGTCCAAGCATTCTTATTTGCAGACTGTCCGCTATAAGGAGGGTTACCAATAATAATGAGAACTGGCTCTTTTTGTTTAATCTTTCCTGCTTCATGACTTTCTTCACTCAAACTTTCCAGACCTGGTATTTGTGTTTGTGCAAGATCCTCGATATCGAGCGTATTAGTTAGGTAAAGTTTAAACCTTTCGTCTTCCTTCATTATATAACCAAGTTCCTCGAGTAGAAAACTTATTTTGATATGTCCGATAGCATATGGGGCCATCATCAATTCAAAGGCAAAGAAGTTTTTAAGGATCTGGCCAGAGATAAAGTGATTCAGGCCACCATTGCCATACTTATCCGAATATTCTTTAACTGCGAGTTTAATCGCTTCAGCAGGAAAGGTAAGTGTACCACTTGCGGGGTCGAGCAAAGTAATTTCTTTACTTGCCAAACCATCTTCTAGGTCAAAATCTGTTTTAAGCAATTGATGCACGCTGCGTACAATATACCCTACAACCGGTTCAGGTGTGTAATAGACACCACGTTTTTCACGTGTTTCAGGATCGTAGGCACTTAAGAAAGTTTCGTAGAAATGTACTATCGGATCTACACCTTTTCCGGCTTTATAAAATTGGCGAAGAATATTTTTTACATCTGCTGCATTCAGAACTTCTGCAATATCGTCTATTATTACTTCCATAGGTTTGGGTAAATCTCCTTGTGAAATGAACCTGAATACGTTGCGGAGAATACCTATAGTTTTCGGGATCAAATCGTACGCTAGTTTTCTGTTAAAACCGTCTGTACTCCTTGTTCTTGCGGCAAACAGACCATAAGAAATGGTTTGTGAAAAAATATCGGCGAAATCTTTTTCAGTCAAATGTGCAATCAGGTATTTTTTAAATGCATCATAAAACCCAAATAGCTCGCCTTTACCTATTTTTTGCTGCTCTAATTCATCGCTGATAACTTCATCACGTAAAAACCGGGTTCTTTTTGCCAATTCTTTAGCTAGGTTTTCAGCCGTAAAAACTTTAGGAAGAGAAAATGAAAAAAACTTTCCGAGGAGGGCAATAAATTTTTCTTCATTCTCAACAGGAGGAGTCATCAGGAGTTTCTTTGCGACGAATATTCTGGCTATCGAAACTTTATCAATCAAATCCCCATTCCGGTAAAGGCGGAACTCATAGAAATCGGTAAGTATCAGGTTAGGAAAAGTAGAACGGTAACGTTTAAGCTGTTTTGTTTCTTCAATTATATCAAGATTCTCTCCCGGTTTTTTGGCTTCAACATAACCTACGATATGTTGCTTTCCATCCCATACCCGGAAGTCAGGGTTGCCTGCTTCGGTTTTTTTGGGGAGTGTTGTGATTTGTATGGCAAACTTTTTTATACTTTTAGAAAATTCTAAAAGAAAATTTGAAAAATCCCCATAATAGCTCTCTTCACGAGCATCTCCCTGAGCAGTTGTTTTAGCTATTTTTTTTAGATAATCGATTATCATAAAATGAAATTATTTCTATGATTTTGAAGATAACGTTTGGATTCTTAGCCAATACTTTTCCAAATATAAATTTTATATAAACATGAACGATTATTCAATCCAAAACTTCTAAACAATCTTTATTATATCTTTCATCTGCTTTCAGTTTTCTGACAGAAAATCTCATCAACTAATAATAGACTGCCAACTGCAAACTGCCAACTGCCGACTAAAAAAAATATTACCTTTGCCGTTATACTTTTCACAAATAAATAATAAACAAATTCCACTATGATCACTAATAATTTTGCAAGACGGCACAACGGTCCTTTCGGTGATGAAGTAAAACAAATGCTTTCCAAAATAGGTGTTGACTCCCTGGATACTTTAATTGACCAAACGGTTCCACAATGTATCCGGTTACAAAAGCCCCTCAACCTGTCTGACGGAATGAACGAGTACCAGTACCTTCAGCATTTAAAGACAATCGGTTCAAAGAATAAGATTTATAAGACCTTTATCGGTTTAGGATATTATAACACAATCACGCCGGGAGTCATTCTCCGGAACATTCTTGAAAATCCGGGATGGTATACTGCTTACACACCTTACCAGGCGGAGATCTCACAGGGACGACTGGAAGCCCTTTTGAATTTCCAGACCATGATCTCCGATCTGACCGGAATGCCGGTTGCCAATGCTTCATTGCTTGATGAAGGGACCGCTGCTGCTGAGGCAATGATCATGCTGTTCAATTCAAGATCACGTGATGCCATAAAGAAAGGAGCTAATCAATTTTTCGTATCGTTGGACCTTTTCCCGCAAACAATCGATGTCATCAAGACCAGGGCTGTTCCCTTAGGTATTGAGCTTATTATAGGGAAATACGATGAATTTGTTTTTAATGAAAAAATATTCGGGGCTGTCGTACAATATCCCAATCAATTCGGTGCAGTGTATGATTATCGTGATTTTGTTGAAAAAGCACATCAGGGTGGAGCAACGGTTGCTGTGGCTGCCGATCTGCTGAGTTTAGCCTTACTTAAACCTCCCGGAGAATGGGGAGCAGATGTCGTTTTCGGTTCCACCCAGCGGTTTGGTGTGCCTATGGGATTCGGCGGCCCGCATGCCGCTTATTTCGCCACGAAAGATGACTTTAAGCGACAGATGCCCGGAAGGATCATCGGGGTATCGGTCGATGCAAACGGCAAGAGGGCGCTGAGAATGGCTTTACAAACCCGCGAACAGCATATAAAAAGGGAAAGAGCAACTTCCAACATTTGCACTTCACAGGTTTTGCTTGCAGTATTGGCCGGCATGTATGCCACCTGGCACGGGCCGAAGGGAATAAAACAAATTGCAAGGCATATCAATATTCTGACCGGTGTGCTTTCACAGGAAATCCAGAAATATGGTTACCGCCTGTTGAACACTTATTATTTTGATACCATTACCATTCGGCTTCCGGAAGGAGTTTCGATAAAAACAATTAAACAACCTGCCCTGAAGAATAAAATGAACTTCCGCTACATCGATGCAAAAACTGTTGGAATAAGTCTTGACGAAACAACATCGCTGGAAGATATAAACCTTATCCTTTCTATTTTCGCAAATGCAAATTTAAAACAATTCACTGCATTTGTTTGTGATCAGGAGGTATGTGAGAAAATCACCACCCTTCAGGAAAACATGACCCGCAAGTCCAGATTCCTGGAGCATAAAGTCTTCAATTCCTATCATTCAGAAACAGAAATGATGAGGTACATAAAGAAATTAGAGATCAAAGATCTTTCCTTGAACCGGTCTATGATCCCGCTTGGATCCTGCACTATGAAGCTGAATGCGGCAGCCGAACTCTTTCACCTGAGCTGGCCTGAATTCGGCGCTCTTCATCCATTTGTTCCGAAAGACCAGGCAGAAGGTTATTATTATCTTATCCGCGAGCTGGAAAAAGATCTTTGTGAGATTACAGGATTTGACGCCATATCCTTCATGCCTAATTCAGGCGCAGCAGGTGAATATGCAGGTCTGATGGTTATACGCCAGTATCATCTGAGCCGTAATGAAGGACATCGAGATATCTGCCTGATCCCATCTTCAGCACACGGAACAAATCCTGCAAGCGCTGTCATGGCCGGAATGAAAGTAGTCGTAGTCAAGACAGATGAGAAAGGAAATATTGATATCACCGACCTGAAAGAAAAATCAATTCAAAACAAAGATCATCTTGCTGCATTGATGGTTACCTACCCATCTACCCATGGTGTATTTGAGGAAGACATCATAGATATTTGCAGGATCATTCATGAGAACGGGGGACAGGTGTATATGGATGGCGCCAATATGAATGCACAGGTAGGATTAACAAATCCGGGTGTTATTGGCGCTGATGTTTGCCATTTAAATCTGCATAAGACATTTGCTATTCCTCATGGGGGTGGCGGCCCCGGAGAAGGACCCATTGGGGTGGCAAAACATCTTGTATCCTTCCTTCCCCGTCATGTTTTCGTTGGAACGGGTGGCGATAAAGGAATTACAGCCGTTGCATCGGCTCCTTTCGGAAGTGCCTTCATTCTTCCGATTTCTTATGGTTATATTAAATTGTTAGGGGGCGCCGGGTTGAAGTGTGCAACAGAATATGCTATTCTAAATGCAAATTACCTTAAATCATGCCTTGAACCCTATTATCCTATCCTATATTCCGGGACACGGAACCGGGTTGCGCATGAATTCATACTTGACTGTAATCCTATCACCAAAGCTACGGGAATTGGTGCCATTGATATTGCAAAACGGTTGATGGATTATGGATTCCATGCGCCAACAGTGGCATTCCCTGTTCATGGTACGTTAATGGTTGAGCCCACTGAAAGCGAGCCATATTATGAATTGAACCGGTTGATCGATGCTATGATCGCCATCCGTAAAGAAATCGATGAAATCGCTGAAGGAAAAGCCGATCCGAAAGTTAATGTAATCATGAAAGCACCACATACGGCAGAAATGGCTACTTCCGATCAGTGGGATCTCCCTTACTCCCGGCAAAAAGCAGTTTTCCCCATGCCCTGGTCAGCGGATGATAAATACTGGCCGACGGTTACCCGTATCGACGATGCCTTCGGAGACCGGAACCTGGTTTGCAAATGGGAATAATCTTATATTTATCTTTTTTTGGTCTGAGTAAAGTCAAAAGTGTAAGCACTTTTTTTCTCGCTGAGTTTCGCAGAGTTTCTCGCTGAGTTTCGCAGACAATATTAATAGGACTTAGTCTTTTCACCATCGTAATTACTTGTTAAATTTAATTGGGTTACTCCAGATTATATCTTTTCGATCTTTTATTTTCTCTGATAATACAGGATAAAACTCATTTAGACCTTGAACTTCATTTTCCTTGATAAGGATAAAACCCAATTTGAAATCATGGTGTTCCACCCAATTAGATTCCCATGAGCATGTCATTGTCCAGAACCGAACAATAGAATCGGTGTTATTTATTAAGACTATGAGTGCAGAACAAGATCCGCAACTGGGTAGTCTCCATCCCGACAGAAGTAAAATCTCTTGACCAGGTATTTGATCCGACCATTGCCAATCTCATCCTTGACTCGATCTACTATAATGTACAGTTCTTCCAGATTGAGAAAGCTCAGAAAGCATTTGACTTTCTGAGTGGCTTGCTCTCATCTGGCAAACGTATATCAGACTATGTAAACGAACAAAACCTCTAAGCCATGTACAACATTCCCGGAAGTAACAATCTTCAATTTCCATTGACAATTAACCCTATTCCTGGTCCTGCAGGTGGAAAAGGCGATAAGGGTGATAAAGGTGATGCAGGCGGACCAGGACTCTCCTGGAGAGGGATCTGGGCCATAGGGATTCAATATCATATTGGTGATGTTGTTTACCGTAATGGATCATCCTTTGTTGCATTACAAGATAATATCGGAAGTGAGCCTACAGGGTTTAATTCAGTCTGGAGTTTCCTCGCAGAGCGTGGTCAGGATGGTCAGGATGGTATTGGCGAAGGAGGTGGATGGACATACAGTTCTCCCTACTCAGGTAATGATAATCAGCAGTTAGGCTTGGCAATAAAAGATATGGATGCATCCAGGATCGATCCTAATTGCCATTATTTCGTTTCTCAACTCATTGCCGGATTACAGCAACCTGATGGTAAATATCAATACGTGGTCAAGATCCATTTCATTAACCCGGGAATTGGCAATGTGGCCGGCGGGAATCCATTCCTTGAGTATTCGGCCTTATTATCTCAGCGTATGACAGGATTGGCTTATCTCAACTTGTCCAGCACAAATCCGAATATATGGGGGCATATGAGTATTGATTTTTCAAAACTGGAAGCTGGTGGAGTATATCAGAACGATACTTTTGTTGCCGGAGCTCTCTTTGGGATAGTTGTTCCGGGTACCAGCGACAGTTCCGGAAGTGGAACCGGTATTGTAACCGCATCAATACCTACCTTGAATAAAGATAGCGGGGATGCCCTGACAGTCGATGGAAACTCCAAAACATATATCTTCAACGATGAGACCCAATTGGTAGAGATCTATATTGCAGAAGATGTAAAAGGTGAATTCACTATCATAAACCTGAGTTCTTCATATAATTTCAACTTATCTGCAATGGGAGAAAAACAAATCAACGGCAAGGATGTCATAGCCGTCAGTCCGGGAAACTTTGTAACTGTCATTCCGAATATGGATTCCTTTGCAGCGATAGGTGTAATTGTCCTTGATGTATGATCCCGATAACCCAAACCGAACTTGACGAGCTCTGTGTTGAATCACAGTATGCCTTAACGGTGCTGATCGATGATTTCATTGATATGTACTGGAGATCTGATATCTTCCTAAAACGTCGTGCTGCACAAATCTTGGATCTAAACTGTCTTATGCGGAGCATTCAGGATTATAACCTGGCCAACTGGACTGATCTAACCCAAGACGATATCGAAAAGATCAAAGAGAAGATTGTTTATAATGCAGAATGGCGAGACTGATCCGCGATTTTATAAAAAGAGGAGCTCAATACTTGTCAAATTGCCTTTACATGACTTAAGATTTTCAGTTTAACCCAACCGGGGAATAAGCGTATATAAAATCAATCCTGGTGTGTCTCTTTGCCCCATGGTTTTCATTAAGACCTACTTTCATTAGGTAATCTTTTTACGCCATTATGGTGTGCAAATTGCTATTTCCATAAAATATTTAACCTGATTATCAAGGATTTAGTTGCTATTCTTAAAAACTTATTAACAATTGATTGCGGGTTTCCGTAAAACGCTTGACTTGAGCATTTTAATAAGCTATCTTTAAAGCCTGAAATTGAATTATATATAAAATCAAAGATATATATAACTAATAGAATTTAATTGATTAAAGTTTCAACGAGTATTAGGCTATGATAAAATGAAAACCTTCATCAAAACCTTTCTCATCATTTGCTTATCTGTCATTTTCTATTCGTCAACAACCGATATCCAAAGTGAATATAATGTTCCTATTGCGGCTAGTTCAGCATTTGCCACTAATATATACCATGATGGGTTTAATGATCTCATAATTGGACACCATACTGCCTGGGGTGATGCAAATCCTACAATAACCCTTATGAAGAATATTTCGTATGGAACATTTGAAATCACTGATACGTCAAAATCTTTCGCCGGGTATCAGGACAATATTTTCGCTGTAGATGTAAATAATGATGGTTGGGCAGATATTATTGCATTGGCTAATAAAAATTATTCTAATGGAACTTTGCAACGATATATCAGAGTATATTATAGTATTCAAGGAACATTTAACAATTCAAATTACACCGATTTTAATCTAAACACTACAGAACCTGTTGATCATATTAATTATGGCGATATCAATGGTGACGGATTTATTGATTTAGTATATTCTTCAAATTCCGGACTATTTTGGGGCGTTTTATATAACGATGGACTTGGAGACTTTTCTGCTCCGGAAGTTCATCATGTTACGAACTATTATCCATCTGGTATAGCTGTAGGAGATTTGAATAATGACGGCAGGGATGATATTGTCCTTTGTGGTCAGATCATAGATGTGTATTTTAGCTATCCATCAGGGTTTCAGCGGCTTCAACTCAGTGCCGAAGGTTTTGCAGACCAAGTGGCAATATCCGATTTTGATCAGGATGGTTATAAAGATATCCTTTGTAACTCAGGATTTGCATCAAATGTTCTGATTATGTATAAAAACAATGGAAATAATACATTTCAGAAGATGCCTGATTTTGTTTTCCAACCCCTTTGCTATCAATTTTTTGTCGCAGATTTTAATAATGACGGTTTACCCGATGTTATTTATCAAAACTCAGACCAAACAGGATATATTCTCTGGTACAATCAGGGAAATTTTCAGCTTGCAGATTCACAATTTGTTTCAGTTCCATCAGTTGGAGAGCCAACTCGTAGTTTCTATTGTGCTGATCTTGATAATAATGGTTTCAATGATATCGTCACTGTTCGTTTTGATTATTATACACTTTCTAATAATGTTGATATCCTGTTTAATGATGGTCAAGGCCATTTTATCCCAGATCCGATTGTTGGAATAAACAATCAAATCAAATATCCTTCATATAATTTGAGAAATTATCCCAATCCTTTTGAGGATGAAACCATCTTTAATTTTAATTTACAAGAAGCTTCAATTGTAGAACTAGTGGTTTTTGATTTTCAAGGCAAGTTTGTTACAAATTTAATTAATCAAAAACTAAGTGGAGGTTCACATTTAATAAAATGGCGCGGGCTTGACAATGGCTCTCAACCCTGCAAACCCGGCGCCTACATTGCTTACCTAAAGGTAAACGGTAAAATCTCACAAGCTATTAAGATAATAAAAACTTAAAATCACAAGGAGAAAAAACCATGTCAAAAGTAAAACTATTTTTTGTATTTGCTATTATTTTTATAACAGCAACTGTTCATGCACAATACACAAGGGATTCCGCTATTAATCTTGTGCTCAATAATATTTTGGTAAAAGATATTGGCCATGTCAATCTGTATGCTTCTTTAGATATTAAATAGGGTCTGCTGATTAAGTCAGGATGTTTTCGGTTCAAAGATTCCGAGCGAAAACAGATAATAAAGATCCTGCTTTAATATTTTCATAAAACTCTTTGCTGAATAAGTCCACATTGATAAAATATGGCAATAGGCGCTCAG
>CAIYUC010000242.1 GCA_903929315.1 uncultured Bacteroidales bacterium
CGTTGAATATTTTCATAGACTCATTATCTTTGATTCGAAATTACTGGGAACTTTCTTCATATATCCTATCAAACCTCAGTATTTATTAACAATTTGAGTTTAAAGACAGACTCTAATTAGACGACAAATTATTGATTTTCCTGCGGTTCTTGGTCTGAAATATCTTCGCTATCATGTTATCAAACGAAACAAAACAACAACCGGTATAATCTGCCGGAAATTTCACTCTCAGCAAAGTTCTTAAAATTGGTGCTAACGTGTGGGCGCTAAACGCATCAAAGGTAAAGTCTTTAAAAAGCACGAATAAAGCTGGTTTTGTTGCGGTTAGCGGCATGTTACCCAATGTAATTCTGTATTCCTGCAATAAAAATACTTGTGAACATATATTCTGTAATTGGCATAACCCCAAACCTCAAAAGAGCAAATTGTTAATTATTCTTAACACAACGGACACTGTAACCGGTTTCCCCGCTTGTGTAATCAAAGTAGATATCCGGATGGTCGTATGACATTCTGTAGTAAAATGAGTAACCGGTTTGATTCATCATAGTAATCCACCAATAACCAGAGCTGCCGACTTCGAAACAGCCGCTTCCACTCCAGAAACGGGAACCACCAGGAAGAGCCGAAAACCCGAAACGGTCGGTGTTGGTTACTCCTGCTTGCCAGCCATGAATGGATTTCAGGTTTAAGCCTACATTAAAACCTACATCAAAAGGTTGATCCCATGCATCGTCGCCAATGCGATAAATGCTGTCAACAGCTCCGTTCAGTACTTTCCAGTCTTCAAATGAAGGCACATGCCAGCTGGGAGGGCATATTCCCCGTGCGCCCTGTGTGGTCGTGTATTGCATCATCTCGTTCCACTGGTACAGGCCCCCGTATTTAAAGCAACTGTCTTCTGAATTATTATAGCAGTACTTCTCAATGATTCCATTATCAGCCATTGCCTGTGACACGGGTATCAATGCTCCCACGTTAAGGTTCTCTTTCAGCCAGCACTGGCTGAATATTTGAATGGTATTGTATTCATGGCCACTGTAACTGACTACAGCTGCTCCCGGGCAGGGGATGTTAGTGGCAAACTGGAAGGTGTATGTTTTGGCGGTAGTTGCTGAATCCAATATGCCGGATTGAAGGGTGCCTGCATAGCCAATGTACAATAGCAGATCACCTAGTTTGTAAGGGAGATTTTGAACCTCTGATGCTGCTTTTAACTTAGGGTCTGAATATTCGCTGCCCAGATATTCAAGTGAACCTGCCCGATTTACATTGGAAGAAGAATTCAGGATTTTAATGCTTCTGCTTTTGTCTTTCCATCGTGCTGTAAAGAAATAAAAATTTTCCTCTCCGGAAGTCAACCTGAAGTAATGATACCCTTTGTCAAGCTTCCGTTCCATGCTGATGACCTGTTGACCCGGCATGTCCGTTATCACAAGGTTCACCTGGCCTTTTTCAGGTACAAATAATTTTATGGTAGTCTGGCCATTCATCGGGTTAGGATAGTTCTGAAATACCTGCAAGTCCTTAACATCATTTTTGATTTCAGGTATTCCGAGGTAATTCAGTGTAAGCACAGTATCGGGCCAATGGATTACCACAGTTCCACTATGGGTGCGGTTCATAACTTTAATACTGTCGAGTTTGACGTAAGCCGCGATGATGACGGCGGAGAAGGTCAATTGGATCGAAGACTTCTGACTAAAGGCACTTGTCATAATAACAAGTACCAAGAGTGGAATGATGATTTTTGTTTTCATAAGGCTTGGTTTTGAATTTTTATGGTACATTCACTGATTTACAGAACTTTTATTTTATCTCATTTTTTGTTTATTATGTTGGGTAACGCCCCGCCGGCAGCCGCAGTGCGGGTTTTACTTGTTATTTCTTTTCTTTACCTCCATCCTTTACAGGTTTGGTGAATGCCAGCCTCCGGAAACCACCCGCATTGCTCGGCTGCCGGCTTGGCAGCAGTACAATTATATTAAAAAGTATTCTTTAAAAACGATTTTAATAAAATTACACCTTAATTCATAATCCTTTAAATCTTTCAGATCTAATAACATTTTGAAGTAAACAATAAGCAGCAGCAGGTGCGGTTCTTGATGAAGGATGGTAGAAATCAATAATTTTTGCATTATTGAACTTCCCAATTTCTATTCCATAGCCGCTCCGAATAAATTCAATTTTAGGGAACAATCTATCACGTAACTCAAGCCAAGAGATACCTAAAATTATAATTTCAGGTTCAATGATTTCAATTTCATTTATAAGAAAAGCTAAGTTAATATCAGTTACGAAATTCATCATTATTTCTAAGGTTGAATTTCCTCCGCCACCAGATTTTTTTATATTCATGAATGCAATTTGTTGCAACGCTTTTTGCGGTAATTCTTCATGTTCCCAAATCTCATCATATTCAGGAAAATCATTTAATATTCCAAAACTCCATTCGGCTATACGATAGGAAAAAGTATATCGAATTTCTTCTTTCCACCATTCTCTATAATCAAATCCTTCTTTTTCTGGATTATTTGGTTCCTTTGCGATGAAAAGAATTTTGTAAGGTGCATTCTGAAACAAGGGTTCATTAATAATTCCGTCTTCATGGAAGAATCCATTATATGAGGAAATTCGTTTTTTCCACTCAATAAAAAGAGAATTAAGTTGTTCGGTTTTTGTCATAAAGATTTAGTATTATCCTATTCTTTTCTGAAGTTTATGCGAATGATTCTTCCAACAGGCATATGATTTATTGTCGACGTACTGAATTTTTATATCTGGAAAATTATCAACAAATTGAATCTTCTTTTCTGGGAATGAATTTTCAAAAAACCAGATAAAATCACTTCCTTTAGCTTCTGACTTGTCTTTAGTTACATAAACACATAAGTCTGGAAAATTGGTAACAATTTGAACTTTGAAGTCCGGAAAGGATGTTACTTCTTTAAGAATTGCCATAATTTTTTGATTTTAAGATGTTGCCTACTCTTCTCGGTTTTTGGCTTCCCCGTTGATGTTTTTTATAATTGTATTGCTGCCAACGTCAGTCCGTCTCAAAACTTCCCGGACGGAAGGTCCGTTTTGTAAAGTTACGGACAAATAATCAAATATCGATACAATGGATTTATTTCAGAAAAAATTCGTTGAGACCTTTGAAATTCGATTATAAGGTGTTTTAAGGTCAATTTTTGTGTTATAAGAAGCGAAATAAGACTGGAAATGGCCACCATCAGGCCTTTCAATCCCAAAATATTCATCAATCTTGTAAATAAATACGCAATGAAGATCAGGCCAACATCTCCATCTACCTTTTGCTTCCCTTTCATCAGCGTGTAATCAAATCCCCATTGTCGCTTTATTGTTCCGAAGGGATGTTCGACTATCTCCTGCCGTCGTTTATAAAGTTCCTTATTCTGTTCAATGGCCAGCTTGTTTCTCAGAATAGCTTCGGCAAACTCGCTCCGTTCAATGATCCGTCCGTTTTTAGCTTTGGTACAATGTTCCCTGACAGGACAATGTTTACAGGCTTTTGTCTTATATTGTTTTACTTTATGATCATACCCTTTATTATACCAGGTACCGTTTGTATAAAGAATATTTTTTTGGGGGCACTGGTAAGTGTCTGTCTCCTTATTGTAAATAAATTGGTCTACGTTATAGGCAGGATCAGGAGCTTGTGTGGATAGCGCTGGAATGGCAACCATGGTTTCAGCAGCATCGGCAATATCGAGAGCATCTAGGTATTCATGCAGTCTGCTTTCAATGTAAGCCAGGTGTTCATCGATCTTCCGCTGATTGTAATTGTTCTTTTTTGAGTTCTGTGCCCTGAGTTTGGTTCCGTCTATTGCAATCACTTTCCCGCCGATCAGGTCAAGACGTTTGCACATGGTAACCATCCTGCGAAATACCTGCTTGATGGCCTTTGGATTGGCCTTCCTGAAATTGGCTATCGTGTTGTGATCCGGGGTCAGTTCTTTAAGCAGCCACATCAGCTCCAGGTTGCGTTTGCATTCTTTCTCCAGCATTCTCGAAGTGCGGGTCCGGTTGAGATAGCCGTAAATAAAGAGTTTCAAAAGATCCCGGGGATCATAGGGAGGTCTTCCTTCCTGAGAGTGCTTTGCACGGACGAAACCTAACTCTTCTAAATTGCAGTTATCAACAAACAAATCGATAATCTTGACAGGATTATCCTGTTCTATCTTTTCCTCCATGGAAGATTCGATAAGAACCATTTGTGATCGGGGTATTCCTTGTATGTAATCCATACAATAAAGATACGAAAACCCCCGTAAACACTAAGGAAACAGCAGGAAAGTTATAAACAAAATCACAGTTGATAAAGGGAGGTTTTTAGACAGTCTGACGCCTGGCTGGCAGCCGCAGTGCGGGTTTTAGCAGATTTTATCTTTGCTTTTTTGTTTCTATTTTATTAGCCTCAACCACTTTCCTTACCGACAAACCCCGCATCGAGGCTGCATGCTCGTTGGCAACAGCCCTTTATTCTTGAACGACCTTATATCTCAATAATTTGTAAGACCTATTAACATTATAATATGGGTACAATTCATAATATTTGATAATGCCAATATGCTTTGCAAAATATATTTTTCTAATGTATAAATAAGGATTTGTCGAAGAACTGTCAGTTGAACGGAATTCTGAATAAATCACGTTTTGATATGGAATGTTATCAATAGTATCAGTTGGAATTGTTTTGTAAAAAAATGTTGCTCCTGGAGAACAATCAGGGATAATTTTTTTATTGGATGGCCAATTTGGATAATATGCGACAGCACCGTCCGCTTGAATTTCTCCAGATACAGGATATAGTAAACTTGAAACCGTATAATAATCTGGACCACCACAACTTATATAGCTAATAAACGTCATACTCAGGAATTTACTTTTAAAAATCATTGAAATCAATTCACGTTTTATTCCAGATAAATCAGTATTATCATAGACATGAGTATATGATGAAACAGACGAGCTATCAATTAATCCTGTTGAATCGTTTTTGTAAATCCAATAGCTTCCAGTTTTGTACGCAAAATATTCTTTCATTCCGTCAGATATTCCGTAATTAGTAACTTTCTTGCAGGAAGCAAAAAGAACAACAAAGAGGCATAAAGAAAGAGTGTATTTCATGACGAATTATTTATTAGGGTCGCTGCCAACGTTTGGGCGCTAAACGCATCAAAGATAGAGCCTTTGAAAAGCAACATTGCGTTAGCATTGTTGCGATTAGCGGCATGTTATGGGCAGGTTTTGAGGCACATTATCTCCTGGTTAGTACAAAATATGAAGTTCAAATAATATTATAGTTGTGGTTACTTACAAATTTCGAAATAAGTATCATTACTTCCGAAATATGGACGTCCTGAAAGAGGTCTCCCGTATCTAATGCCATAACAAGATTGTTTATCATAAGTATTAGGCCAGATTGTAATTTCTGCTCCAGATTGAAAAATTCCTGAAACATAAGTTGAAGTTAAAAGTGAAATCTTTTCTGCACCAATATACTGCAGCATTCTTTTTGCCTCATCAATAGATGTATTAACATCATCATTAAAATGAAAGTTTCGCAATGCTTCTCTAATTATATTTTCACTTGGCCAGAGACCTGAAAGTCCATCACTTTCACGTGTAGGGGTTGACCTCTGTTTATTGGGATTATAAATTTCACTGTTATTATTCGACCTATGGGATGCACCAGCATTGGAAGTACCAGCATTGGAAGTACCAGCATTAGAACCACATTCAAAAGTTACTGTCACATCTGCAGAGAGTATGGAAACCCAATCCATATGTAAGAAATAACTTCCAGGCGACACCTGATTTCTTCCATTCTTTAATATCTTGTCATTGCCTGAGTTATCTCTTATATAGACATCAACAGTACCTCCTGTATATACGTTTGCCACGTCCCATCTCACATCAATGTAATTTCCAGAGACATTGATATTAGCACTTCCCCTGTCCGACAGAGTCCCCTGGATCTTGTATGTCAGACGTTCTGAACATGCTGAACATGTATTATTTGAAGTGAAAGAAACCATGGTTAATATAAATACCATAGCCACAACTAAATATTTAATTAATTTTTTCATGTTTCCTTATTTTTTTGAATTTGTAAATTAGTGTCTGTCCTATAATCCACTTTTTCGTTCACTAATGCGTAACCGTCCGGCCTGATGCATATTGATTTCTGATTTCCGGTTTAATACTTTTGCTGATTTAATTTTTTCAAAATGGAAAAAACATCAGCAGAAGATCGTCAACATCGAATGTTTCAATTGATAGATGAGTTTCAAAGGAGTGGAAAAACCCGCAAAGTTTTTTGCCTGGAACAAAACATTGCATTGAGTAAATTCTATTACTGGCAGCGTAAGTCCCAGGAAATTTCAGAGAATGAAGGACCCGGATTATTTGTTCCTGTGAAAACCGGCGGAAGGACCAGACATGTTCAATCCCCAGGTCAGTATGTTATATTGCAATATCCTAACGGTGTGTCACTCCAGGTACCGGTCAACATACCAGTAGCTACTATCGGGACATTGATCCATCTTATCTGAGATGGGATACTATGTTTTCTCTTTCTTCCTCGCACCGCTATTACCTGTATAGCCAACCAACCGACATGCGAAAGAGTTTTGACGCTCTCTGTTTGCTGGTAGAGTCAGGCATGATGCGTAATCCTTTATCGGGCGAAGTTTTCATCTTCATCAACCGTCCCCGCAACCGTATGAAGTTGCTCAAGTGGGAATATGGAGGATTTATTTTGTACTACAAAAGACTGGAAAGTGGCACTTTCGAGCTCCCATTAGGGGCATTTAACAATTCTTGCATGGTTATCAACTGGCCTCAGTTAGTAATGATGGTTGAGGGGATCTCATTACAGCATATACGAACAAGAAAACGGTACTTACTGACAGAAAAATGTTGATAAATAAAATGCGTGAAAGTACTGTATTTTCAATGGTTGTAAAGGTATTTAGCGTACCTTTATTCCATGGTAATCGACAAGGAAAAGTACACATCGGGAATTATAGATCAGGTCATCCTGTCGAGAACTGAATATGAAAATCTTCGCAATGAAAACCTGTTCCTGAAGCAAGAACTGGATAAGCTCAAGCGTATGATTTTCGGAGCTAAAAGCGAGCGCTTTATTCCGGTTGATTCTGCTCAGTTGCCATTGTTTGGGTTGCCCCAGGTTGAAGCGACAGAACCTGTCAAAGAATCCATTACATATGAACGAAACAAACCTTCGGAATCGAAAAAGAATCCTCCTATACGACTAGCCCTGCCTGCTCATCTTCCCAGGGTGGAAGAGGTGATCGAACCGAAAGAAGACATATCGGAAGCAAAAAAGATAGGAGAAACGATCACTGAGATCCTTGAATATACTCCCGGTAAATTGTTTGTTAAAAAATACATTCGCCCCAAATATGTTCTTCCCAACAAGGAAAGTATTGTAATTGGCCAGCTTCCTTCGTTACCGATTCCACGGGGAAATGCCGGCCCGGGATTGTTATCTCATATGTTGATCAGCAAGTTTGTAGATCATTTGCCATTTTACCGGCAGGTGCAAATGTTCAAACGGCAGGAGATCCAGATCGCGGAATCAACCATTAACGATTGGTTTACCGGAACCTGCAGGTTGTTAGAACCACTTTATGAGAAGTTGAAAGAGAAAGTGCAGCAGTGCGATTACCTGATGGCAGACGAGACACCCATAGCCGTATTATCCAGAGATCACTCCCAGGCAACGCACAAAGGATATCACTGGTTTTATTATTCACCCGTTGAAAAATTAGTTTGTGTAGATTACCAGCAAGGTAGAGGACGTGACGGACCCACGGCGTTTTTGAAAGATTTTTATGGTGCAATCCAAACCGATGGTTATTCTGTTTATGATATTTTTGAGATGGTGGGCAAATCCAGGTTACTGGGATGTATGGCTCATGCCCGCAGAAAATTTGATCAGGCACTGAATAATGACAGAAAGCGTGCACAAGCGATGTTGACCATGATGCAACCGCTTTATCAAATGGAACAAATAGCCAAAGAATACCAACTTTCAATTGAGGAGCGACAAATCATGCGACAAGTTATGTCAACCGATCACCTTAAGAAAATTGAAGAATGGTTAAAAGACAATCTGGTACAGGTATTACCCAAGAGCGCTATCGGGCAGGCCATTGCTTATACGCTCAATCTTTGGCCAAGGTTAATCAGGTATATAGAAGATGGTCGTTTTGAAATCGATAATAATCTCGTTGAGAACTCCATTCGTCCTGTTGCTTTAGGACGGAAAAATTATCTCTTTGCCGGGTCCCATGAAGGTGCAAAGCGAGCTGCTATGATCTATTCATTTCTTGGAACCTGTAAGAAAAACCATGTGGAACCGTTTACTTGGCTGAAGGATGTGTTAACCGTCATTCCCGATTGGTCTATCCAACGATTGGATGAATTGCTCCCTGTTAAGCCACTGTCTATATTATCCCCAATCATCTCATAAATTTTCCCGGCCTCAGTTGTTGGGCTCATCTGGCTGCAGGTTTATTTTAACCTGCGAAATTACAAACTGTGGTTCCGTTTAACAAGACGAATCAGACCGGATGCTTACACTAATGCATGATTCTGTCAAATTAGGTGGTCAGCCTTTTTTTGACCTTTGTCTTGTCTTTGGTTAAAACTTTCCCATAACGGCTGAGGCTATATGCAGTAAGGGATTGCGGGCTACAAACCTGTCCGCCGATACGAAATTTTATGCGGGGCAGAATGCTTGAATTACCACTGAAACCCTTATTGCATATAGCCTTTGTTAGCGTTTCGTGCATTATTATTTTCTCTAAATTAAATCTTTCGATTACCGACTAAAACTAAACGTTATTTTACTCGTTACTAAATAGTTGCAAAACTTATTTTAGCAATCGATATGTCGAAAGAGAAACTTCTAATAATAGATACATGATAAAGCTACCAGTTTAACAATGATTGCACTCTGTCCAATGCAGATTTAATAACCTTATCCATGTCATAATATTTATATTCAGCTAATCTTCCTCCGAATACAACATTTGGAAAGCATTTTGAAAATTTTTGGTAAACTTCTAGCATTGTTTGATTTCTGTAATCATTTATTGGATAATACGGTTCATTAACCTTATTATACACACGAGGATACTCTTTTGTAATAATTGTATCTTTTTGATTACCATTCTCAAAATGCTTATGTTCAATAATTCTTGTATATTCTTTATCCAATCCTGTATAATTTATCCCAGCAACTCCCTGAAAATTTTCAGTATTATAAAGGATTTTTGTTTCAAAATGCAAACTACGATATTCAAGTTCCCCAAACTTGTAATCAAAAAATTCATCAATTTTCCCAGTATATATTATTGTATCTGCTATTTCATCATAATGCGTTTTGTTTTCAAAATAATTGATACCGAGCAGAACATCTATTCCTTCTAAAAGCTTATCGGCAATCTTATTATACCCACCTATTGGTATTCCCTGATAAGGATGGTTAAAGTAGTTATTATCAAAGTTGAATCTTAATGGTAATCGACTAATAATAAACGAAGGAATATTTTTAGCTTCTCGGCCCCATTGTTTTTCGGAATAACCCTTTACTAATTTTTCATAAATTTCTCTTCCTACTAGAACCAAAGCTTTCTCTTCCAAATTTTGAGGGTTATATATATGTTTAAAAGGTAACCTCTCTGATGCTAGCTTTGCCATTGCTTGCTCTGGTGTCTTTACACCCCAAAGTTGATAAAAAGTATTCATGTTAAATGGTAAATTAAAGAGTTCACCATGATAATTAGCAATTGGCGAATAAATAAAATTATTAAAAGAAACAAATTGATTAACATATTCCCATATTATTTTGTCGTCTGTGTGAAAAATATGCGAACCGTATTTATGGACATTAATTCCATTTATTTCTTCACAATATATGTTACCGCCAATATGATTTCGCTTATCAATTACAATGCATTTTTTACCATTTTTGGATAATTCATGAGCACAAACGCTTCCGAAAAGTCCTGCTCCCACAATTAAGTAATTATATTTATTATTCATAATATTCTTATAACATTTTATAAAGTTGGCTTGAAGTTTCAAAATTAATTTTTCTAGCAAAAAACATGTCTGATTGTGCCAAATCATTGAAATCTTCTAACTCCAAAACAGCTGGTGAACCTTTTGCAGGACTATTCCAATCGATGTATCTTTTGCAATTTGAATCAATCAAAAAAATTATTTTACTGTTTAGCAGGATTGTTTGAAAGAAAATTTCATCTGGGATAAGAGAAAATTTGAAAAACCTAACAAATGCTGTGTTATCCGTAATATATTTATTTATATAATCAATACCCTCCATAGTAATAGACCACCATGCCGGTCCACCATAAAAATTGATACCATCGATTAGTTTTTTTCTTAGAAATGGAAATAGATCAAATAATAATCTGGAAAATCGGTTAAATAATTTAACAATATATGTTCTATTCTTTTTATCATTTCCAAAATAATAATTAGTTAATCTATCTAAACCTCCATTTGACCAACATTGACAAGGAAGTTTAAAAAATCCCATAAAAATTGTATCTGACTTATCCGAGAAGAATTGATTTAATTTCAAAATAGGCTTAATTAAAATATCTTCACCACTAAGCAAATGAGCGTGGCTATAATTTAAATTATTAGAATGTAACTCTTTAATTAAAGCTAATGTTGCTTTAACAATACTAATTGAGCCCCACCCAACATCATACCGCTCATTAACATAGTGAATGTTTTTAATATTTGTAGTTATTGACTTGAAGTCTTGAATTTCACTTTTTAAATCAACATGTATAATAAAATGTGATTCATTACTTTCAAGTTGCTTCAACAACATCAATAATTGTTTGGGTTGTTTATGTACCAAGATTAAAAAGACTTGATTCATTTTCTCAATACTCCGGTAATTTTTTATAATGAATTTAACAATGACATGTTCGTAAAAACCCGCATGATAGGCTGAAGCCAAAAGAGAAAAGCATCTGCTTTGTTGTTGACCAAAACGACAAACCATGATGCTTCTCAATAAAGCC
>CAIYUC010000243.1 GCA_903929315.1 uncultured Bacteroidales bacterium
GGCTTTATTGAGAAGCATCATGGTTTGTCGTTTTGGTCAACAACAAAGCAGATGCTTTTCTCTTTTGGCTTCAGCCTATCATGCGGGTTTTTACGAACATGTCATTGTTAAATTCATTATAAAAAATTACCGGAGTATTGAAGAAGATGAATTTTGTTTTTTTATTCATGGTAGTATTTTTATATGGCTGCTAACAACTGGATAAACGATGGCAATTATTTTTTGACAGATTGTTAATTGGGATACTAAGGAAAAAATAATATTACTTCCCTCTGAAATAATTTTGATGGTGGTGTCATTTTAATAATAGATACCGCAATTCATCTTATAGGGATCCATCAGGAACGATTGAATAATTGTTTTCGGTTCCACTTATTGCTTGTATAAATTTCTCACCTGCGGCAAGATCGCCACTATGAGAATGGCAATAGCAAGAAACATGTAGAAGGTGTGTGACCAATGAACCGAATGGATGAACATCATCTCAAGCTGAAGCCAGAGGATCAGGATCAAACCGATATAGACACTGAAAGACCATGACCAATGCATGTCTTTATAGATATTAAGCCGCTGAGCAATCCTTGATTTAGGTTTCTTCAGCAGGGCAAAGATCACGAGGCAGGGGGAAAGACCAAGTACTGTAAATAGAAAGATCGCTGGTATCAGAAAATTTGGGAATGGCGAATCTTTTATCATTGACAGCGGCATGCCAAGCAATTCTCCTGATGGGGAAATAATCAATGCACCACCTCCAAACATGGCTCCTACACCGAGAAATGCCAAAAGACCAATAAGAAGATTTCTAAGGAACTTAGGGTTCATCACAGTTTATCTTTTAAGATTGCTACTTTCTTTTTTCTTTGGAACATAATAATTTTCTTTAATGAAATTTTAGCCAGTAACTCCAAAGGAGTAAAAGATTGGCATTATAATCATTAAATCTGCACCAGCATGAAAAAGCATTGATGCAATAATACTCTGGGTATAATACATCAAAAACCCCCAGATCATTCCAAGTATTAATAATATCCCTGTAAAAAATAATATATCAGGTGTGTAGTTTACCTGTAAATGTGCTAAAGCAAAAACAATAGAAGTTAATGCAATTGTCCAGACAGGTTTTAAGATATTGTTTAACTGCTTCAGAAAAATGCCTCTAAAAAGTAATTCCTCCATAAATCCATTGGAAATAACAAATAAGAAAATCCAAACCAAGTTCTTGCATAAAAACTCCACTCCATGAGACTGTTTAGTACTTAGTATCGCAAAGCAACCCATACTAATAAATGATATAATGCCGATTAACAAGCCTAAAGCTAATTTCCCTTTGGTTAAATAGATGTCTTTCAGTTGAAATCCGCCAATGATAAATGATATGATTAAAACAATACTGATGATAAAACTATCACTCAGTTTTGCTAAAGCAATTCCCTTAGCACTTCCTAAATTGAGACCCCATAAATTGGCTGTAAAAAATGAAACAATGAAAAATGCCAGATTAACTACCATTAAGGTGAAAGCGATATTTTTTGCTGTTGATTCTTTCTTCTTGGAAAGCACCCTCCAAACCATAAAAAACAGTACAAATAAGGCAATTCTAACCACCATCATTGCAATCCGAGGAATTTTAAAAGTAAATGTCATGTTCAGCAGAAATACTGCTAACACAATAATCAGAATTGTAAAAAAAGATAGGAGCCTATTAGTTCTCATTACTGTTTTTTTTTAGATTTGTAATGGTCTTAATGCTGATTTATCATGTGAAAAACCTCTTGATTATTTTTTCCCATGAATAATGCCGATCTATGGGGTTGTATATTCGTATCCACTATCACAGTATCCTGAGTCAGTTCTGTATTTCTTGTTTTTCCGATCCCATAAATAGGCAATGAAAATAAATAACAAATTAGCTATTAGCACAATAGAGGTTCTCAAAGCATTATGTTCCCTGAAGATCATTGGTTCCTCGGCAAATACCATCCCTGTAAAAGCACCGATCATTAAAATCAATAGAAGGTAGGAGTAAATATTCTTTTTCAGCAGCAGCCATCCTATTAAAACAAATGCTATTTCAACAATATAGGTCAAAATTGGATAATGCCACAGACCCAGTCCGACTTTCGAAATGCCGAAGAAAATGGTAAGGTCGGGTGTGTGAACAATCAAATCGATGACCCAATGAGATAGAACGCACAATCCTAAAATCCATGCCCATGTTTTTTTATTTATTGCCCAAAAAATGACAAATACAATAGCGGATATAAGCAACGCCCCGCTCAGGGAATGTGAGTAAGGTAAGTCCAGCAAGTTTCTGAAGAATGGATTAATATTGGGAACGTAAGAAGCCTTTTCTATACCCAGTAATACAAGCGTAAATGCAATGATATCCAAAATCTGAACCGATGCAAACAATAACCAAAGAGGAATGTCTGATGCTTTTTTCTTGACAATGAATGCTACACCGTAATGTCCGATAAACATGATCTAAATTTTAAAATTCAAAATCTTTCTTAGATGAAAATTCATCTTTTTTTCTTCTTCTTCATTATCTGCTCAGGCAGTTCTTTATAAGTGATCCTGATTAAGTTACTGATCCATTCCCGATCTTCAACTCTGTCATCAATAAGAAAACTCGTTTTTGCTCCTGCATATGGTGGAGCCTCAATGACATTCCCAATAAATGCTCTTCCTGCTATTGTTGGTTTTACAAAGAGTTGATTATCACAAACCAGTGCAACAACTTTCCCGTTACAATAAACAGCATACTCTCCAAACATCTTTTTATAGGTGATCTGACCAGCATTCTCAATCTGGTCAACAATGAATTCAACGAAACTTTTATCAGATGCCATTTAATACGGTTTTTATATCCTTTTCCTCCTAAATGAAGCTTCTCACCGCAAGTGGTGGGGAACTAACCCCATAGAGATTAGAATCATTTGACTAAGATAGCGATTTGATTTTAGGCTCAGTATTAGTCGATTCTCTTATTAAGGTTTTTTTCTAATATCCCTTTCGGCTTTCCTTATAAAATCTTTTATTTCTTTTTGTGGGTCATAAATGGGTTCTGGGGGTTTTGGAGTTTTAATATAAATCTCAGTTATGGCGTCTAAGAAACCCGATCTATCAATCATATTATCAATTGTATTTATATAATATTGATAATTAATATTTTGATCAGTGTGATCCTTTAAATAATAATATATTCCTATTTCAGGATCAAATAAAACATTTTCTATTTCATCCTTATGTACGTAGTATGAAGAACATAGATTATCATTTATCATTGTCATTAAATTATTACACGCAATATCAAAATCCATTGATTTTGATCGGGAATCTAAAATTGAATTTAATTTATTTAGTACATTTATATCTTTCTCAGTCATTAATTGTCCATTATCAGTATTAAATTTAATATATAAATTTGTATTTGATGTACTTGTAACAATTTGATCAGGCATTGACTCATGAAGTATATATATCTGCTTTTCCCCTCCTTTTCTTTTTTGTTTATCATCGAATTTATTGTCCAAATTTTTTAAATCACAAATATTAATGAATCTGAAATCTCTTTTTCCATTATCTTCTTTATATGAAATCCAGATTCCTTGTGCAGCAATTCCTTGTACAATCGTTGATCCTTTAGGAATATCCACCACCATAAATGAAGATGCATGATTATCTGGTGGTAATGATAATCTTTGAAATGCATCTTCGGGAAGTAATAAATCTGGCGTAAACCAATTTGGCTTTCTTGATTGTGATTTGTCGAAATAGTGCAATAAAAATATATCTTTTTTGATTTTTATTATTTCAAATTGTTTATTTTTAAAAGTATTAATAACATATTCGGGTTGTGAAAGAACAACAGTGAAAAATTGTACGAATATATAAAAGAAAACAAAAATTCTTTTTTTCATAAAAATGTGTTTATTTTAAAATTTATATGAAAAAATTACTCAAATAGATATCCTGATTTTAGTTGACAATAAAAGTATGTTTCTTGGTTGATTGTAATCATTATTAAATAGTATCTTATTAATTTTTAGTTCTTTTCTGGTTTTTCATAACCAGCTTATTAGTATAATGGATTCGACTATCAGATACATCCCATGAGGAAATCTCATTGTGGATAAGTTCAGGATGTTTTTTCGAAATGTCTCTGAGGGCATTCCCAACCGATTTTCTTAAGTATTCACTGTCACTGGCTTTGTGCTGAGCTATCAACCGAATGGCAATGTCGGGGTGAGAACTGTAGTACGGACGGTTAGTCCATATCCGTAATCCCTCGGTGACGGCACGGCAGACATTCGGGTTTACATCCTTTAACCAATCTATAATTGTTGGCATTGCCTGTTTGTAACCTACCTCTTTACAATACTGATCAAACGCTTTGGCTAATATTTCCTGCACTCGCCAATTGGAATCCCGACTAACCTTTGTTTTTAATAGTGCTAAAGCAAATGGGTCATTAGCGGCAAGATATCCTAAAATAAAGACTGCCAGACACCGAACCTGATACTGTTTACTCTCAAATAAATCTTCAGCCAGCTTACGGCACTCATCTACTGATCTGGGTTGAACAAGATTAATAGCCTCAGATTCAATATGACGGAAGCCGTGCTCAATTGCAGTAATTCTATCGATAATATTCTGTATTTCCTGATCCATAACTATCAAATTTAATATCCCTGACGTGACACTCGGTATTATATATTTTGTTGCTTATAAATCACGTTCAACCAGTTCTAAATTGCTTAGAGAATAAATGGTATTAATGCTGAAACTCTTTGACAGTATATTTCATAAGACTTACCAAATTGGTCATGTAACCATTTATCTTCTAACCTTAATTTGTACAACAGTACTCCAAAAACGAAAGCTACTGCAATCAGTCCACGACACTCTCCCAATGCTACTGATGAACCAACAAACCCCAATATAAACCCAGTATAAATTGGATGACGAACCAGAGCATAAGCCCCTGATGTAATAAGTTGATGATCTTCTTTGACAGTGACTGCTTGGCTCCAATTTTTTCCTAAAAGACTACGTGCCCATATAGAAAAAGAAAGACCTCCAGCAGTAATTATAACACCACTCCAAAAACACCAATCGCTTTGTGGAAGGAATCTTAAATCAAGTAAGAGAAACGGTATTCTTGGAAGCCAAATAAGAACCACAGCGAAAATAAGCAAGATAGAGCGTATAAGTCGTGACAGCGTAGCCTCAGTTCTAACAGGGGATTTTATATTCGCAGACATTGTCCACCAATAGACCAAATAGCTTATCCACATTGCGGGAAAAAGATAGTTATAAACGTATTGCATAAAAAACACCTTTTAAATTATTGTTTATGTTTCTTTTTTGCTTATAGCGTGTAAATTACATGGCAGATTCTGGTACAGAGTCCACAACTGTTGCAGGAGGATTGATCAATCGTTATCATAGTAATTCTTTATCCCATTTGACTTCCCCCTTCACCCTGTACCCGTCAAAGATCAAATGTTGATCCAAAGAACCCGCCATGGATTGGATCACCATGAAGACCATGGGGTTGTTTGAGTTATTTCGTAGTGTTCTTTCTCCTTCTGGGTCGATCCTGATCACGGAGCCTTCTTTGACATCAAAACACTGCCCGTCCACTTGAAATTGCCCTGAACCCTTCAGGATGATATAGACTTCCTCGTGGGCTTTGTGTTTATGTAAAAATGGCACAGCGGTTTCAGGAGGTAATAGTTGAAATGACACTTCAACCCCAGTAGTTTTAAGGAGCTCTCCAACGAATACTTTCCCTTTGACTTCTTGTTTGAGTTTTGGATGAATATACGAGTGATCCATTAATTGATCAAACTCACCCAGATCAATTGCTATGTAGTTTGCTCCACTTGAAATGTGTTGAATTTCTTTCATGAGGTTGTAATTTGTTGGTTAAACATTATTTCTTAAGATCAACCGAGAGATTCTCCAAGAACTCTTTCATCTTTTCAATAGGATGATCATAATCAATAGCACCCATTGGGGTTCTGTTGAGCTGGTGCCCGACAAAGGTTGGGCTCAAGGTTAGGGTATCGCCCTTTCTGGCACCATAGAGCCTGATCCTGAAGATGCAGTCATTCATCGAGCCAATGACTTTCCTTTCATTGTCAGTTTGCAATAGGCTAATAGATTCGTATGCAGAATCTAACAATGACTGGGTCTGGGGATATATCAACTGATCGGCAAGAAGTTGGTCGGTGAAATGCTGCCTGAAGAACTTTGGGAAGTCGGTAAGGTCTTTCTTCACAATATCGAGGGCAAGGAAAGTATAAAGGGTGGACTTGTGTGCGAATAACAGGCATTTCCGCTTGTTCAGATAAAACAGCATGGCATTCCAGCTATGGGGGTCAGCCGCAGCGGATGTATTCGCTTGAGGTTTCTTGGGAAGATCAAGAAGGGTTGCCAGTTTCTGGGAGCAGTAGACAGTTGCCATATTAGAAAAAGATTACATATCAAATTTTTTAGCTGTTTCCTTTGCTTGATAGCTTTTCCATGCTTTTTCCGCATCTTCACCTGATTGCATTAAATAAAAATAATCATTAAAATTCTCTATTTGGCTGTTTTGGTGAAATGTATCGATATTCTTACCATTAACAGATTGAAATATTACATCATTCCAAGTAATTTTCTCACCAATTAAGAGAAATAAACGCTCACCTAATCTAAACCCCTGATAAGTGTGTTTAAAAACAAATTTTTTATCAGGTTTGAAAGATTTACTAATATGAGGCACACCACTAATATCAAAAGTTTCTAAATCTTGAATACATAAAACATCGACTTTTCCAAACCTTTTACATAGCCAGCCAGCTATATTCTTTTCTTTTTGGTCATCTTTACTATTGACCTTTTTTACCAAATGATTCTTTAAAACATCTGTAATCATAATTGATTCAAGACAAAAAAGTATTATGGAGACATTGATAGGGTCTTTAAATTCGAATTTGTTCTCAAAGTCTTTTTGAAGACCAATGTATTGCCATGTTCCACTGTTAAGATAGAATACAGGAATTGATTTTTTAACCTTCATCATGTAATCAAATTCGGATCGATCCTTTTTTCTAATACATTTTCCTACCATTTGGTTTTGCTAAATTGATTGATGTTCTATTTTAAGAGATTTGGAGTTTCAAAAATAGAAAAATCTCTGGAAATAACTGTAAATACTGCAAATTTTAAAGAATTATTTTTTACAAAATGATTTTCATATCAAAATTTTCATTATATTTGAGTATGTTAAATCAAAATTAATAAAATATATGAGAGTAAAAGCTGAATATGCTTTCGATGTCATACATCGAAACTGGAAAACAGGACTTAATTATGGTCACTCAATGTGCCCTGAGGTGGAAGAACTACTTAAAGACCTTATAAAGACATATAAATGGTATTGGGGAGATACTTGGGGGGCGTGCTTTTTGACAAGGAAAGAGCAGTTTATATATAGACCCCAAAAACATGTCTATCATGCTTACAGCAAGAAAGCTGTCTTTATCATTTATGCTTATGGAACCAAATATCCCCAAAAGATAGGTTCAAAGAAAATATCCAATGGGGATATATGTCGGTATTCATCTTCGTTTGTATGCTTTGATAAAATTCTTGCTTTACGAACAAAGGCTGAGCGAAAGAGGAAACTACAAAAACTGAATAGCCTTTAAAATGACCAAATCTTGATAATATGAATACGGACTATATTTATGTCAAAGATGAAGTGCGGGAAATTATCAGGAATGTCCATTCACTCAAGGATCGAATTGACAAACTTCAAAAGTTGAAATACAAAGTATTTGTAGTGAAGAAAAAGTACTGCTGGGATTATAACATCGGTCTGCGGAAATTAACTTCAGTCGATCACTGGCAAGAAAAATCTGATTTCTACACCGCTTCACCGTGCGACCTCAATAAAAATTGGACAGCACAAAATGTCGAATATTCATTGTACATTCAAATTAGTTCATATAACGGGAGATTCCGTAATGTTAAATATCCCACAGGCACTTATTTTGTGGTGGTTTCAGATAAGCAACTGAACCAAAAGTTACGGAGAAGGAAACTTAATAAAATATTTTAGTAGAAAGAGAAATGAAGCAGGAGTGATCTGAACTTTAGAATGTCAGTGTCTGGTTGAACCATTTCTCGGAACAGGAGCGGACGATCTCAGGAACATCGATAAGTTCCAGATGACCATACTTGATGTCCAGATTGATGTTATAATTGGTATGAGGTTCCATCGAATTAGATTTTGGGTATTCAAAGGTAATGAAATCACAATTATGTAGTTTCTCTATTAATTGGTGGAAGCTGAAATTGTTTTCTGGTTTTGGATTTTTTATAAAATTTATTAAAATTATACCCTAAAGCCTCTAATCTCTTTTAGGGGTTAGTTCCCCGCTGCTTGCAGCGTAATTAATATCTTTGTATGTATGAGCCCAAGCGAATA
>CAIYUC010000244.1 GCA_903929315.1 uncultured Bacteroidales bacterium
AGTATGGCAGATGATAATTTTTCCTTCTTTGTGTGCTTTGTGCAATCTTGGTGTTCATTGTGGTTCAGTGCTTTAAGAATTAACCACAAAGGCCACAACGTTTTTCACAATGGTCACAAAGACTTTTTAGACAGCCCCAAGAATTGTGTGACTTTGTCACTTTGTCACTTTTTCGGAGGATTTTCGGTTTTCTTTTCCTCTATCTCTCTTTTATTATTTACCGGAGTTGCTCCTTGCGGACGTTTTACCTGCTGGGGGTTTACTGAAGGATTCCCGCTTTTCTGTTTTACCGGTTGAGCTTTTCCCGTATTGTTATTGGAGGGAGTCACAGGACGAGGTTTTACTCCCTGTTCCTGTTTCTTCATTTGATTATCATTATTTTGCTTTATGGGCTGGGCTTTCCCCATGTTATTATTGGGAGGTGTAACGGGACGTGGTTGTTGTTCCTGTTGCCGGTTGGGTGCAGGATTGACATTATTTTGATGTATAGGTTGGGCTTTCCCCATGTTATTTTCTGATGGATTTTTAACCTGAGTAGGGTTTTGCGTATTCTGTTGTGACCATGGCTTTGCTTCTTTTATTGGGACAGCCCTTGATGGTATGGGTGCAGGACCATTACCTTTAGTCTTTTGTACTATCGGTTTATAAATCAATAATTGATTATCCTTAATTGTTTGTCCGGGATTGGTGTTTTCCTTTATAGGAACCTCTCTGACCTGTCTTCCTGTAAATTTTTGCACTTCATTCCGTTGAGGTCCGGCAATATAAGTTGCATGGCCTCTGTTATCCACAGATGTATTTGTGATCACTGTTGAACCATGCAGGAACCTGCTATTTTCCCTGTGATTGATATAATAATGATCTATATCCGGCCTGTCGAAATCCCTGTCCCGTACAAATCGCCAGTGATCTCCGCGGATATGATAAGTTTCTCCAAAGGTTGCTTCCATCCTTACACCCGGCGAAATCGGCGCCCAGCCATAATAACCGTCACATCGTCTCCATTGAACCCATGCAGGGCCCCATTCTCTTCCCGGTACCCACATCCAGCCGTACATCTCATCAAAGAACCAGCGTCCATAGTGAAAGGGCGCCCAACCCCAGGGATAATCGGATACCCAGGTCCAGCCAAAATTGGTCAGTACCCAATGACCCTGGGTGGCATAAGGACTGAAGTCCGGACCTGCATCCGGAATCCAGACATAACTGTAGCCCGGATATTCCACCCATTGTCCATAAGGACTCAACTGATCATAGAACAGTTGGAAGCTGACCCCAACTCCTTGTGCCGGGGCTTGTTGTGGTTTCATCAAGCCAATTGTACCTAGCAGTACAAATGCGAGAAAGATTTTTGTTAACGTTTTCATAGCATTTAATATTTATGACAGGCAAATATATAACAAAGATTGTTCCATTTGCAATTCATTAATTTATACTAAAGAATTGGTTAATTTTTCCCTGTGAACTGGTGAGTTATTAAGAATGCAGTAATGCATTCCTGAATTAAATACGGAATTAGTATTAATTGAAAAAAATTAATGAATTATTTCGCCTGATTTCATTATAGTTTCTTATCTTTGCTGTTAGGGTAAAAATCAGCATAAAAAACTTTTTAATTTCAGGATGTGTGCTTACCATTACACAAAATATCCCCCCCCCCTCCAAATGGTAAAATGGTAAAGTCTGAAATTGTAAAATCATTTTGCACTTTGCATTTTGACTTTTACCTTTTGACTTTTACTTTTTTGATTTGGGCTCTATTCTCCCAACCGGCCTTCTCAGAAGGCACTAAAACCAAAGGCTCTTTAAAGTCTCCCTCAGCTTTCATCGAAAACAAAGGACAGATCGTTGACCAGAAATACAAACCAAATCCGGAAGTTCTATATCTGTTGAATACACCGGGATTTAATGTGCAATTAAGGAGGGGTGGGTTTAGTTATGATCTTTATAGAATATCGAATATTGATCAACGAATTTTGAAGGATGAATTTTCCGCGTCTCGCGTTTCGCGTTACGCGTTACGTGACAGCAATTCGGCATCCGGCATCCGGCATCCGGCATCTGAAATCCAGCATCGAGCATCGAGTATCATAGGATTGATTTCAACCTCCTGAATGCCAACCCCGATCCGGTTATTGAAACTTCAGATCCTTCACCCGATTACTTCAATTATTTCACAGCATATACCCCGCCTGAAGGAGTTAAGAATGTAAGGCAATACGGGAATATTGTCTATAAAAACATCTATCCTGGTATCGACCTTGAATTTTTTACAAATGAAGAGAATGGCTACAAATACAACTTTGTGATCCGTCCGGGAGCCAATATCCATGATATACGGTTGACCATTGCCGGGCCCGATTATATTTCTTTAATTCAGGATATCTTGAAATTCAAGACAAGATTTGGTGATCTTGAGGAATTGATCCCGGAAAGCTATTACATGGTTAATGATTCGAGAGTTGATATTCAAGCAAGGTTTAAAAGGATTGATAATGAAGTTTATGGATTTTCCGTTAACAAACCAATTCCGGAGAATTCATTACTGGTAATAGACCCCACAGCAATAAGACTTTGGGGAACCTATTATGGTGGCACAGGTTATGATGATGGAAGGGGCTGCGCAGTAGATAAAGCCGGTAATGTTTTTCTTGTGGGAGAAACTGAATCAACCAATAATATTGCAAGCGCCGGATCATTCCAGGATACATTAACCGGTAACGAGGACGGCTTTTTGGCTAAGTTCAATGCAGCCGGACAGCGATTGTGGGGAACTTACTTTGGAGGAACAGAAATAGATCGGGGGATGTCGTGCGCTGTCGATATCAGCGGAAATATTTATATTTCAGGTGAAACTAATTCGACTTCCGGAATTGCCTCACCCGGAGCACATCAGACACTATATGGCGGAGGTACCATGGACTGCTTTATTGAAAAGTTCGATCATGCCGGAAACAGGCTCTGGGGAACTTATTATGGCGGAAAACGGGCTGATAATAATGGAATTGTCACTACCGATCATAGCGGGAATGTTTTTCTGACAGGAGAAACTCTTTCAGATACTGGTATTTCTACTCCCGGATCCTATCAGCAAAATCAACATGACACGTTGAAATTTGATGCATTTCTTGCAAAATTTGACAGCACCGGTGTCCGCCAATGGGGGACTTATTATGGCGGAGAAGATGATGATGAAGGTGTGTCAATTACAACTGATATTTCAGGAAATGTAATCTTTGATGGTACTACCAGTTCGTCCTTCAATATTGCAAGTCCCTTAGCATTTCAAAGAATATATGGAGGAGGTTATGATGATGCTTTTTTAGCAAAATTTACTACCGGAGGCCAAAGAATATGGGCAACATATTACGGCGGTTCGCTGGAGGATGATGGAGAGGCATGTGCTGTCGACAGTTCAGGAAACATATGTATGGTTGGTGTAACTGAATCATTAAATGGAATAGCAAGTCCCGGATGTTTTCAACCTGTCTATGGGGGAAACTGGGACACATTTGTAGTAAAATTCGATAGTTCGGGTCAACGTCTGTGGGGCACCTATTATGGTGGTAATGCTGCGGACTATGGTTACAGCTGTACATTCGGATGGAATGATGAATTATTCATTGCGGGCAATACTGCCTCGACCCATAATATTTCAACACCGGATTCATATCAACCGAATTTAGGAGGTGCATATAGTCAAAATGGATTCCTTGTAAAATTCAATACTGCCGGACAACGTGTATGGGGGACTTATTATGGTGGTAATGTTGCAGACGGTTTCAGTAATTGTAGTTATATCGTGGATGATACTGTTTACGCGGTTGGAGGTGCAACTTCAACAAACAAAATAGCGAGCCAGGGAGCATGGCAGGTTACTGAAGGAGGCGGCTTTGATGCTATGTTGATAAAGTTTCTGGATTGCTGGCCTATTGATACTGCCGGACCTATTGTTGGACCTATTGCTGTATGTATTCCTTCAATGAGTGTGATTTATTCTGTTCCAATGCTTGCCCATGCCATTACTTATGTCTGGACCCTGCCCCCGGGTGTAACTGTGTCAGCTGGTGCAGGAACTCATAGTATTTCTGTTAATTTCAGCAGTTCTGCCAGTTCAGGAACGATTTGGGTAAAAGGATTGAATAAGTGCGGTGACAGCGGGGATTCAGCTTCTCTGTATGTCACAGTACATCAACGACCTGTTCCTGTTATTTCTGGTCCGGATACAACTTGTGCGGGTCCGGGAAAGGTTTATTCCACAGCTTCAGGAAAAACGAATTATCAATGGAGCACTTCAGCCGGTGGAGTAATAACATCAGGTGGCACTGCTTCAGATAACACTGCAACGGTCACATGGAATACCGCCGGAACTCAGCATGTTTATGTCAATTATACAGACAACAATGGATGTGATGCTATTACAACCACTGATTTTACTGTCCTTGTAACTCCAAGTAGTGTGGTTGATATCGGCATCAGTGCTTCTTCCAATAATGTTTGTTCAGGAACACAGGTTACTTTCACAGCCATACCCATTAACGGCGGAGGGAATCCATTTTTTCAATGGAAAGTCAACGGTATCGGTGCAGGTACCAATTCTTCCTCTTATTCTTATTCACCTCTGAACAATGATCTAGTATCCTGTATATTAACCTCGTCAATTACTGGGTGCATCGTAAACAATCCTGCAACTTCCAATACTATTATTATGATTGTAAATCCAATCCTTCCGGTCAGCCTCTCCATTGGTGCCTCAGCTAATCCATTCTGCCAGGGATCCACCATAACGTTCACAGCTACTCCAGTGAATGGAGGTACAACACCGTTTTATCAATGGAAAGTAAATGGCGGAAATGCCGGCCCGGATAACCCGGTTTATTCATTTGTCCCCAATAACGGGGATATCGTTTCATGTGTTTTGACTTCAAGGATTCCCTGTCCGACGGGAAACCCGGCCACGTCAAACAGCATCACAATGGTTGAAAATGCCAACGTTGCAGTCAGTGTTACAATTTCATCCTCAGCAAACCCGGTATGCAGCGGAACGTCCGTGACGTTCCAGGCAATACCCACAAATGGCGGCACCACTCCGGTTTATCAATGGAAGGTTAACGGAATTATTGTGGGAGGCAATAATCCTGTTTATTCCTATGTTCCGGTCAATGGAGATGTGATCATTTGCA